>NZ_NERM01000047.1:0-18096 GCF_002215235.1 Rhodococcus sp. BUPNP1
GGACGCGATGGGGGCGTTCCACCCCGCCCGAACCCTCGTGTGGTGAATACCCTTGTGGCCGAGGCGTTCTCAGTGAGACGGTTCAGTGCATCTGATCGGAACGCTTGCGTCCCGCAAGACCACGCCAGGCGAGGTTCTCGAGCAGATCCGCTGCCTGCTGCACGTCGATCTCACCGCCGGCGATGCGGTCGGCGACGGCCTCACCCGCACCGACGAGTGCGACGGCCATGATCGTGAAGTTCGTGTCGGGTTCCGGATCGCGCGTGCTCGATTCGAGCAGGTGCGCGGTGAGTTCGATCAGCCGGTCGCGGCTGCCCTGCACCTGGGGTGCGAAGGCCTGCTGCGACAACGCCTGACGATAGAGGACCATCCACGACGGCCGGTGCTCGTCGACGAAGCCGAGGAACGACTCGAGCGCGACCCGCAGTTGTTCACGCGGGGCGAGGGTGGGGTCGCCTGCCGGTGTGAGCGCCTCGACGAACCGCTGCCCCTCGCGCGCGATGCACGCCGCGAACAACTCGTCCTTCGACCCGTAGTACAGGTAGAGCATCGGCTTGGAGATCGACGCCCGCGCCGCGATGGCGTCCATGGACGTGTTGTGGAAACCGTGCTCGGAGAACACTTCGACGGCGGCGTCCAGCATCTGTTGCTCGCGGACCGCACGCGGCAGTCGCTTGGTTCCGCCCGCCATGACTCCTCCCGGACTCCTCGAATGAAGTTCTTACTCTACGGTAGGTAGCCTGCGGTCGAAGCAACCTGCGTCATTTCAGCAGTCCAGAGCGCCCTTCGCGCGTGTCACGGTCCGCACCGATTCGTCGACCCATTCGAGTGAGAGCGTGCCCTCCGCGACGACCTGCTCGAGATGGTCGAGCACGGCGGGCACCTCGTCGGTGGTCAGCCACAGCGCCTGGTTCACACCCGCCACCATCGCGGCCTCGACGGCCTCGGTGATGCCGTAGGTGTCGGTGATCGCGCGCATCCCCGACAGGTCGTCGGTGAAGATCACGCCGCCGAAGGCGGGGCCGCCGTAGGCACCCGAGCGGAGCAGGTCCACCGCCGCCGGACTGATGCTCGCGGGCAGTCCGCCGGTCAGTCCCGGCACGTCGAGGTGGCCGAGCATGACACCCACCTCGGGCGAGACCAGACTGCGGTACGGCACGAGATCGCTCTGCTGCAGTTGTTCGATCGGCGGGGTGGTCACGGCACCGGTGTGCGAATCGCCGGAGGCCGAGCCGTGTCCCGGAAAGTGCTTGAGCACCGGCATGATTCCGGCGTCGATCAGTCCCCGCGCGTAGGCGCCGGCGTACTGCGTGACGACCTCGGGATCGTCGGAGAACGAGCGGTCGCCGATGACGGAGTCGTCGGGCTGACTGCTCACGTCGACGTCCGGCGCGAAGTCGACGGTGATGCCCAGCGACTTCAGTTCCTGTCCGCGTTCGAACGCCATCCGGTAGGTCTCGTCGACCGTCATCGTCTGCGCCGTCTCCCGCGCGGACGGGTCGGGCCCGAACAGGTCGCCGACGCGCGACACGCGGCCGCCCTCCTCGTCGATCGTGACCATGAGCGGCAACGCGCTCTGCGCAGCGACCTGCGGCACGAGACGGTCGGTGAGCATCGACGCGTCGGTCCAGCTGCCGATGAAGATGCCGCCGATCTGCTCCGACTCGACGACGGCCTGCGCGTCGGCGGCGCTCGTGACCCCGACGTTGAGCAACTGGGCGAGCTTCTGCCGCAGCGTCAGCCGGGCGAGCAGATCGTCGCCGCAGGTCGCCGACGTCGCAGCTGCGGTCGCCTCGGTGGTCGTGGCGGTCGCGGTGGTGGACGGGGCGGTCGCCGAACTCGACGTCGCCTCGACCGGGTCGTCGCCGCCCGAATCGGACGAACCGCATCCCGCGGTGGTGAGGGCGACCGCGAGCACGGCGGCGACAGTGTGACGGATCCGCATGGTGCCGACGGTAGCGGACGAACCTCGGAGACCCACAGCTCGAACCTCCCCCAGGGACGCTCCGGCGGGTTAAGGTGCACCCGAGCATCCGAATCCGACCCAGGGGGTACGCGGTGGGCGCAGATCTGATCCTCATCGCCTACGACGGTTCCGAGAACTCGAAGCGTGCCGTGCAGTATGCGGGTCGTTTCCTCGAGTCGTGCCGCGCCGTCGTCGTCACCGCCTGGGAACCGATGGTCCGGCAGGCCGCCCGCATGTCCGGCCTGTCCGGCGTCATGCAACCCGACTGGGTGCCCGACGAGGACAGCGAGGACGTCGCATTGTCCGACGCGCGCATCACCAACGACGAGGGCCTCGAGTTGGCCCGCTCGACGGGTCTGCACGCCGAGGGCCGCACCGTCGAGGTCGTCAACGCGGTGTGGTCGGCGATCATCGAGGCCGCCGACGAGCTCGACGTCGACATCATCGTCACCGGTACCCGCGGCACCACCGGTCTGCGGTCGCTGTTGCAGTCGTCGGTGGCCGATCATGTGCTCCGGCACAGTCACAGACCGGTCCTGATCGTGCCGCCGGGTCGCTGACGCCCCGCACCGGGTCACCGGCGCGCCGGGTACAGGCAGGGATATTGTCGATCCACCATGGACGGATTCCTGCTCTCGCGCGCCGAACGCTCGGTGCACGCCACCGGCACCCGCCGGTTCTTCGACGACGTCCACTCCGCCACGCAGGCACTCCGCAGCGGCAAGGCGACGATCGTCGTCGGTGCACTGCCGTTCTCGCGGCACCGTCCGGTGGCCCTCGCGCAGCCCGACGACGTCGAGATCACCGACGGCCCGTGGCAGGCCCCGTCCGACCTGTCGGACCTGCCACCGGTGCGGATCTCCGCCGAGCTGCCACTGCCCCGCGTGCACGTCGAGCGGGTGCGCCGGCTCGTCGAGCGGTTGTCCCTCGGGGAGATGGAGAAGGTCGTCGCCGCCCGGCGGGTCGCGCTCGAGGCCGACGACCCCCTCGACCCGCTCGCGCTCGCGGCCCGCATGATCGAACGCCATCCCGACGCGGCGACGTACGCGCTGGACCTGAGCGCGGCGGGTGAACGCTACTGGGGGCACACGCTGGTCGGCGCGACCCCCGAACTGCTCGTGAGCCGACGCGGTGACACCGTCACGTGCCGTCCCCTCGCCGGGACCGCCGCACGCCGGGCCGATCCGGACGAGGACCGTCGTGCCGGTGAGGAACTGCTGACCTCGGACAAGAACCTCACCGAGCACGGTTTCGTCGTCGACTGGATCCGCACGCGACTGGCCCCGTTGTGCAGCGACCTCGACATCCCCGACAAGCCCGAGCTCACCGCGACCCCCGATGTCTGGCATCTCGCCACGCCGATCACCGGCACCCTCCGCGACCCCGGTACCGACGCGCTCACCCTCGCCCACGTCCTGCATCCCACCCCGGCCGTGGCGGGCACCCCGACCGAGGCCGCGCTGGACGTGATCTCCCGGGTCGAGGGCGACCGGCGCTTCTACGGCGGCGCGGTGGGCTGGTGCGACGAACAGGGCGACGGCGACTGGTTCGTCGCCATCCGGTGCGCGGAGCTCAGTTCCGACGGCCGACGCGCCGTGGCCTGGGCCGGAGGTGGCATCGTGGCCGATTCCGATCCCGTCGCCGAACTCGACGAGACCACCGCGAAACTGCGCACGCTGCTCGGCGCGCTGGGCGTGTAGCGCACCGCCGCGACGGTGAAGATCGACTCGGAGGCTCGCACCGTCCGCCGACGCCTTCCGGGGTGATAGTTTGGCGCGGACCGATAGACAGCGTGGCGGCCGGCGATGACTGCCTGCGTCACTGGAGATGGGGAGACGGAATGGGGAAGTTCCTGGGACCGGGCCTGGGTAGCGTGGTCGTCGGTGCCGTACTCGGCGCCGTGGCGGTCTTCGGCGTGACGGCCGCTGTACAGGAGAATTCGCGCCCTCAGATCGATCGCAGTGGCAACGCCGATTCGTCCCTCCTGAACCAGGTTGAGTACGGCAGCCGCTGACGGCGCCGGCAACGCTTCGAGTTCACGCACGTACCGAGGCGAGACGGAGCTCCCGTCCGCCGAACCGCTGTCCCGTCGGTGGCTGTACGCAGTCACCGCGGTGGCGGTGGTCCTGTCGTTCGCCCAGGTTCCGGGCCTGGTCGTCGCCGACACCAAGTACGACCTGACGCAGAACCCGATCGGCTTCCTCACGCGCGCCGCTCACCAGTGGAGCAGTGTGGCGCCGCTCGGGCAGGTGCAGAACCAGGCGTACGGCTACTTCTTCCCGCACGGATCGTTCTTCGCCGCGGGACAACTGCTGCACATCCCCCCGTGGATCACCCAGCGGGTGTGGTGGGTGCTGCTGCTCGTCGCCGGATTCTGGGGCCTCGTCCGCCTCGCCGAAGCCCTCGGTATCGGGAGCCGTAGCTCCCGCCTGATCGCGGCGACGGTGTTCGTGCTGTCCCCGCGCGTCCTCACGACGCTCGGTTCCATCTCGTCGGAAGCACATCCGATGATGCTGGCGCCGTGGGTGCTGCTGCCGTTGGTGCGGTATCTGAACACGCAGAACCCCGGCTCGGCCCGCCGGCTCGCTGCGCAGTCCGCCGTGGCGGTGGCGCTCATGGGCGCGATCAACGCCGTCGCGACCGCCGCGGCCTGTCTCGTCGCGGCCCTGTGGTGGGCCGCGCACCGCCCGAACCGGCGCTGGTGGCGCTTCACGCTGTGGTGGCTGCCGCTGTGCGTCGTCGCGGTGACCTGGTGGATGGTGCCGCTGCTGCTGCTCGGGCGCGTCAGTCCGCCCTTCCTCGACTTCATCGAATCGTCCGGTGTCACCACCGAATGGACGTCGCTCGCCGAGGTGCTGCGCGGCACCAGCAGCTGGACGCCCTTCGTCTCCCCCGAACGCATCGCGGGCGCCGTGCTCGTCACGCAGCCCGCCGCCGTCCTCGTCACCGGCGCCCTGGCGGCGGCCGGCCTCGCCGGTCTCGCGATGCGGTCGATGCCCGCGCGCGGTCGCTTCACCCTGATCCTCGTGGTGGGTCTCGTCGGCATGGGCGTCGGTTACGTCGGCCAGCTGGACTCACCGTTCGCCGAGCAGGTCCGGTTGTTCCTCGACACCGCCGGTGCGCCGCTGCGCAACGTCCACAAGCTCGAACCGCTCGTGCGACTGCCGATCGTGCTCGGGATCGCACACCTGTTGCGCGCCGTGCCCCTGCCCGGATCGGTGCCGTGGACGCGTGCCCGGAACGCCTTCGCGCATCCCGAACGCAATCCGATGGTCGCGGTGACGACGCTGATCCTCGTCGCGATGACGCTCGCGACCTCACTCGCGTGGACCGGCAGGCTCGCTCCGCGCGGCGCCTACGACGAGGTCCCCGATCACTGGCACGCCGCGGCGGCCTGGCTCGAGGACAACACGAGCGAGCGCGGTGAACGCGCCCTCATCGTTCCCGGCGCGCCGTTCGGCAGCCAGATGTGGGGTCTCACCCGCGACGAACCGCTGCAGGCCCTCGCGTCGACGCCGTGGGCCGTGCGCGACGCCGTCCCGCTCGTGCCGCCCGGCGCCATCCGTGCCCTCGACGCCGTGCAACGCGACATCGCCGACGGCCGCCCGTCCGACGGTCTCGCCGCGACCCTGCGCGGTCAGGGCATCGGCTTCCTGGTGGTGCGCAACGACCTCGATCCCGACACCTCCCCCGCCGCGCGACCGGCACTCGTGCAC
The DNA here is from genome assembly GCF_002215235.1 of Rhodococcus sp. BUPNP1. Lineage (NCBI taxonomy): Bacteria > Bacillati > Actinomycetota > Actinomycetes > Mycobacteriales > Nocardiaceae > Rhodococcus > Rhodococcus sp. BUPNP1. Next base: position 5,683 of record NZ_NERM01000047.1, read on the forward strand.
CGCACGCTCGACGGTTCGCCGGGCATCGAGCGGGTCGCCGAGTTCGGTGACGACATCGTCTTCGACAACCCCGAGGACTTCGTCACCGACGCCGACCTGCGACCGGTCTATCCGGCCGTGGAGATCTACCGCGTCGCCGAGCCGGCCGCGGCGCCCGTCGGCCCCTATGTCGTGGAGGCCGCCGACGTGCCGGTCGTGCAGGGTGGCCCCGAGGCGCTGCTGCGCCGCAACACCGCGCAGCCCGAGTTCGTCGGTCCCACACTCCTCGTGGCCGACGCGGCCCGTGCGGGTCTGCCCGTCGACGAGGTGACGATCACCGACACCCCGACGGACCGCGAGACGGACTACGGACAGGTCGACCATCATTCGTCGACGATCCGCACGGCCGACGACCCGCGCCGCACCCACAACGCCGTCCCCGACTATCCGGTGCCCGACACCGAACTCGTCCGGGCCGAGTGGGAAGGCGCCCGCATCAGCGTGTCGAGCGCGGCGTCGGATGCCACCCAGCTCGGCGGCACGTCGGTGGCGAGCAGCCCGGCCGCGGTGGTCGACGGCGACCCGACGACCGGTTGGCACAGCAACGGTCTCGAATCGGCGGTCGGCCAGTGGCTGCAGCTCGACCTCGACCGGCCGATCGAGGCGGGTCTGCTGCACCTGACGACGAGTTCCGGTGCCCTCGGCGATCCGGTCAAGTGGCTCGAGGTGTCCACCGACCGGGGCAGCACGGCGGTGCGCGTCGACAAGCCGGGACGCGAACAGACGGTCGCGCTGCCGCTGGGTACCACCTCGTGGATCCGCATCACATCGGTGCACACCGAACGCGGCACGGTCGGCAACCAGTTCGGTCTCACCGAGGTGGTCGTCGAGGACTTCACCGACCGGAACGACCCGCGCCCGATCGACATCCGTCGCCGCATCGTGGTGCCGGGCCCGGCCGAGGACGCCGCGGTGCGCGGATGGCAGCTCGGACAGGAGTTCCCCGGTCGCGGCAGTTGTGTCGACACCGACGACCGCGTCCGCTGCGCGCGCGGACTTGCCACCTCCGCCGAGGAACCCGGCATGTTCACCCGCACCCTGGACGTGCCGCAGGAGACCTGGGTCCGCCCGGAACTGCTCCTGCGCGCGCGTCCCGGGCCGGCGCTCGAGGATCTCGTGGACCGCTCGGATCGGGTCGTCGCGCGCGGTGACGCCGACGTCGTCGACCTGCAGGGCTCGGCCTTCGCCCTCACCGACGGTGATCCGCGGACGTCGTGGACCGCGGAGGAGAGCTCGCTCGAAGCGGGTGCGCCGCGGCCGTCGCTCACGCTGGAGCTGCCCGAGGAACAGCGCGTCACGGGGCTGGACATCAGGGCGGCGCTGGGAGCGCTGCCGGTCGCGCCGTCGCGGGTCGCGGTGAATCTCGGCAACGGACCGCAGGTGCGCGAACTCGACGGTGACGACACGATCGTCGACCTGACCCCGCACGTCACGGACCGGATCGAACTCACCGTGGTGCGTTGGCGCGACACCCTCGACCGCACCGTGCTGGGTTTCTCGAAACTCAGCCCGCCCGGGCTCGCCGAGGTGTCGGTGCTCGGCGACGACGGGCCGATCGGAGCACAGGGATCCGTCTACGACGAGACGGTGACCGTCGACTGCGAGCGTGGACCCGTCGTGGAGATCGACGGGCGCACCTATCGCACATCGCTCACCGCGCGGGTCGCAGATCTCGCGGCGGGCGTGGAGGTTCCTGCGACGCTGTGCGACACCGACGTCGTCGGCATGAACCCGGGCCGGGTCGACATCGACGTCGATCCCGGTGCGGCCTTCGTCGTCTCGGGCCTGCGGCTCGACGTCCCCGGTTCCGGTGCGCCCGTCGCGGAGCCGACGGAACTCGACAAGGGCCGTTGGACGGAGAACCTGCGCGAAGTGACCGTTCCGGCGGGCGACGAGGACCGGCTCGTGGTGGTGCCCGAGAGCACCAACGTCGGCTGGGTGGCCCGCACCCCGGACGGTGCCGTGGCGACGCCGGTCGTCGTGGACGGCTGGCAGCAGGGCTGGATCGTGCCGGCCGGTCCGGAGCAGACGCTGACCCTCGAGTTCGCGACCGACCGCTGGTACCGGCTCGGGATCTTTGGCGGGTTGCTGTTGCTCGTCCCGTTGTTCGCGGCGGCCGTGTGGCCGCGGCGGCGCGTCGACGATCCGGGTCCGATGCCGCGCACCTGGGGTTCGTCGGTTCTCGCACTGGCGGGTGTGCTGGTCGCCGCGACGCTCCTCGCGGGATGGGTCGGTGCCGCCGTCGCGGTCGCCGGCGCGGCGGGGATCGGTGCGCTCGCGGTGCGCCGCGGCCCCGTCGTGGCGTCGCGCGTGCTCGTGGGCACCGCGGGCGGCGCGACGATGCTGGCGATGGCGCTGCTGTCCACCGGGCCGTGGCGATCACCCGACGGATATGTCGGGCACTCGTTCCTGATTCAGTTCGCGGCGCTCGTCGGCGTGGTCGCGGTGGGTCTGGCGGCGGTGCCGCGCCGGGCCTTGTCCCAGCGGTGGAAGGCGGCACGCGCCGGCTCCTCGACGAGGGCGTAGCTGACGGACGCGACGGCCAGGCTCAGCACGACCGTCACCGTCAGCACGAACCAGAAGTGCCCCGCGAAGGCCGGGATCCCGAAGACGGGGAAGACGATCGACAGCACCGCGAGGTGCCAGATGAACACGCCGTACGACCACCGTCCGACGGCCAGCGCGGCCGGGCTCGCGAGGACACGGTGCTGCCGGCGCGGCGCGAGCGTCAGCGGGGCGAGCAGCGCGAAGCTCATGATCGCGCCCAGGGCGATCTTGGCGAGGTATTCGGTGGGTGCGAGATCGGTGAGCGTCTCCGGTCCGGCCAGCGGGGTGGCCGCGGCCGCGAAGGCGGCGACGGCGATCGCTCCCATCACCGTGCGTCGCGCCGCGAGCCGGTGCATCCACGTCTCGGGTCCGGTGACGAGTTCGGCGAGGATCATGCCCGCCGCGAACCAGGGCAGGTAGCCGGGCAGCCAGTTGGTGTGGTTGATGTGGTCGGGGGTGCCGACCGGAACCCACGCCCACAGCAGCGACAGTCCGCTCACGGCGAGCAGCAGCGGGACGCGGTAGCGGGCGGCGTCCCCGCGCAGCCCGCTCGCCGCCAGGGCGAGCAGCGGCAGCACGAGATAGAAGGCCACCTCCACCGACAGGCTCCACATCTGGGTGAGCCCCTCGGTGAGGGTCAGTGGGACGAACACTTGCACGAGCGCGAGATTCGACCACCACACCGTCGCGCCGCCGCCCGCGCCGGGCAGCAACCACAGCACCAGGATCACGACGGTCCAGTAGGCGGGGAGGATGCGGGTCGCGCGGGAGAGGAAGTAGCGGGTCGTCGAGGGGGACGGCCCCAGCGCGCGGGCCGCGGCGGCGTGCGGACGCCACAGCAGGAAACCGGACAGGGCGAAGAACAGGGCGACGGCGAGGTCGAACCGCGCCCACACCCGGCCGATCAGCGGGTCGTGCACTGCGCCGGTCTGGAACGCGACGTGGGTGATCAACACGCCCACCGCGGCGAAGCCGCGCATCCCTTCGAGTGCCGGAAGGAATCCGCTCATGCTGCGGTTCCGGTCGGTGGTGGTGGTCATCGGGCACCAGTGTGCCGTGTCGCGGTAGCGGCGGACAGAGCAGGATCATCCGGAACGGGACGATCCCGGCAACGACGAAGATCGACTACGGATCCGTCCCAGCGGTGAGCGGGCGCGCATATTGCCATACCGGGCTGTTAGTGTCTGAGCTCACGTGGTGTTCGCGGGCCGGATGCCAGGCGATCCGTGCAGCCCTGCTGCTGCCGGTGGGGGTACTCGATGACGACCGTTGAGTGAGGAGAAAGCATGGCTGAGCGTTCGAGCTCCGGCCGGATACTGGCAATGATTCTGGTGGGCCTGGGGGCCTTCCTCCTGGTGATCGCGATTCTCGTGCCGACGTACACGCTCGGGAAGCTGAGGACGACACCGCTCGATCTCGAGGTGACCACGGTCGCCGAAGGCACGGGCGACATCCTCAATTCCCGTCAGCTGCTCGCCGGCAACGCGCAGGTCGATCGCGACGTGCCGATCGTCGCGCAGCGCTTCGTCACCGTCGAGGATCCCTCGAACGCCGAGGTCATGACGCTGCAGGCAGGCCAGACCGTGCGACGACTCGACATGCAAGGGGACACGGGCCTGGTCTCGGCCGTCGTCGACCGTCTCACGATCGACCGGAAGACCTCCATGCCCGTCTCGGAGGAGGAGTTCCCGGAGCGCGTGAGCACGATCCAGGTGAGCGCCGACAAGCCGCCGGTGGAGATCGACAACCGCGCCGGACTGCAGTACAAGTTCCCGTTCGACGTCCAGCAGGAGTCGTACCCGTACTACGACATCAACGCTCGCGAGAACTTCCCCATCGACTTCGTCGGTGAGGAGGAGATCAACGGCATGAAGGTCTACCACTTCAGCCAGGAGATCGGGCCGGTCGACCTCTCGAAGGCCGACCCCGAGGTCCCGACCTACAAGCTCAGCCTGCCCGCCTCCACCTGGGGTGTCGGTGAGGGCGACGAGCCGATCACGATGACCCGCTGGTACAACAACATCCGCGACCTGTGGGTCGACCCGGTCACCGGTGTCGTCGTCAAGGGCCAGGAGCAGCAGGACCAGTACTACGCCCGCGAGGCCGACAAGCCCGAGGTGACGGTCCTCAACGTGACGCTGCCGTTCGACGAGGAGACGATCGAGTACCAGATCGGCCAGGCCAAGGACGGCCAGGACACCATCTCGCTGTTCGGCCGCACCCTGCCGATCATCCTCGGCATCCTCGGCGTCATCCTGCTGATCGTCGGCTTCGTACTCGGCATCCGCGGTGGCGGCAACCGTCGTCCGGCCACCGCGACCGGCGGTCCCGCCCCGGCAGGTCCGGCCACGACCACGGTCGGCCCGGCGCATTCGGGCGGCGCGCAGCGCGATCACACCGAGGACCGCACCGAGGTCATCCCGCGCCAGACCGATCCGAACGCGCAGCAGCGTGATTGGACGACGGATCGAACGCAGGAGATCCCGCGCACCGATCTGCGGAAGCCTCCGACGCAGGAGTGATCGTCCGGTAGACGAACCGAGCCGCCCCTCACCGATCCCGGTGGGGGGCGGTGTGGTTCGCGGGTGACTCGTCGGTGGACGGGGTCACCGCGTCGTCCGTGGACGACCGGGCCACTGCAGCACCGCGCAGAGCGAGCACCGCGACCACCGCGGCCGTCGCGGCGGCCACACCGACAGCGACGGCGATGAACTGCCGCAGGGTCGACGCCACCGTGAACATCAGCACCGCCTCGAGGGCGAGGCCCACCCACGCGACGAGCGCGAGATGGGTACGTTCCCCGGCGATCGCCGACAGCAGCGCGCCCTGCAGGACGGCCAGACACGCGCCCTGCAGTGCGAACAGCCACAGCAGCGACTGCACCGGCCCGTAGGCGTCGCCGACCAGCATCGGGACGATCGGTGCGCAGATCGCCGCGCCGGCGACGAGCACCGCGCCGATCGCGACGAGGACGGTGAGCGCCGACCGCACCGCGGCCGCCGACTGGGCGGGATTCGCCATCCGCGGATAGAGCACCACACCGACCGCCTGCGGCAACCAGAAGGCGACCTTCGTCGCCACCGCCCCCAGCGCGTACAACCCGGCGGAATCGGGATCGAGCAGCATGCGGGCGAGCAGCAGGTCGAGCGACGTGAGCGCGATGAGGGCCAGCTGCACCTGGGAGGCACGCAGCACCGCCCCGGCGGTCGGGACCGGTTCCGTCCGTCCACCCGACGTCCGGCCCACGAGCACACTCGCGGCCAGCGCGACCGCACCCGTGCCGAGCGCCCCGGCGAACAGCGCGGCACCGGGGCCGCCTCCGACGGCGAGCACCGCCACGGCCGGCACCACCTTCGCGATGCCGGCTCCGGCCAGGACGACGCTGAGCGCTGCGAACCTGCCCCGCCCCTGCAGCAGACCCTGTTCGGCGGCGAGGAGGACGAGCAGCGGCGCGGTGACGAGCGACCCGAACGCGCCCCCGACACTCGTGTCGAGCGCCCACGCCACGACGGGCACGAGGAGCATCGCGACGACGAAGGCGAGCACGGCGCAGCGGTAACCGAGACGACGCAGCGCCGCGACACCGGTGCCGTGCACGGCCTCCCGGGCGACGACCGTCTGCAACGCCAGCGCCGGCACGGCGAGGACGAGCTGCGCGGCGAGCAGGCTCGCGAACTCGCCGTATCCGGCGGGGCCGAGCCAGCGTCCCGCCGGCAGGTGCAACAGATAGGACGCGAGGTTCGCGGTCATCGCGCCGACCGTCACCAGTGTCATACCGGCGACGGCGGTTCCCGTCGTCGAACCACGAGTGGTCTCGGTGCCCTCCGACGCGGGTCGGGGTGTTCGCGGCATCCGCCCATCCTCCCATCCGGAACGACACCGTATTCTGCCGCCATGTCCCGCCCGGAGTCGTCCCGCATGTTCACGACGGCGGCTCTCCCGGCGGTCTGGTCCCTCGTCCTGACGGTCGCGGTGCTCGGTCCGTTCCTCGTCTCCCCCGGCTATCTGCTCTTCCGTGACGCGGTGAGCACTCCCCGATCGTTCCTCACCGATTCCGCCCTCGGTCTGTCCGATGCCGCCGCCCGCGCGGTACCGCAGGACGCCCTGCTGGCGTGGGTGAGCACCGTCGTCGACGGTGGTGTCGCGGTCACGGCGTTGCTCGTCGCGTCGTTGTGGGCGGCGGGATGGGGTGCGGCACGGCTGGTCGCGGTGGTGCTGCCGGCGAGCGGACACGGTGCCCGGCTCGTCGCGGCGACGGTCGCGATCTGGAATCCCTATGTCGCCGAGCGGCTGCTGCAGGGGCACTGGAGTCTGCTCGCCGGGTACGCCGCGCTGCCGTGGACGATCTGTGCGGCCGTCGCGATCCGGCGACGGAGACGCGGCGGCTGGGCGTCGCTGGCGGTCTGCCTGGCCGCTGCGGGGCTGACCCCGACCGGCGCCCTGCTGGCGATCGTGACGGCCTGCGCCGTCCTCGTCGCCCCCGGTGAGCGGACGCGGGTGCTGCCGCGCGTGGGCGGCGCACTCGCGCTGGGTGTCGCGGTGTCGTTGCCGTGGCTGATCGCGACGGCGCTCGCCGGTGGCGGCACCGAAGCGGACCCGGCCGGTGTGCGCGCCTTCGCCGCCCGGGCCGAACCGCTGCTCGGCACGATCGGTTCGGTGGCGGGGCTCGGCGGGATCTGGAACGCCGAAGCCGTCCCCGCCTCGCGCACCACGGCATGGGCGCTGATGGGCACCCTGCTGCTGCTCGCGGTGGTGGCGTGCGGGGTGCCGGCGTTGTGGCGGCGACGCAGGAATCCGGTGATCGTCGCGGTCGTGGTGCCCGCCGTCCTCGCGGTGCTCGCCATCGCCCTCGCCGCGACCGGCCCGGGACTCGCCGTCGGCGAATGGGCGATGGTGAACGTGCCCGGCGCGGGACTGCTGCGCGACACCCAGAAGTGGGTCGCGTGGGCGATGCCCGCCTACGCGCTCGCCGCGGCGGCCGGCACGACCGTCCTCGCGCGGCGCTTCGCGGCGCCCGAACCGGTCTGGGCGACGGCCGCGATCGCCGCCGTGCTGGTTGCGCTGCCGGACCTGGTGTGGGGTGTGGGCGGGCAACTGCAACCCGTGCGCTATCCGTCGGGATGGGAGAGGGTCTCGCAGATCGTCACGGCCGACGACGGCGACGTGGCGGTGCTGCCCGCGGGCATGTTCCGGGTCTTCGACTTCTCCGGGCCCGTACCGGTGCTCGATCCGTCCCCGCGCATGCTGCGCGCCGACGTCCTGCAGACCGGAACCCTGATCGTCGCCGAGGGCAGTGTCGCCGGGGAGGGTCGTCGCGCGGAGGACGTCGAAGCTCTGCTGTTGTCCGGCGCGGACCCGAGTGCGCTCGCCGCGCGCGGGGTGGGCTGGGTGCTCGTCGAGCACGGCACGCCGGGCGAACTCGGTGACGCGCAGAGCACACTCGACGCGCTCGAGACCGCTTATCAGGACGAGGATCTGAGCCTGTACCGGGTGGAGGGAGTCACCTCGGCCCCGTCACCGAACCGCGCCCTGGCGATCGGGACGCACATGGTGTGGCTACTGGTACTGGCCGGCGGCGCTGGCTGCGCGCTCGGGCAGCGGGTCGGCGAGCGTCGACGGCTCGTCGGCGCGCGGGAACAGTCCTGAGACGGTGTGCCCGAAGGTCGTGACGGACAGGACCTCGTGCACGCCCTCCCCCGTGGCCTCCCACGAGAACTCGCCGGCGCGGATGCGGGCCTTGTTGCCGAGCTGACGACGACGGTCGGCGTCAGCGAGCAGATCGGCGACGGCGGCGGTCAGTTCGGCGGGTGAGTCCACGAGCACACCGGTCACGCCGTCGATGATCGAGTCGGTCAGTCCCTTGGAGCTGCGGTAGCCGATGGTGGGCACACCGTGCTGGGCGGCCTCGACCACCGCGAGCCCCCACCCCTCCTTGCGCGAGGGCATCACGTGAACCCAGGCGCGGGAGAGCAATTCGTGCTTGCGCTGCTCGTCGACGTGGCCGTGGAAGGTGACGGCGTCGCCGATGCCGAGCTCGGCGGCCGCATCGCGGAGGTTCTGCTCCCACCAGCCACCGCCGATGACGTCGAGATGCAGACCCGGGACGGTGCCGCGCAACGCCGCGACCGCGGCGAGGGCGTCCTCGATCTGCTTGTGCGGCACCAGCCGCGAGAGCACGCACACGCTCGGGTGGGCCGTGCGCGTGTCGTCGTCACCCACCGCGACACCGGCGGGGACGGCGTCGACACCGTTGCGGACCACGGCGATCCGCTCCCGGTCGACGCCGAGAGCGCGGAGCTCGTCGGCGGACGGAAGGGAGACGGTGAGGTACTGGTTGCGGCGGTGCACGCGCGGCGACAGCGACGACTCGATCCACCAGCCGAGCTTGGCCATCAGCCTGCCCGCGACCGGCCACTGCTCACGGTGGCAGTGGTGCACGAGCACCGTGACGGGTGCACCGGCGACGAGCCGTGCGAAGAACGGGATGCCGTTCTGGGTGTCGATGACGGCGTCGGGACGGATACCGGCGAGGGGGCCGACACCGAATCTGCCCGCGAGGATCGCGGCGAGCGCGCGCGGGTAGACGGTGAGCCGTCCCCCGCCGCGGCTGACGGTGATGCCGTCGATCCGGTCTCGCTTGGGAGCTCCGGGATAGGAGGCGGTCCTCAGGACGACGCGGACGCCGCGCGCCGCGAGTTGTGCCCCGACCTGTTCGAGATACCGCTCGCTGCCACCACCCTGCGGATGCCCGCTATCGCGCCAGCAGAGCAGCAGAACCTCCCGCACGCGGTGACCCCCCTGTATGTCGACTCGACCACCCGGCCGGGCAGATGTGACTCGGACGATGACAGGGACACAGTAGCGGGTGCCGGTCGGCGACAGGTGAGGGACGAGTGCGGGGCCCGCACTAAGGTGACTGGACGTGCCATCGACGATCCGACCCCGCACCGACGTGACCCGGCTGTTCGCCCGCCGCGCCACACTGCGCCGCTCCGTGGGGTTGCTCGGCAGCTTCCGGTTCGAGCAGACGGCACCCGAGAAGTTCTACGGCGGTCTCGCGCGCGACACCGTCGACCTCATCGGCGATCTCTACACCGGTCTGACCGGCGCCGATCTGACGGGCACCACGGTCGTCGACGTCGGCGGCGGACCGGGCTACTTCGCCGACGCGTTCACCGAGGTGGGTTCGCGCTACGTGCCGATCGAGCCCGACCCGTCGGAGATGCACGCCGCCGGCCTGCGGGTGGGCGGCGCGATCCGCGGCTCGGGCCTGGCACTGCCTCTGCGCACCGGATCGGTGGACGTGTGCTTCTCGTCGAACGTCGCCGAACACGTCCCGACGCCGTGGGTGATGGCCGACGAGATGCTGCGCGTCACGCGGCCCGGCGGACTGATGGTGTTGTCGTACACCCTCTGGTGGGGGCCGTTCGGAGGGCACGAGACCGGCCCGTGGCACGCCTTCGGCGGCGAGTACGCGGCCCGGCGTTACGCCCGCAAACACGGCAGGGAGCCGAAGAACCGGTACGGGGTGTCGCTGTTCGACGTCGGCGCGACCGACGGTCTGCGCTGGGCACGATCGACACCCGACGGTGAACTGCTCGCGGCCTTCCCCCGCTACCACCCGAACTGGGCGTGGTGGCTCGTGAACGTGCCCGGCGTCCGGGAATTCCTCGTCAGCAACCTGGTCCTGGTCCTGCGGCGACGCTGATTCGTCGCTTAGTGTCGTCGCCATGACCGCATTGGCCCTGGACGTCGGCGGCACCAAGCTCGCCGCGGCCGTCGCCGCCGACGACGGCACCCCGCTCGAAGCCCGATCCGTGCCGGTCCCCCGGAAGGACGTGTGGGGCGCGTGCGCGGGACTGCTCCGGGAGGTCGCCGAGATCGGTGAGGGACCGGTGACCGCCGTGGGGATCGCCGCGGCAGGACCGGTCGACACGAACGCCGGGACGATCTGCCCGATCAACATCTCCGAGTGGAGTTCCGGCTTCGCACTCGTCGACGCCGTGCGTTCGGTGTTCCCCGACGCCCGCGTCGATCTGGTGATGGACGGCGCGGCCGCGACCCTCGCCGAACAGCGCTTCGGAGCCGGCCGCGATGTCGCCGACCTGCTCGGGGTCGTGCTCGGCACCGGTATCGGCGGCGGTCTCGTGCTCGGCGGCCGGATCGTGCGCGGCCGCACCGGGAACGCCGGTCACATCGGGCACGTCGTCTCGCCCTACGGCACGACGGTGTGCGCGTGCGGCGGCGTCGGCTGCATCGAGACCGTGGCGAGCGGCCCGTCGGCGGTGCGCTGGGCCCGCGCCCACGGCTGGGAAGGCCCCGACGGTGTCGCGCTCGCCGCGGACGCTGAGGCCGGGGTCGGCGTCGCCGCCGCGGCACTCGAGCGGGCGGGAACGGCACTGGGCCAGGTCATCGCGTCGGCAGCAGCCCTTGTGGATGTGGGACGCGTGGTCGTCGGCGGTGGCTTCGCGCAGTCGGGCGGGCACCTGTGGCGGCCGATGCTGGCGTCGGCGGCCCGGCACGCCCGCCTGCGGTTCGTGCAGGACCTGCAGATCGTCCCCGCCGAACTCGGCGCCCTGGGCACCCTCACCGGCGCATCGATCGTCGCCGCAGGTCACGACTGGATAACCTGACCCGGCACACCGGGCTTTCCGGCCTACCCTGAGGACCACATCGGAGTCCCGGCGGAAACCGGTGGCGGGCCGCCGGGATGCTCTGCGAGCAGATCGGCGGTACCGGATGCGGATTGCTGACATTTTGCGGAACAAGGGTTCGGCGGTGCACACGGTCGGGCCCGACACCACGGTGTGCGAGCTCATCGGCGACTTCGCGCGGTTCAACATCGGCGCGATGGTGGTGTGCGAGGGCAAGACCGTCGCCGGGATCGTCACCGAACGCGACGTCGTACGCGCCCTCCACGAACGCGGACCGTCGATCCTCGCCGCCCCGGCACACGAACTGATGTCCCGGACGGTGACGACCTGCCTGCCCACCGACTCGGTCGACAGTCTCGCCGAGACGATGACCGAACAACGGATCCGGCACCTGCCGGTCGTGGTGGACGCTCAGCTGGTCGGGATCGTCAGTATCGGCGACGTGGTCAAGAGCCGCATCGACGAACTACAGACCGAACGCGACCAGCTCGCCTCGTACATCCACGATGGTGGATGACCTGTCGTTCCACGACGGCAGCTGAGAACTGATCAGTTCTCGCCGGTCGCGGCGTCGTCGGGAGCGGTGTCCCCGGGGGCACTCTCCTCGGTGGCGCTCGGGCGGTCGAGGATGCTCACGCTCATGCCGTAGGGCAGGAACCGCACCGAGCGTCGCGGGTCGGTGTTGCCCTTGAGCGTGCGCAGCGCGTCGAGTTCGGTGCGATGGACCTGGTCGACGCGGGCCACACCGTCGTCGTCGGTGGTGTAGACGACCCAGACGCCGTCGCCCTTCTCGCCGGTGGTCTCGGGCCGCGGCTGCGTGCGCGTCGGCGCCACCGGCGGCTCGAGGAACGAGAAGATGCGGTCCTTCAGTTCCCGCAGTTCCTCACCGGCTTCCCGCACCACGCGGTCGAGATCTTCGGGATCGAACCCGAACGGATTGTTCTCCGCCATGTCATGTCTCCTGACCGTTGGGCACCCTCCAGTGTGGTGACGGTCGCCGATTCGCGCCACCCGACTCCTCCCCCGCCCTACTGTGCAGCCGAGGGAGGAAGGACTCTCAATGACAGTGTCAAGCAGCAACTGCAACCGAAGCCGGGTTGTCGATGCTGAATTCTCGGCCGTCACGCAACAACGCCCACAGAACATCGACCAGGCGCCGGGCCAGGGCCAGTAG
>NZ_NERM01000048.1:0-16276 GCF_002215235.1 Rhodococcus sp. BUPNP1
GACCGCTGCCCGGCCCGCCGGTCGACGATGGTCGCATCCTGCGAGGCGAGCAGGATCGTCACCGGTGCATCGGCGAGTTGATCGGCCAACCGATCCAGGACCGGCCGCGCCGCACGCACAAGCTTCGGATCGGTGGGTGCGTCGTCGATATAGCGCAGTGGAGAACTGTCGGGTGTCACTCCCATTGCGAGGCAGCGGCGCCAGGACTGTTCGATCTCCGGCCGCATTTTCGGTATGAGATTCTCACAGCTATCGGAACCGTGTTCTTCTGCTTGCTCACGGAACCGGTCGGTTACCAAACATCCACCTCCGAAGACCTCACGGCGAGAACGGACTCTATGCAAACGAGGTGACACCGGTTCGGAGTGTCCCAGAACGCTACACCGGGAACTTCTGGACATGTCTTCGGTGCGTGCGAACCTTGTCCAGTGTGTTCACCGGCGTCTTGAGGGCCTGTCGATCCGCACGGTGGCGGAACACGATGCTATTCATCGTGCAGCGTTCCATCTCCTCTGCAGGACCAGGGCCGTTTCGGCCGATGCCATTCCAGTCGATCGGTCCGGCGGAGTCGGCGGAAGTGAACAGTGGGGAGGTGTGCGTTGGCATTGTCGGCGAGGCCGTGCGTCTGCGCGCGTCCGTTCGCGCCGTGTTCCCCTGGAACGACGCTGGTGCGTCACGAAAGCTGTTGGTTGGCAGTGTGACCCCTACTGTCGACCATCAATGCTCCGTGAACTGTATGTGTATATCACAGGGTTCCTGCGCGTGACCACGAGTTGCGTAGCTACCAGTGGGTTTCGTGGCCGGGCAGGGTTCGGGGACAGTGGGGTCGGCTGTGTGGCATTGATCCGGGCGTTCGGAACTCGTCCGTATCTGTCCGACCGGAACCCACGGTTGTGGGAGTGTGCTCGGCGCCGGACTCAGGGGGGGTGGAGTCGTTCGTCGGCGGTGTTGGCAAGAAGATCCGGTCTGTCGGGAGATGGGAAGGGGACAGGATGTCACCGGTGCTCGTGGGCGGGTGCTCCGGTGTTGCGGTATCGGAACGGATGAAAAGCCATGTAATTTGCTGTTACGGCGAGTTTTTCGCTAGTCTTTTGGTGTTGGAGCGAGTCGCCCTATCGGGGAGGACGGGGCCTTGTTTCAACATTCTGTTCTCCGTGCTTGGAACCTCGCCCCTGCTGTTCCGAGTTGCTACGCGACTATGTCCGAGTCGCTGCGCAGTACCGAGAACGAGAACCCCGTTTCGTCGCTCTGCGACGAACCGTCGCCGCCCCCTGTCGGCGACAGGTACGGGAGCCGTCGGTGTCCGCCTCGACAATCTAAGCGGGCACCGACGGTGCCTCCCGATACGACCTAATCGACTTCAATCAGAAGTACTAGTGCACAAACAATTTCGGAATCGCGTTCGATTCGTGCAATGAGGGAAGACAACGTCACGCGGTGGGCGCCGAGCCCGGACACAGAATACCGGCATCCGCGGACGACAGGTACTCATCACCTTCACCATGGGTGAAGGTGGCGGAAGCCGGCCCGAGCAATCGGTTCCGTGGCCTCCGAGACGACTGTCACCCCGACGCGCCGGCCCAGGGCGCGTCCCTATCTCATCTGGGGCAAGCCGTGAATGGGGTCGAAGGGGCCGATGTCGTACGTGCATTCCTGTGGTCGAGGATCCGGTACGAAGGCCCACAACAGCGCCCCGGCAGTGCCCATCGTGTGATACCGGTCGATCTGGGCACCGACGCGGGTGGCGCGTTCGGTCAGGGGTAGGCAGCTTCCAGCGCGGATCCCGAACTCGGCAACGAGCACAGGTTTCTCGGTTTGCTCGAGTCGCAGTGGGAGGAATGCCGCATCGTCGTAGTCGTGGTACTGAACCACGTCCAGATAGGGCGAGGCAGCGACCAGGGCATAACCACCGTCGGCGAGACCGCACTGCTCGCCCCCGAGTAGACCGAGCGTGAGCAGGTGTCGCTGATCGTGCGCACGAGCCACCGCCCCGGCCGCATCGACCCAGTCGCGCAGCACCTGCGACGAGTCTTCCGGGCACCGACGTTGGTGCAGGTCGCAGTCGGGGGTGGTGCAGACGCCGACCTCGGGTTCACCGAGTAGTTCCCATGCAGCGATCGAAGGTGATCCGGCCCAGCGATCGACGGCGGCAGCAACCCACTCGCTGTAGCTCAGCGGCATGTCGGTGGGTTCTTTCCATCCGCCGAGATACCACTCGCGCGTTTTGTATTGCTCGTCCTCACAGGCGCCGTCCTGGGCGGCGAGCACCGGGATGAGTAACTGTCGGTGCCGTTTGGCGGCCGCGAACACCGCATCGATCGGTTCGAAGTTCAGCTTGCCGTTGCGCTTGTCCACGGCCAGATTCTGAAAGGCGTTGAATCTGGTCACTGTCCCCGGTTGGCGAGACGAGAAGTAGGAGTCCAGATCCACCATCGCTCCGCACCCGGCGTTGACCGTCCAATCCGTAGCCAGTTGATAGGCATTGAAGCCGGTGGGCCACCAGGGTTGACCGTCGAGGTGCAAAATACCGCCGGTGGTGGTCACCCGCAGCGGATGAGCATACGAGACCCACGGGGTGGAGGTCGGCGCACCTGTGTCCTCACCTGGCGATGCTGCACCGGGTCCGGGGATGGTGCACGCGCTCGCAAGGGCGACGACCAGGAGTATCGCCGACATGCAGACGAGTCGCATCCAGGTCATATCGGTGCCTCTCCCAGGTTTCCAGCCTTCCCGACTCGACGGGTGAGCGTGGGGGTAGCGACCGCTGCGTCGGCCGAACGCGCGCGATCGGCAAGCTGCGTCGGCGCGGGTGCACCGGTGACAGTTGTCGACGTGAACTGCCCAGAGGCGTCTTTCGAGAACATGGGTTTCGCTCAAGGTTCCATGATTTGGATGGAGTGCAGAGGTGGCCGTGGTCCGGCGGATCTGCAGCGGTGTGTGTCTGTGTCTGTGTCTGCTCGAGCGTGGCGGATCATCGGATGCGTTCCATAGCAGCCTCGACCGACGACGACAGTGTGATTACCGACTGTAAGCGGGTCCGTTCGATCATCGCCTTCACCCGGGCGCTGGGCGCGGCGAATGTCAGGGAACGACAGTGCGTCCGGGCCGTCTTGGTGGCATGGATCATCACACCGAGACCGGTGGAATCTACACTGGGCACGCTCCCGAGATCGACGACGACATCGGTATTGTCAGCCAGGGCTCGGTCCAGGCGCTGCCGCAGCCGAGCGGACGAGGCGCCGCGCAGCACGCCGATCGGGCGCAGCATCAGGATGCTGTTCTCTACGCGTTCTTCGCAAGATTGCATGCGGAGTCCTTCGTTCGGCAATGGCGCCCTTTCTCGGGAAAGTCCGTCCAGAGCAAGGGCGTACGGTGACCTGGGTGTCCTCACTCCCCGAATGCGCGTCCGGGTCGAGGAGGGAGGTGTCCGACAGTCACCGGTTCCGCCCGACCGTACGAGTTCGCAGCGTGTGGTCTCGTACGGTCGGGCGAATGGGTTATGTCAGGGTGCCGGCTGCAGCCGGCGGGACAGGATAGTTGCCCACTGCATGTTCGTAGAGCTGGGCGACGCGCAGCACTGTCGCGTCGTCGAAATGCTTGCCGATGATCATCATTCCGGTGGGAAGCCCGTGGACCAGGTCAGCGGGGACACTGCAGGCGGGGTGACCGGTGACGTCGAATGGTGCGGTGTTGATGATCATCGACAGTGCGGTGTCCAGATAGTCGGCCAACGGAATGTCCGTGGTCGGGATCTTGGTGGCGGTGTAGGGGAGGGTGGGCATCACCAGCACGTCGTACCGAGCCAAGGCGGCGTCGTAGGCGGCGCGGACTTCGGGGACGAGTTGGCGGGCCATGGCGTAGTACTTGCCGCCGCCTACCTCCAATGTGTAGCGCCCGGACATCCCGACGAGTTTGACTGTCTTCGACAGTTGGTGACCGTGCTCGAGTCGTTGACGGGAGAAGTGGGCGATGAGTTCGGGATCGTAGAAGCCATCAGTGTTCATGCCGTAGGCATTGCCGTCGAGCATCTGGTAGGCCGCTCCCTCGGTGGCGATCACGTTCCAGACGGCCATTGCATCGAGGTGCCAGGGGATCGAGACTTCTTCGACGGCAAGTCCGGCCGAGCGCAGTACGTCGATGGCGGTGCGGACGGCATTGTCGACGGCAGCGTCGGAGACAGGGGTGTCGAAGCCTTCGGTGACCACACCCACGCGCAGACCCGATGCGGGTTCGGCCAGCGCCGCGAGGTAGTCCACCGGTTCGATCCGGTGGGTCTGTCGGGGATCGAGGCCGTCGGTGCCGGCGAGGACGGTGAGCATTGCGGCGGCGTCGCTGACCGTGCGCGTCATCGGACCGAGGTGGTCGATGGTTCGTTCGATGGGAAATGCTCCCGTATAGGGGACCAGTCCGTGGGTGGGTTTGTGTCCGACAATGCCGCAGAACGCGGCGGGGATGCGGATCGAACCGCCCTGGTCGCCGCCGACTGCCATATCCACCTGGCCGCTGGCGACCAGGGCGCCGCTGCCGCTGGACGAGCCGCCGGTGATGCGGCTTTCGTCCCAGGGGTTGCGGACCGGCTGGGGGTGGGAAGTGAAGCTGGCGCCGGAGAAGCAGAGATCTTCGCACACCGCTTTGCCGGTGATGGTTGCGCCGGCGTCGAGCAGTCGGCGTACGACGGTGGCGTCGTAGCGGGGGGTGAAGCCCTCGACGGTTCGGGAGCCGTTCATCATCGGCACGCCGGCGACTGCGACGTTGTCTTTCACGGCGACCGTTCGCCCGGCGAGGGGGCCTTCGTCGGTTTCGCTGATCGAGGTGGTGACGTACCAGGCGCTCAGCGGGTTCTCGTCCGCCGTGGGTGAGGTCCATGACCGCTGAGGCGGCTCGGGCGCGGTGCGCTCGTAGAGGCGTTCGACGGTTTCGGAGGACGCGAGCGTCGCTTCGAGGGCCGGTGCGAACTCTTCGAGTTCCGGCGTCGTCAGTCCGAATCGGAAGTGGTTGTTCAGGGCCGACATTTGGTTGGAATTGGGGGGAGTCAACGAAGACATGAGGTTCCCTTCGAATATGTGAACAGCATCATCGAGTGGGGGAGGGAGGGATCGCTCGGTGCGCTGTGTCGTAAGTGTCCGTCAGCGTTATGGGTATCTCGGTGGCTGATGTGATCGTGGGCGCCTTCAGTTCCGTTGAGGTTTCAGGTGATTGAACAGCAACGCGCCTGTCCAGGTGAGGATGAAGGCGGCTGCGACGGCGTAGCCGAGGAATTCGAAGTTTTCGGAGATGTCACCGATCGGGGACAGCGCAGCGAACATGGGCAGGTGTGCCAGTAGTGCACATACGTAGATGCCGGCTACGAAGAGGCCGATGACCACGGTGGCGCCGGTCGTCGCAATGTTGAAGTTCAGTCGACGCTGGGGGTCCTGGTACGACCACGAGTATGCGCGGGTCATGAACAAGGAGTCCGCTGTGTCGAACGTGCTCATCCCCGCGGCGAAGAGCAACGGGAGGCTGAGCACAGCGGCTATCGACAACGTGCCCCCGGTGGCTGCCGAGGCGGTGAGGGTGAGCAAGGTGACCTCGGAGGCGGTCTCGAGCCCCAGTCCCATCAACAGGCCGACGGGGTACATGTGCCAGGACGATCGAACCAGTCCGCGCCAGCGGTTGCCCAGTAGGCGGGTGAACAGCCCGCGCTCACTGAGTCTGCTCTCGAGGTCGCCGGTGATGTCCGATCCGGCGCGTACCTGTCGGGACAGGCAAAGCAGATTGCGCAGGACCACACTGTTGAGTCCTGCAACGATCAACAGGAAGGTGACGGCGACGACGGTGGCGACCAACCCGCCGATTTCCTGTACTCCTTCGAGTTCGGTCGTGGTTAGGGCGCTCGCGCCCAGTGCCACGACGAGGGCAAGGACAACGACGACGGTCGAGTGTCCCATCGCGAAGAAGAATCCGACTCCGACGGGACGGCGTCCCCGTAGCAGCATCAGGCGTGTCGTGTCGTCGATTGCCGCGATGTGGTCGGCGTCGAATGCGTGACGAACGCCGAGCACGTAGGCGAGCACACCGGATCCGGCGAGGCCCCCGGCCGCTGCCGGGTTGCCCGAGTATCCCAAGTACAGCGCCACGCCCAAGACGTGCAGGATCACGATGGCACCGACAACGGACGCCAACCGTCGACGCTCGGTTCGAGTCCAGGCACCACCTATGTGGTGCGGTGTAATGGTGGTGCTGGTCAAACGCTTGTCCTTCAGATGATTCGCAGCGTTTTTCGGATACGCCTGAGACTGAAATGTTCGGGGTGCCGCGGGTGCGGTGCGGGGATGATCCGGCCCGATTCGAGCCGCGGTACCGGTGACGCTCCGTAGGTCCGCGGTGGAGCCGGGTCTGAAGACCGGGAAGATACTGATGTCGCGGCGTTCGGGGTTCGCACCAACAGTCGTCGTTACACGGGGCGCGCTTCCGGGAGCGACTCGACGTTGGTGAACCCGCTGGGTTCGCGGCGACGAGGTTCCGGCTACCCGTCGGAGTCAGTGGTGGGTGTGCCGATGGCGTGCACGGCGATGGGATCACGCACGGCGTGCTGGTGATGGGCGCCGGCGGGCGTTGCCAGCACCTGCTCGGTACGGTGCGCGAGTTCCTCGCCTGCGACAAATCCCTTGTCGTGCAGCAGCTCTTCGAGTGCGAGCATCCAACGCTCGTAGTAACTCCACTGCTCGGTGGTGGCGTGTTCGGCTTCCCACTGTTTGATCGACTCGATCAGGCGGGACTGGAATTCGTCCCATTCGAATCGGCCCTGGCCATGCAATGCGGTGGCAATGCTGAAGGCGCGGATCTCCCAGGCCTGATCGAAGGCGACCTCGCCGGAGCGGCGGGGGATTCGTTCGTTGAACGGCAGATTCTGTACCAGGTCGCCGAGGTTGGCTTCGAGACCCGGGTGGGGTTGTTCGTTGAGTCGGGGCATGTCAAGCCTTGCTGGGTGTGGTGGGGACGGATACGCCGATGAGCGAGTCGCGGGTGACGAGGTCGGCGAGTTGTTCTTCGGTGAAGTTCTCGGTGCC
Organism: Rhodococcus sp. BUPNP1; assembly: GCF_002215235.1. Taxonomy (NCBI): domain Bacteria; kingdom Bacillati; phylum Actinomycetota; class Actinomycetes; order Mycobacteriales; family Nocardiaceae; genus Rhodococcus; species Rhodococcus sp. BUPNP1. Next base: position 7,053 of record NZ_NERM01000048.1, read on the forward strand.
GGCTGGGCGTTGCGGCAGGACCCAGTAGCGAAGTTCGGCACTCGAGTCCCATATCCGGATCTCGACGTCAGGGTCGGGGGTATATCCGAATTCGGCCAGCACACCTCGGGGGTCGCGGACAGCGCGGGCGCGGTAGGCGGGGTACTTGTACCAGTTGGGTGGCAGGCCGAGAACCGGCCACGGATAGCACGAGCACAAGGTACATACGACCATGTTGTGGACCGTGCCGGTGTTTTCCAGCACGACCATTTCTTCGCCCTGCATGCCGCCGACGCCCATTTCACGGCAGGCGCTGGTGGCGTCGGTGAGCAGGCGCTGCTTGAACTCGGGATCGACCCAGGCGCGGGCGACGATCTTGGCGCCGAGTTGAGGACCGACCTCGTTCTCGTAGACCGAGGACATGTGGTCGATGGCGTCGGTGGAGATCAGGCCCTTGTCGACGAGGATGGCCTCCATGGCCTTCACGCGTGCGGCGATCTCCTCGTTCGATCGTGGCAACGTGCCCTGGACGGGATTGTGGGCGGTCATCGGGGTGGGCTCGTTTCTGTCTGTGGTGAAGGGACGTCTCGCTGGGTGGACCGGATGACCTGGTCAGGCCGGTAGCAGATACGGTTCGAACACGTCGATGTGATTGACGACGTTCGGGGCGGCAGGTTCACCCCACAACTCGGTCGCCGAGAACCGCACGGTGTACAGGTGTTCGGGGCTTTCGCCGGCGCCGAGTGCGTTGGTGTCCGGAAAGACATACGCGCCGTGGGTCGCCACGACTTCGCCGACACGACCGCGGACGTATCCGGCGCGGCGGGTGTGGGTGTTCGGTGAGGCGTCCGACCGCACGATGACTTTGTCGCCTACGGCGAATGCGGCCTCGGTGTCGGTCGGGCGTCGGTAATCGGCTCCGTGGGTGATCAGTTGCGAGATCGTCTCCACCAGTTGCGGATCCTGCCGCGTGGGGGTCGTGTCGTCCGGATGGTCCATGTAGTACTGGGTGCGGCGGTCGAGTTCGTCGGAATCGAAGATGCCCGCCTCGATGCCGTGGTGGATCATCGCGTGCATCCAGTGCTCGTAGTATTGCGAGGTCAGGTAGTCGTGCGGGGGGATCTGCTCCATCGCGCCCCGGAACTGGTCGAGATTGAACGCGCCGGCCAGCGCCATCGCCGGGAACATCGTCAAAACCGACCGCTCCCAATCGGAATGGAAAACAGGTTCATCGGATTCGGGCTTGATCGGACCCAGGCCGGCGCGGCCACCGAGGTCGTGGATTCCATCCATGAAATGCTCTCCTTGTGCCGTGAGTCACCAACCCTATGTGCCCTCGTCTAATGCGTCAACACGTCATGACCTGATGACATGTTACTGTTCTGTTACCGACGAACAGGGGTGATCCGCACCGTGGGCTGTCCGAGCGTGGATGCGTCGGCGCGAGTGGCTCCAGGGAGCTCCAGAGAGAAAGTGAACATCCCCACCATCCGTCTGGAGGTACGATCGTGGAGACCTATCCGGTGTGTGGGTTGCCTGCAATAGAGCGCCGCACTCGCCTGTGTCGGCACGAGCGTACTGGTAGTCATTCTTTATTGCCACGTGTATCGCGCTCACGCGCTGTGGACAGTGGGGCAATGGCCCGATAATCTGAGTTCGATTGCCGCGCATTCACTCTGTGGCTCAACCGCGCTGACGGCCACAAATTCGACCACACTGCTGTTTGTTTCGGAGACTGGAAGACGTTCGTCGAGCCCCCGGAACGAATCGTGAACCGTCTGCATTCGGAGCTATCTCAAAAGATGCTGACTGTGGCCGGAAGTGTCGCAGAGAGACGTTCACAAAGGAAGGCGAAGAATGAAGTCAGAACGACCCCCGAGAGGGAAGCAGATCTCGCAGAAAGCCTCGACCTCCGCGACCGGTCCCGATCCCACAGAGGAGGATCTGGCAGCTGTCATTGTCGCCTTGACCGGGATCGACATCGCGTCGAATGGCGGTAACGCGGGACCCGAGCGTAGCCGGAAGCAATCCTGGCGACGCTGATGCACAGACGACCCCGAGTTGCGCTCGGTGGTTGCGCATCCGTCCGGCCGGGAACGAAACTGCAGACGGAGCGAGCACGCCGATATGACCAGGCATATGCCCTGGTCTTCGGTATCAGCAAGCGAGGTCTCAACTCATCCGAGGGCAGGATACAGTTCTGTGCCGGTCGCTTTCGTCAAATGGAGCTGCTGCCTGAGTCGGTCCTCGCTCAAGGTGACGGTGCCCCGCGGTAGCTGAAACTCGCCGTGACGCATTGCCGCGGCGATCCGCTCGCTATCCTCGGCTTTCCGGGCCGCTTGCCACCATATGTGAACTGCCTCGAACACAGACTCGCTCAACGTCGACAGCGGCGGTGCCCAAGGACCGAATTGCGCCCGGTACCTCTTCAGAAGCGAGGCGTTACCTTCCGTTTGTAATCCTTGGAAGTACCCCGAGACGGAGTAGAGGCCACGGGCCGCTTCGTCGCCGATGTACGTCAGCGTGGACTCCTCCAAGGCGGGCGCCAGAGTGATGCACTGATCCCGCAATCCCATTGCATAGCATTGCCGCTCGAACGCAACAGCATCAGCTCCGACGAAGGTCGACAGTACGATGTCGGCACCCGATTTCTGGATCGATTCGATGATCGGGGCGAAGTCACGAGTTCCCAGAGACGCGAACTTTTCCCCGACGACTCCGGCGCCGTACCGAGGCAACAGTTGGCGTGCCAGGCCGTGTGTCGTACGGGGCCAACAATAATCGTCGCCGGCCAGAAACCATCGTCGCACCCCCTCCATCCGCATGAGTGGTTTCACGGCTGCTGCCAACTGGTCGTCCGGCCGCTCACCGAGCTGGAGGCGGAGACGATCGCCGCGCCCTCCTTCGTTCATGACCGGCTGTACCAGCAGCACGGGTGCATCACTGAGCGCCTCGGCAACGGCGGTGTAGGTAGCCGATGTGGCGGCGACCAGAATGGTCCGGCAGCCTGCCTGGACGAGTCGTCGCGCTTCCATGACGCCGGTCTGCGGGTCTGTGGCGTCATCACCCACGATCAACTCGACTGGACTGCCGTGGATACCGCCCTCGGCATTGATTTCCTCCAGTGCCAGCATGGCGGCGTTGTCAATCGAGGTGGCGAAGAGGCTGCCGGGTCCGGATTTCGACGTCAACAATCCCAGACGGGGATGGGAAGAGGCGTTTCGAGAGGTAGGGAACCCTCGACGCCGCATCAACCATTCCAATCCGGGCTGGTCGAGTTCGGCGATGAGCCGAACCCTCGTACCACCGTTTGCGGCTTCGAAACGGAGTTTGATACGCCCTCGCCAGGGCTGGTCGTGCACGATATCGAGGTACGCATGCGGACGTGCGGCAGCAATACGGCCGAGGATTTCGACCGGTTCTGCGCCGGAACCGCTGAGGTGGACCGCCATACGCACGGCAGCGCCGGGTTCGACCCGATCGCATACCGCGCCGAAGAGCCATCCCGCCTCGTCGCCTGCTCCGAAAAGGCTGTAGGCCACCGAGGGTGGGGATGCGGTCCACTCTTCGGCGTGCAGTACGAGCTGGGTCACCGTGTTTCCTGGAAGCTATGCACGTCGCAAGGTTGTGTCGGTGGCAGCGGTGCGGTCTGCGGCCTCGACGGCATCTGACAGGGCTCCTCGGAACAATTCCTGCAACATTGCAATGACATCGCGTGCGGGACCGGCCGGGTCGATCGAGTAGAAACGGAAGCGTCCGGCCTTACGTTCGGTGACCAGGCCCGCGTACCGCAGGATCCGGAGGTGGTTCGAGACGCCGGTGCGTCCCACGCTGTCGATCTGGTCGACCAGTTCGTTGACGCTGCACTCGTCACGCTCTGCCAGCACAGTGAGAATGGCTCGCCGTACAGGGTCGGCGAGGGCATCGAAGGCCAGCTGTGCGGACAAGATCCCGATCTCCTCGAGTCAACAGTCAATGACATATAGAAGAGTACCTCCTCGTAGCTCGTACAGGACGGGCCGACTTCGCACCGCTCCGACGACCGGACCAGCTACATCTGCAGCGGGAGAAGCCGGGTGTTAGGGTCTGTGCCGTCCCCACGGGAGCCCTATTGCAGGGGCTGAGATCGGGCTGAGGCAGCCTGCGACCGTCGAACCTGCCCGGGTAATGCCGGCGAAGGAAGTAGGAACGATTCCGATGAGTGCACCCAATTCGCATGCCCTGAGCTATGTCCACGACGAGGAACACGACCTGCGTGTACCTGTCACAGAGATCCGCTTGAACGACTCTCCCGGCGGGGTGCCGAACCCGCCGCTGCAGGTCTACCGCACTGCAGGTCCCGATAGCGATCCGCTGGTCGGGCTCCCGCCGACGCGCGCCGACTGGATCGCTGCTCGCGGCGACGTCGAGCACTACCCGGGGCGAGAACGGGATCTGCTCGACGATGGCCGCTCGGCGGTGCGGCGTGGAGAGGCGTCCCGGGAGTGGAAGGGGCCCCGACCTGTCCCGGTGCGAGCGAAGACAGGCCGGACGGTCACGCAGATGCACTATGCCCGGGCGGGAATCATCACCCAGGAAATGCGGTTCGTGGCGCTGCGGGAGAACTGCGACGTGGAACTGGTGCGCTCGGAGGTGGCGGCGGGTCGGGCGATCATCCCCGCCAACGTCAACCACCCCGAGTCCGAGCCGATGATCATCGGCAAGTCCTTCCTGGTGAAGATCAATGCCAACATCGGCAACTCAGCGGTGACCAGCTCCATCGTCGACGAAGTCGACAAGATGCGCTGGGCCACCCGTTGGGGCGCGGACACTGTGATGGACCTGTCCACCGGCGAAGATATCCACACCACCCGAGAGTGGATCATTCGCAACTCCCCGGTGCCGATCGGCACGGTGCCGATCTACCAGGCTCTGGAGAAGGTCGCCGGCCAGGCCGATGCGCTGACGTGGGAGATCTTCCGCGACACCGTGATCGAGCAGTGTGAGCAGGGTGTGGACTACATGACCATCCACGCCGGAGTGCTGCTGCGCTACGTACCGCTCACGGCCGAGCGGCTCACCGGCATCGTCTCCCGAGGTGGGTCCATCATGGCCGGTTGGTGCCTCGCCCATCACGAGGAAAATTTTCTCTACACCCACTTCGACGAACTGTGTGAGATCTTCGCCCGCTACGACGTGGCATTTTCCCTCGGGGACGGGCTGCGACCGGGGTCGATCGCCGACGCCAACGACGCCGCGCAGTACGCTGAACTGGACACCCTTGCCGAACTGACCACCCGTGCCTGGGCTCACGACGTTCAGGTGATGGTCGAAGGCCCTGGCCACATCCCGATCCATCGGGTACGGGAAAATGTGGAGCGTCAGCAGAAGTTATGTCATGGAGCGCCTTTCTACACCCTGGGGCCGCTGGTGACCGACATTACTCCGGGCTACGACCACATCACCTCCGCGATCGGGGCCACCGAGATCGCCCGCCATGGCACCGCGATGCTGTGTTACGTCACCCCGAAGGAGCATCTGGGACTGCCGAATCGGGACGACGTGAAGACCGGGGTCATCACGTACAAGATCGCCGCTCATGCTGCCGACATCGCCAAGGGCCATCCCGGTGCCGTCGAGCGTGACGACGCGTTGTCGAAGGCGCGTTTCGAGTTTCGGTGGCGGGATCAGTTCGCTCTGTCGCTGGATCCGGATACGGCCGAGCAGTTCCATGACGAGACGCTTCCGGCTGAACCGGCCAAGACGGCGCACTTCTGCTCGATGTGTGGGCCGAAGTTCTGCTCGATGCGTATCTCCCAAGACATCCGGACCAGGTTCGGTGACGCCGCCGACCAGGCCGCCGTCGCCGGGATGCAACATATGTCCGACCAGTTCAGGGCCGCCGGCAGCACGGTGTATTTGGATGCCCCTACTGTCCTGTCCTCCGAAAGTAAGCGTGTGACACAGGACAACTGAGGTCGCAGGGGCGTTGAGTCCAGGTGACGGGAGGACACGGACGCAACGCCCTCAGCGGCGTGACGCACGCCCGCACTTGCTCTGCCGGGTGGCGTTGTGTCGCGATGACGAAGGTGGTCGAGGACGGAGTCGGCATCGATGTGCGGTTTCGCGGTGCCGGCGACCGTCCGGGTTCGAGCACGAGGGGAATGAGATTCAGCGGCGGTATCCACTCGTGCTCAACGAAAGTGCCCATGTGTGAGCGGGGTTCGCTGTAGCAGTGATCGGGTGCCGGCGGGCGAGGCGGTGACGACATCGCCCACCTCGCTGCCGAATCGGGGGTGACCTGCACTTGTGACTCGCTCAGCTTCGAGGCACCGAGGAGTAGTTGCCCGGGTGGTCTCGACGCCGGCCGTGACACGGTGCGGGTTGCCGTTCCCCTCACCGTGTCACGGCAGGCGGCCGTCTCGGGGGAGCGGTCGTGATCGTCGGCCCGGTCGATTCTGCTTCCGGGATCGGCGGTCGCTGCACACGTGCTGGAACGCGTCCGGACCATCCCGCATTCGCTCGGCGTCGACCTCGCGCGGCGGCGTTGTCCACCATCTCCGCGCGGTAATCAGTCTTCTCGATGATGCCTTGCGGGTTCTTGACCCGGGCAGGTACACCGCACCCGAGACCCTTGCAGCGTTGGCGGTGCCGATCAGAGCAGCGTGAACGCGCCGACTACTGGGCAAGAGAGGCGGATTTGGTCGCCTCCAAGCGGCCGAAGTACCGAGATCTGGAGAGCACGGCAGTGGCTGAGATGAAGCGCGGCCGATCGGCTCCCGTCTCGATGTTCTCCCCGCAGGGGCCGAGTTCGGCGATAGTGGCATGCGCTTGTGAGACTGAATGGGCCGACGGGGAGAATTTCTCGTTGATCGTGTCGACGTGACGCGCCCGAACCGACAATTTTCCGGTCATGCCGAACTTTTTGGCTGTGTCGATGTCGGCTGCGACGGTATCCCGATCATCCGCAGCGGTCGGGCCGTCGATAGGCGCTGCGATTTCCGCCGTCTTGCTGGCGATGACGAGGGTCGAGCGGGCATACGCCAGGCCTTCTGGTGTCCCATCGATGTCGAGGTCGCTGCAGAAGTCTCTGATGCCGAAGGCCAAGCGCACGACCGGTGAGCATTCAGCGATACGGTCGGCCTGACGAAGCGAGGAAGCAGTTTCGACCATAGCGACGATCGGGACATGGGGGAGTGCGGCAGACACGATGTCGATGTCTTGCGGACTCTCGGTTTTCGCAAGAACAATTCCGGTAAGGCCCGGGGAATCGCGGAGTATTTCCAGGTCGAGTGCAAGTTCACGGGTCGAAGCGTCGTTGACTCGGACCCAACCGACTCTGTCGCGAAGCCACTGCGCCGCAACTGTCCGTGCAGATGTTTTCTCCCTGTAGGGCACTCCATCCTCGAGATCGAGGACAAGGCAGTCCGGACTGGTAGCGACCGCGGTATGCAACCGAGCGAGATCGGTAGGGGGGACGAGTAGCCATGATCGGGCAAGGCGTGCCAGCTCGGTTCGCGCTTCCCGGGCTGCATCGGGTTCCTCGAAGTCGAATGACATCGTTGTTGTCGATCTCCAGTATTTATTCGAATCAGTGGATGTTGTGGATTATCGATGCTGTGCGGACGAGTCCTGGAATCTCCGATTTCTGCAGGACAGTTGCCATGAACAACTGTCAGGGGGTCAGAGCGATGTACTTGGTGTTGAGGTACTCTTCGATTCCTTCGCTGCCGCCCTCGCTGCCCAACCCGGACTGCTTGATGCCGCCGAAGGGAGCCGCTGGATCGGAAATAATGCCCCGGTTCACGCCGACCATCCCGAATTCGAGGGCGCGAGCGACTCGGGACGCTCGATCGAGGTTCTGCGTGTAGAAGTAGGCAGCCAATCCGTAGTCGGTGTCGTTTGCGCTCGCGACTACTTCGGCCTCGGTGTCGAAGCCTGTGATGACCGCAACCGGACCGAAGATCTCTTCACTGAGGATGCGTGCACCGGCAGGTACATTGTCGATGACGGTCGGTTGGTAGAAGTAGCCGGGACCGTCGATGGGTGTCCCGCCCGTGCGCACGCGTGCTCCGGCAGCAACGGCTTCATCGACCAGTGCTGCAACCGCGTTGCGTTGCTTGGCATTGATCAACGGACCAAGCGTGACGTCGTCTTCGTAACCGGGACCCACTGTTGTCGCGGCGATCCGATCGCACAGAGCACGAGTGAACTCTTCCCGGATCGAATTGTGTACGAGCAGTCGATTGGCGGCAGTACAGGCTTCACCACCGTTACGCATCTTGGCGGCCATCGCACCGTCGACTGCGGCGTCGATGTCGGCGTCATCGAAGACGATGAACGGGGCATTGCCGCCAAGTTCCATGGAGCTCTTCAGTATCTGATCTGCGGATTGTTCGATGATCTTCTTCCCGACGGCGGTGGATCCGGTGAAGGAGACCTTTCGCAGTCGACGGTCCTTCATCAGAGTGCCGACGACGTCTGGGGCATCGAGAGTCGGTAGTACAGACAGAACACCACGAGGAAGACCGGCTTCAGCAAAGACGTGTGCGAGCAGCAACATGGTGAGGGGAGTGTCCTCGGCCGGTTTGACGATGATGGTGCATCCAGCCGCGAGCGCCGGGCCGATCTTGCGTGTCCCCATCGCGAGCGGAAAGTTCCAGGGCGTGATGGCCAGGGCTGGACCCGCAGGTTCCTTGATCACCGCGATGTGGCCGTTTCCAGACGGTGCGGTCGCGGTACGACCGCCGATTCGAACAGCTTCCTCTGCGAACCACCGGAGGAACTCTGCTCCGTACACCACCTCGCCGCGACTCTCCGCCAACGGTTTGCCCATTTCGAGTGTGATCAGCCGGGCGAACTCTTCGGACCGCTCCATGACGAGTTCCCAGGCTCTGCGAAGGATCTCCGACCGTTCGCGAGGGGCGGTCGCAGCCCATGCCGGCTGAACCTCGGCAGCCGATGCGAGCGCGTGTCTTGCGTCGGCGACGCTGCCGTTGGCTACGGTCGTCAAGACGGTGCCCGTCGCAGGATTCACAATGTCGAAACATCTACCGGAACAGGACTCGCGAGTAGTGCCGTCGATCCAGAGGCCGGTCGGGACGGCAGCCAGTAGGGAGCTGAAGCCGGTCATCGAGGTTCCTTAAGTTCGTAGGTGCAGTTACTTCGTGAGAGTTACGTTGAGCTGTAACCCGGGCGGGCCGGGCGAGGCTGCATAAGGTTTGCCCACTCTCGAGTGGGGCTTGAAAGGACTGGCCACCCGACCT
>NZ_NERM01000049.1:0-15191 GCF_002215235.1 Rhodococcus sp. BUPNP1
AATTTCGGCCCAATCTTCCACGGACAACATCCCTTCGTCCCTCCTGACTCGACTTCAGCCAGGATCGGTGGTCAGGGGGTCAAAATTGAGATGCCATACCGTGGTCAGTTTTCACGTGCCGTCGACATTTGACGACAGCGCACCGGTTGGGTTCGATGTAGCGCTGCACCGCCCGTATCAGAGCGGTATTCGAGATAGAACGCACCCGGCGAGAGACGACCGTGTGGTTGCGTATCGCACATCACCCGAGGGCCTACGCTCTGCCATGTGCCCCAAGACGCCGGGACAGTAGCTACCGAAACAGTTGAATGGATAGCGACGACATCGGTCAGCATCGACGGACGTCGATACTTTCGACGCGAGCACCTCACCGCGCCCTTCTTATCCCTGACATTCTGTCCGCGACAAAGATACAAAAGTGCCCTGCCGATCGGATACGGCAGGGCACTCGAGCAGGGTCGTCTGGTTATCGCCATCCGAAGGCGGCCACGCATTCTGCCCTATTTCCTCATTGTCGATCGCACTGACTCGGCCTCCCTAGATTTGGCCCATCGCAAGTGCTCCAACCACGGTGGACGAAGACGGGGCGAAGCGGTGAGTCGAAGCTTCTGCAGTGAGCTAGTTGTCAGTGAGCAGCGACGTACTCGTCGACGAGGGATTGAGGCAGACGTCCTCGCGCGGGAACCTCGAAACCTTCTTCAATTGCCCACTCTCGAATCTCCTTGGAGCTCGGAGAATTCGGATCGGATGACCGAGCCGTTCCGGCTCGCTTCTTGCGGCCTCCGACGCGGGTCGCATGCTCGACGTAGTAGTCGATCTTCTTCCGGAAGTCGCGAGCGTTCTTCTTGTTCAGGTCGATGGTGTACTCCACCCCATCGACAGCGAAACTGATGGTTTCTCCGTCATCGTCCAACGCAGTTCCATCGATGTCGTCGAAAGTCTCAACGATTGTTCTACGCGCCACAGGTTGATCTCCTCTTCGAATGCATCCGGCCGGAGTCTAAGTAGCCTCTTGTCACCAAAGCCAAACCAACTCCGCAACCCACATCATTGACATGGACAACTCTACTCAGAAATTATCGCACGACTGCGACGATCCAGCGCCTCAGAACTTATGGCCGACAAGCCCCATAGAGGTCCGTAATCCCTTGCCTATCGCGGTTCGTCACCGTATGCGACATCAGACGACCGGGGCCTATCCGTTCATGCAGCCCGTCACACGCCCCCCTCGGCCCGTTACAGCACCGTGGTCCGCAAAATTGTGAGTAGACCCGTGACCACACAAAACAGCGGCAGTGGTCCGGATCGCACCAATCGCGTACTCCGCGCCCCTCAGGTCCATACCCTGTGCCCGAGGTGCCATATGGGCGATCGCATCGACCCACAATTCCTACAGCCACGTTCGCCGCTCGGGGAACCCCATGAGTCAGCAAGCACGACACCAGACTTCGAAACAATGGTAAGTCTCGTAAACCCTCTGGCGTCGCATCGGCCACGAAGCCGTTCGACGCGGCACCACCGCAGTAACCATCGCGGCCGACGGAAACGAATCCGCAATTCGGTTCGCGCAGCGGCCCATCGGTGTCGTTCGTACCACCGCCAGAGGGAGCAATCCGTAGCAACCAACAAGCTTCGACGTCGTTTCACGTCCCCACGACAGGATTTCAACGACCGAAGCGTAGGGATTCTGAACACAAACGTTCTCACTTGACCCGACCGCCGGAAATACGACCTCATGAGCCGATCACGGTTCGAGCCGGACTCCCCGTCAATTAGCTCGGCACCGGCCGCGACCTCATGCCTGGACCAATACAGTGAAGAAACTGTCAACAGTAGGTGCGCCCTACGAAAGCTAGCCATCTCGCATCACGATCGCGCACGACTACTGACGCCACACTCCGCAAAGGACCGCAGACACCGCAGCGAAGGCCCAATAGAACCCGCACCCTTGCCCCCGACAGTAGCGACGGGTTGATCGAACCCTTCCTCATCACTACGCGACAAGAACTCTCTACCGCTCGTCATTTCAGCAAGACCAACCTTGGGACGGGTCCCGCACCGCGAAGACCCAATCGCGGACCGCGGACTGCACCCATCCGCAGCTGCGTGCACCAGGCCACTCCCCCACTCGAGTCGACATCGACCCACTCGAAGCTGACTCCGCCCCAGTCGCGTGCTCATCCAGCCAGGTTCCCTGAGTTCAAGCTGCCGTACGACGAACATCAACTCTCCTGCACGCATGAGGCACCTCCGGGCGACCCTGTCGGCGACGCACGACCCACCAGTACACCCGACTCGCAGGCGCCCTGAATCGCCCCGAGATCCGTATCAGCTCTCCCACGCGACACCAGTGACTCGAGATCGCCCATGGCGATGGTGCGCGCAGCGCAGGCGTCACGCCGGACCCTGTCCCTACTCCGAACGGATCAGGCACGCTCCATCCGCCACCGCCCAGCGACTCATCGAAGCCAACGCATTACCCCCGGACTTCTCGACGCATTTTCACCCGAGCACGGCGTGCAGAGACCTACTCCCTCGGAGAGTCCAAGGAGCCCGTCTCTGCTGGCATCCACCGCGCGGAGGGACGTGTTCTCTTCACTACGTGCTCGCCGGCGACTTCGTCTACGGCCACACCTGCACATGCTCCGCCCTGGTTCATCCACGCCGCCCCCTGGGCGATTCGAGGACGTCGAGAGCGGTCCAATCGCGCGATTCGACCGTCTCAATGCCAGCCAGTAACGTGCGCCGCCCGCGGCTCCTACGACCTGCGCGGTGCCCGCCCTCGATGCACACCGCGCCGGATGTCGCTGCAAGATGGCTCATGGCACGCCGGGGACGGTAGACACCGACCTTCACTCCCTTCTCCCCTGATTTCACCGGTCTCCACGAAATCGGGGGCGTGAGGACACGATTCGTAATTACGGTCCGTCAATGCTTCTGCCCGACTCTCGCACACCATCGACCCGTGAAAATAAAATTCGAGCCGGTGCGCGACATGAGAGGGATCATGTGATGAAATTACTGTCAGAAATATAAACCGACCGGAGGAGATCGAACCGCACCCATCGCACACAACTACATGACGCTTGGACAGCACATGACAAAGCCCCCTTGCGGGGGCTCGTCATTCGGTCGAACTTTGCCGAGATCGACCGGAACTCCGAACACCTAACGGCGTTAGTTTTCACCCTCACCGTCAGGTGTCCTTTTGGGGCCGAAGTTGCCGCTTCGTCTCCATTTTGTGCTTTCACCAGGGATTTCCTTGCCGAAATCCCCGATTCCCCGAAGGGACTTACCGTGCCTGGTACGTCTCAGGGTACCCCATGCCCTGAACAGCAAACAACCTTTTCGACGACCTCCGATGAGCAGATCACACGCCCGGAGGCAGAAAACTTTGCTTCTTCCCTCTCCGATTTCGGCAATATCCAATATTCCGACGCCGTATTCCGAGCGAAAGCAAATATCGAACGCGTCGAGAAAATGAATGAGGAAAGCGACCAGCGCGGCCGCACATGGTCAATTCCCGTCTCGTCCCAAATGCAGTCCAAAACCCCCATTTGGTCCGGACGCGCACAATGGCAACGACAGGTCCGCGAAATTCTCAACCGAGAAGAGGGCAAAAACCTGTGTCGGAACCATCACACCGACCCCGAACGGGTCTTTGCGGTCGCGGTGAGCATGGCATCGTTCGCGGACCTTCGGACAGGCCGGCGCGTTACAGCGTCCCGCGAGGTACTCGCAGAACGGGCAGGGGTCTCCGTCACTGTCCTCAAGCGTGCTCGGCGAGTCCTGGCCGAACTCGGACTGGCCCGCGAAATGGTCCGAGGACGCTTTCTACGTACACTCGAACAGTGGGCAGCTGAAGCGCATCACGGACGTAAACAGGTCAAGGCCACCAGTGTCTGGGCTCTAGTCTCCCCCAAGGTAGTCGTCCGTCGGGGCCCGCATGATCGCACGACCCCGGCCCCGCCCCCCGCGCGGCGTTACACCAAGGCAGCCCCGACTCTCGGGGAGCCTCATCGTCCGCTTTATCCACAGGACGCCAGCCATGGCCCCCAATCTGTTGCTCTATCTTTTGGTACTTGTACTTCTGTTAAGAAGTACAAGACAACGCGCGCGAGCGCGCGCCGGCTCGATAACTCACACAAACAACCCCGAGAACCGCGTCCAATCGGCCTCCAGAAGGCCGCTGCGAGCTTAATTTTGCACACTCCATGTCTCGACACTGGAGAACATGTCGGAGCCGTCTGCGACGCTCTCAGGGACCATTACGTCGATCCTGAGCGATGGACTGGCCGCGATATCGCACTTGTGCTTACCGAAGACACCCGCCGACGTGGATGGATCTGGCCTACCCGGGACTCGCTGAAGCATCCCATCCGATACCTTCGATGGAGACTTGCTGCTATCGACTGGTCACTCCCCTCCCCCACCGAACGCGCCGAGGCCGCGAAACGACACCGCGACGCCGAACGCCACGCAGCTGCCTCTGCTCTGGCGGAACGAGCCGAGAAGGCCGCATCGGAAGGAGTTCGGGTTAACGCCATGGCGCGGATCCGCAAGCTGCTTCAGGACAAACGTTCCAAGTAAAGCTATCCGGGAACGTACGAGCTGACGACAGCATGAGAACTACCATCGGCAGATCCATCGAGACGACCGGAATGTACGCTTCGAACGTGTGTCGGCGCAGTGATTGGCCCACCGCCTTGGTTTACCGCGGTAAACCAACAGATTCTGCATATGCTGCGGAGTGGACAACTTCCGAATCGTGGCCCTGGGTCCAAGCCCGACCTACGGTTTACCACGGTAAACCACCTGTACTCCCCCACCTATTGACCCCAATCGGTTCGTTGGGGCCGCGCTACGGTGATCGCGATCACCTTCGCATCCTCCTGGTATCTCTGGAGAGCCGGAGAGTAACAGACGAATTCGAGTACGCGGTTCGGGCGAGGCACAGCGATTACAGCATCCCTGAGATTTACCGCGGTAAACACAAACTCGAAGGACAAAATTGTGTCGCTCTCGCCGTCCGACAGCCGGCGCAACCTCAACTCCCTTTCGGCGGTTTACCGCGGTAAACACAGGTCGTGAACGGGCCGTCGCGCAGCTCGTTGACAACCTGCGACAACCGTATGCGATCTTTGCTGCCTTCGGCCCGCCGAACTCCGTGCCTCGACTCTCCCTTCGCGACACAGGTTCCTGGTTTACCGCGGTAAAAAAGGAACCTGTGTCTTAATTGGGGCTCCTACGAACTGCGGCCGGTTTACCGCGGTAAACCACGAAATCTGTACCGGCTGACCGGGTGGCGACGCGCGACCTTCCTTAGCGATGGTATGGCCTGGTTTACCGCGGTAAACCGGCGAGTCAAGAAGGTAACGCGGTCGAGTCGTACGCACCGCGGAGGGCGAAACATATTGATGGCTCCACCGCATCCTGCAGTCGGTAAGAAGCAGAGGACCTTCCATCGATCAGGCAGATATGCAGCGAGGAGGTTCGCGTCTTGGTGATCGACGGTGATGGGTACATGAGAACTCCATTCGGCGGTTTACCGCGGTAAACCGCCGAATGGTTAAAAGCCGCAGTTGCGCGCACCCCAGCAATGAAGCAGCGGCCAGGTAGTCCAGCGCCTATGCGGTTTACCGCGGTAAACCGCGGTTCGGCGGTCTGCTATTGAGCCTCTGCTGGCATGAACAACGAGAACCGCTCTGTTAGGCAATGGGTTAGAACGTGAGCAGAGGGCGACGTAGGGGTGATCAGCTGGGTGTCGTGGTTTACCGCGGTAAACCACGCCAACGAATAGGAGGGGCTACCCAGAAGAGATGCGCGAAGCAGATCGAGGCAAGGGTGGAGCCTCCAGTGCTGCTGATAGGGACGCCGTCGCATCAGGTTTCCTACAGCTTGTTCCGTTCAGATGGCGGGAGGCAAGAGATTGGTTTACCGCGGTAAACCAGCGCGGATCATAGCCACTCACGTCCGCGACGAACCTCGGCGCCACACATCGGCAGGGGAACGAGCAGGATAGAGCGAGTGGGGAAGCGACCATCCGCGCACGAGAAGAAGAGGCGCGGTTTACCGCGGTAAACCTTCCTCGGCATTCGTCTCTCAAATGATGGAATCAGTAGAGGTAGGCAGCTCCGACTTGAAGGGGTGAGCTACGAAAGATAGCGATGGCGCGTTTACCGCGGTAAACGCGCTCTCCCGCAAGCCCCTCGCTATCGACAGACCTGTGCTGATTCAGCGATCCGCACCAGCACCCCGAGGATGGTCATTTGCTAGGAGTCCAGACGGGGGAGAGAGGGACCAGTGCATACTCCGAGCGTTGCACCCCATGGGGTTGGTGTCGATGACCCCACCTGCCTGCAACGGTTGGAGAGACCGAGAAGCGCCGCACATGCGAGATCGCTCAAGCACTGGCTGAGTCAACACCTGTGCGGCCGCGCTGTATGGGAACGTCCGGTCTGACGTCTACGAGAGGTGAGTCATGGGGGAGCGGGGCCATTCCGGACTGCATTCGTCGAAGGGAGACGCGTCCTTCCCAAAATCTGCGGTAGTTTACCGCGGTAAACCACCGCTCTAGAACATGGCATGGAGGAAGTCGAAGACGCGTGCGACAAAAGGCTCCAGCGCAGGGAGGTCCGGAATTACGGTCAAACTCTGACTGTTTCGTGCAGGGCATCAGTACGCCGGCTCAGGAAGAATCGTGAGCCCTTGGTAAGCACGGCGGAGGCAACCCAATCGTCACAGTGACGAAATTGCCGCAAGGTAGGGACACCCTCAAAACGGCAGGCATCCGCACCGCGTTCACCTCGTGCACGTCCCCTTCATGGCGACGTCGGCGACACGCCGAAGCGATCAGAGTTTTTGCGTTCCAGAAGCCAGGCGGATTCGGGTCGGGAGAGTGCCCTTGTGCACCCGTCGACCTCGACCCGGCCGCGTTTCCATCCACGCGTCGACAGTCTCAGGGAGCCAACCGAACCGGGGCCCGATCGACGCATCAGCTTGCGGCAGAACACCTTTCCGTAGATAGCCTTTGGCGGTGTTGTAGGTGATGCCGACACGGTCGGCAACCTCGTGCAAAGTCAGGTAGCGAAGCACATCTGCGATGATACGGCGAAAGCTTGTTCCGTAGACCCGTAAGGGTCTATTGTACGAGTTGCGCGCCTCATAGAACTGCATCGAAACCGTTACAGTGGTACAGGCGCAATCGTCATCTCCGCCAAGAGATGACGACGCGAGTCCGAAGTAGCCCCACCGTGGGGTGAAGCATACGGAGGTAACCTATGGCTGTTCATGTCATGCTCAACCAAAAAGGTGGCGTCGGAAAATCCACCCTCACCATGAACCTCGCCGCCGTCAAAGCGGATGTTCTCACCGCAGGCGACGATGACGATGTCCAGTCCCCGGTCGCAGCAATCTCGGTCGACCCCCAGGGTTCCGCAGTCTGGTGGGCTTCGCGCGTCGAAGAACTGCCGTTTCTGATCGACCAGGTCCACGACAACCTCGACGTGCTCCGTAATCTCGACAAGCTGCCCGGCATCAAGCACGTCTACGTCGACACCCCGGGCTGGATCGACCTGTCCGGTGCTGATGACGGTACCGATGTGCTCGGCACCGGCAGCTCCGCCGACGCCCTGCGAGCGGTGCTCGAGGTCGCCGATCTGGTCATCGTCCCGATCGAACCCGAACCGCTGTGCTTCGATCCCACCGCGCGCACCATCAAGCAGGTCATCGAACCGCTCGGTAAGAATTTCATTGTCGTGGTGAACAATTGGGATCCCCGGGACGGCAAGGTCGATCTCGAGCAGACCCGCGAATTCGTCCAGGCCAACGGCTGGCCGCTGGCGCGAACAGTGGTGCGGCACTACAAGGTCCACACCCGCGCTGCCGCCGAAGGCCGGGTCGTCACCGAGTACGAAGCCAACCGCGTCTCCCTGCAGGCACGGGAGGACTTCTACAAGCTCAGCCTCGAGCTCGCGGACGGTGGTCGCTGATGCCGCCCAAGGGCGGGCGCGCGAACTTCGCCTCTCTTGTCGGAGCAGTAGGCGACAACTCTCCGGTAGACCGCAAGCGCACCCCCACACCCACAAAGACGAAGATCGAGCCGCTCGAAGGTCAACTGCTCGCCGATGTTCCAGTCGACCAGCTCATCGCCAACCCGCGCAACCCGCGCGACGAACTCGGTGACCTGTCGGATCTGGCGACCATCGCCGACCGGCAGCTGCAACCCGGAACCGTTGTCAGCCGCACCGCCTGGCTGAAACTGTGGCCCGAAGACGAAGACGACATCGGCGCAGCGCAGTACATCGTCGTCAACGGCAACCGCCGGCTCGCCGCCGCCCAGAAGTACGGACGTCCCGGACTCGACGTGGTGCTGCGCGACAGCATCGCCGTCGACAAAGGCGAAATCCTCTGGGCTGCAACGAGTGAAAACATCGACCGCCGTGACTTCGACGTCCTCGAAGAAGCCAAGGCAGTCGAGCTGATGGTCTCGGAGTTCGGTAGCGCAGACGCCGCGGCGAAGAAGCTCGGCCGCTCCAAGGGCTGGGTGTCGCAGCGTCGCGCCCTGCTCAAACTCGCGCCTGAACTTCAAGCAGCCCTGCGCGCAGGCGATCTCGCTGTCCGGCAAGCCCGCTCTCTGGCCCGGGTTCCGCTCGAGGAACAGGTCGCGGCATGGGAAGCAGCCCAGAACCCCGATCCGGCACCCGAAGCCGACGCAGAGGCTCCGGAACCCGACGCGCCGCAGCCGAAAGAACCTGCCAGCAAGCTCGAACCGGTGGACAAGGTTGCCCAGGCGCTCAAACGACTCGGCGCGGACCCGGACGTGCTCGCCGCGGCAGTGCGTAAGCACTTCACCGACGACGAGCGCCGCAAACTCATCGATGCACTCGAGCTCCGGTAGGCACAACTCGGAGACGGGACCGGTGGCAGATCGTAGAAGGGCTGCAGTGGTGAGCCGATGAGCGGAATCGACGACCAGATCGCCCTTTTCGATCTCGACCCTGAACCCGAAGAGCCGTCAACCGAACCACCTGCATCCGAACAGCCGGCGTCCGACACACCCGATACGCCACCGGAAGACCTATCGTCGGCCGACGCTGACCCAGCACCGTCCGACACGGTCGATGCTGCCGGAACCGATCAGGAAGAGGACCTCCCGGTCGAGCCTCGGCCATGGGAGTCCCTACCTGTCACCGAGGACGCCGACGGTCACGCCATCATCGTCACCGCCGAGGCCACCTACACACCCTCAGGCGTTCGGCTGACCGGACCGGTCGACTCGATCGAGAAGCTCGACAAGCTGCTGCACTGGGCAGCGCTGACCCCGCACGGACTCACCGCACAGGTGTGGTTCGTCGGGATCGATTCCTGCGCCCAGCTCGGGTGGATCATCGACCCCGGCAGCGAAGACGACGTCGACGACCTCGAACAACTGCGTCAACGCGCCGCCACGGAACTGACCCACACCATCGCGGCAACCTTGCCACCTTTGATCGCTGCAGGCTGGGAACTACGCGGCGACCCCGGCTACGTCGTCCACCTGATCCGCAAGGTCGGCAAGGCCACCCAGATGGTCGACCTCGTCCTCGAACCCTACGTATGGACCTACTGGAACAAGGACTTCGGCTGGGGCAACCGCATCGGAGACATGGGCATCCTCGGCAATCCCGCCGCCGGCACCTACCTCCCGGACGACGACCTTCCCGCCGCCCGCGAACTCGGCCGCCGCCTGGCCTGGTCCGTCAAACACCTCGACACCCTGCCCGGACCAACCCCCGCCCGCACCGGCGCTGCGGTCCTGGACAAGATCCGCCGCGAACGCCTCCGCACAGGCAAAGGCATCGTCGTCACCGCCGGCGGACCGATCCCACCGATCGACGGCGCCCCACGCGGGGACTTCGAGCCGGCCGCCGGCTGGTCCCGCATCCCCGATGCCGACGATCTCGAGGGCGCCACCGCCCTGGTCACCATCGACCAGCGCGCCGCGTATCTGGCCTCGGCGGGCATGCTGTCGTTCGGCTACGGCCGGGTCCGCAACCTGCTCGGTGTCGATGCCGCGGCCGCCGCGACCAGCGACAAGCCACTCTTCGGGATCTGGCGCGTGACCCTACCTGCCGCTGGGCAGTACGCGCTGCCGGAGAAACTACCCCTTCCGCACCCGGCGATGCTCGACGAGCAACCCGTACAGACCTGGATCACCACCGTCAGCCTCGACGGATTGTGCGCTCCCATCGCCGACGGGGGAATGGGCCTCGACGTCGATGACCTCGACATCACCGAAGCCTGGGTCTACGAGGAACAAGGTCGCGCCCTCGACAAGTGGGCCAAAGTGCTGCGCGAGGCGCGCGCCGTCGCAGCAGAGAGCGGTGACGCGGCGATGAAGCGCTTCCTCGGAGCCTGTTACAAGGGCTACGTCGGCCGGATGGTCAACCCCGACATGTGGACCGCTACCCGCATGCAACACCACCATCAGCCGCTGTGGCGAGCGGCGATCATGGCGCACTGCCGCTGGCGTGGCCGCCGCGTCGCGATGCGCATCGCCCGCGAGACCGGACGCTGGCCGATCCGCACCATGACCGATTCCTGGGTGTACCTGGTGGGGGAGGGGCAGACCCTCGCCGACGACAGCGATGCGTTGGGCAAGATGGTCCTCGAGAAGCATGTCGAGCTCACCGACGAAATGCTGTTGGCGTTCGCGGAGGCCGAGACCACCCATGAGGTGCGTTTGGCGATTGCCGCTGCCCACGGCGCCGATCACGATGAGGAGCAGTAGATGGCATTGCATCTACCGAAACCTCGATCGAAAGCCGTGCCGCAGAAAACTGTCGGCCTCGACGGCATGAAGGTTACTGTCGCGGCTGCGGCGGCTGCAGGTGTCGCCAAGGCGCAAGAAACCAGCCGGGGCCTGGCCGGGTTGACCTCGCGAGTCTCGGTCAAACAGATCCGCACCGAGATCGGCAACGACGGGCTCAGACAGGCCGCCATCGACGCCGGCCGTACCCCACCATCGGACCGCACGCTGCGCCGTTGGGCGCAGCAAGGACGCATTCCTCATGGCGAGGTCGCCGAGCTGGCTCAGCGTCGCGCCGCCGTTGCACGCCTCGGGGGAGTGAACGAGGTAGCGAGGAAGATCGGCCGCAGCCCCTCCTCGGTGCGCAAATACATCTCCGGTAAGACCAATGAGCTCCGCAACGACGCGCGGTCGAAGCTCAAGGACGTCAAGGCCAAGGACGTCATGGACAAGGCCGGTGTTCTCAACCCCGACGGCACCCCGAAGATCGCCACCATCCGCGTTACCGGCCGCGTGCACGTACGCAACGGCGACGAGGCAGGTTACGACTACCGGACCCGCACACTGGACTTCGGCAACTCCGATATTCCCTTCAGCGCCGCAGAATCCCAAGCGTTGGCGGCAGCACTGGCCAATGACGACCAAGCACGAGTCGTCGCCATCCTCGAACGCCACGCCACCATCGACTACCCCGAGAACAAGGGATTCGACGTCTACAACGACCAGTTCGGCTTCCACTTCGACGCCATCGACAAGATCGACGTCACCTGGCATTGACACCGACTCACGCCGATGACGGGTGAACGCAGGCGTAGCACCTGAAACCGGATGTTCACCGGACTCCACCCAGCCACCCGGGAACCTATCTCGAGCACCCCGACCCGCAGTCCCGACCCAGGCGTCACCATCGACGGAGCAGGCACCGTGTCGGCCACCGCGACGAGCATGCACGTCCCGCCGCACCAGCACTCGAGTCCACCGGAACTGCTCGACGTCGCCGAATTACTCGACCGCTTCCGGCCCCGGCGGCCGAACAACAAGCCACAGGTCCGTGCACACATGCGGCCGACTACCGCCGCGTCCGCCCGACTCGTCCTTCAGTCATCACAAGGGGGCGTAGCGCTCGCATCGCGCCCTCCCCATGCTTCGGTCGAACGATCCGTCAGTGCCCGGACGCCGATTCCGCTGGCGCGGAGCGGATCCGATCAGCGAGCACCCGAAGTTTGGACTCCGATTCCGACCCGGGATCGGTGCTGTAGACGAACAAGGTCTGATCCGCTTCCCCGGTCACTTCGAGTGCCTCGTAGAACACGTCGATACGACCGACCAAGGGATGGTCCAGCCGCTTGATGCCATCGCGCCGCTCCACCACCCGATGATCGGCCCACCACCGGCGGAACTGTTCACTGCGCACAGACAGATCACCGACGAGTTGCGCGAGCAGAGGGTCGTCAGGGTGACGGCCGGCATCGAGACGCAGCGTCCCGACCATCGACGACACGACCTTCTCCCAATCGACGTAACGCTGCCGCGCTTCCTCGTCGAGAAGCGCCCACCGAAGCAAGTTGCGATCACGCGCCGGTTTCGCGGGAAAATCCGTGAGCAGGAGCGCGGCCAATTTGTTCATCGCCAGCACATCCGTACGCCGCCCACGGATGAACGCCGGATGCTCGGTGAAGGTATCGAGCAGCCGGTGCAGCGACGGCCGCACCCGCTGCACCGAGGCGGTCGGGAGCCGCCGCTGTGGTGCCGCAATAGCACGAGCGAGGTCGAGCAGATGCCTAGTGGCCAAATCGTCCAATTGCAGTGCTTCGGCCAGGGCGTACAACACCGTCTCGGAGGGACGTTTGTGCCGACCCTGCTCGAGGCGGGTGTAGTAGTCACAGCTGACTCCGGCCAGGGCCGCGACCTCTTCTCGCCGCAACCCCGGGACACGTCGACGCGTCCCACTCTCAGGCGGCGCCACCAGAGCACGTCTGACCTTGAGAAATTCACCGAGTTCGAGACCAGCATTCAATCGCGCGACCCTTCCGTTCACCACACCCCCATGATGCGCGCACCGAACGGCCCCGACCTCATGTGGTGCGGTGCAACTTGTGGATCGCGGCCTGCGCAAGCGGCTTGACCACGAGCCGGTCGATGTTCACATGGTGCGGCCGCTCAAGCGTCCACGCGATGCACTCGGCGACATCGTCACCGGTCAGCGGATCAGGCACCCCCGCATAGACCGCGTCCGCGGCGGCCTGGTCACCACCGAGCCGACGCAGCGAGAATTCCTCGGTATGCACAAGGCCAGGTGAGATCTCGACGACCCGGATCGGCTCCCCGTTCAACTCCAACCGCAAGGTCTCGGCGACCACCCGCTCGGCGCTCTTGGCTGCACAGTAACCACCGCCACCGGCATAGGCAGTCTCGGCGGCCAGGGAGGACACGACGACGATGGTGCCGCGACCGGACTCCCGCAGCGCCGGGATCAACGCCTTGGTCAGGCGCACCGTACCGAGCACGTTCACCTCGTACATCCATGCCCACTTGTCCAGATCGGCAGTATCGATCGACTCCGTGCCCCGCGCCCCGCCGGCATTGTTGACCAGGGCATGAACCGGACCGGCAGCGGCCACGATCCGCGCCACATCGTGATCGGAGGTGATGTCCGCGGCCAGCACATCGCACCCGATCTCCGCGGCCAGAGCGTCGAGGCGGTCCTGGCGCCGGGCCACCGCCAGCACGGACCAGCCGCAGCGGACCAGATGCCGTGCGGTGTCCGCACCGATACCGCTACTCGCGCCGGTGACCACAGCGCGTCGGCGATCGGACGAGGGAACGAGGTTCGTGGAATGCGTCATGCGTCCATCTGAGCAACATGTCGGCTCGAGAAGAGTCGTCAGCGGTGCCCAGTTGATCCTGGGTATGCCATACCCAGGATCAACTGGGCACCGCCCGCGGCTCGCAAACGGGGGAAATGCTGGTGAACTGGATGGACCCATCCGCAGATCCGGAGCGAGCATGTCTGTCACCACCGATCCGTCACCGACCACCATCCGTGCGCGCAGCTTCCTATTCGAGCGTCCTGGCATCCGTCCTGCAGGGGTGCGCGATGTCCTACGCGACGTGGGCGCACAGTACGCCGCCAACGGAGTGGTCGGGTTGGTCTTCTCCGCGTCCGGGCCGATTGCCGTGACGTTGGCCGTCGGTGCAGCCGCAGGCCTGACCGACGCTCAGCTCGCTTCGTGGGTGTTCGCAATTTTCCTCTCCGCTGGTCTTGCGACCGTGGTGATGTCGCTGGTGTACCGTCAGCCGCTCGGTTTCGCGTGGTCGATTCCCGGCACCGTGCTGCTGGGACCGTCACTGCAGCATCTGTCGTTTCCCGAAGTGGTCGGCGCGTTCTTCACCGCAGGACTCGTGATCTTGGGATTGGGGATGAGCGGGGTGGTGCGCCGAGCGATGGCAGCTATCCCGATGCCGATCGTGATGGCGATGGTCGCCGCAGTGTTCCTGCGTTTCGGCACCGACATCGTCACCGCCACCCGGGACAACACAATCGTGGCCGTTCCGATGGTGCTCGCCTTCCTCGTCCTGTCCGCTGTCCCGTTGCTGGGCAGGTTTCTCCCGCCGGTCCTGGGTGCCCTCGGCGTCGGCGTGGTCGCTGTCGTGGCCAGCGGCCAGTTCACGCTCGAGCCCGGTGGCGGTCCGTTTTTCGCCACACCGACATTCACGGTCCCCGAATTCACCTGGGCAGCTCAACTGGAACTGGTAGTGCCGCTGGCGATCACCGTGTTGATCGTCCAGAACGGTCAGGGGATCGCTGTGCTCAACGCGGCAGGCCACCGCCCACCGGTCAACGTCTTTGCTATGAGTTCCGGAATCTTCTCGGTGCTCAACGCGGGGTTCGGCGCAGTATCGGCATGCGTGACGGGTCCGACCAATGCGCTGCTGACGTCCTCGGGTGAAAAGCACCGGCAGTACACCGGTGCCCTCGTTTACGGCGTGCTCTCCCTGGTATGCGCGCTTGTTGCCCCGACCCTGGTTCGACTCATGCTGGCAACCCCGGAGGCGTTCGTCCTGGCGCTGGGCGGCATCGCGATGCTCAAAGCGCTTCAACAGGCCTTCGTGACGGCCTTCGCCACCACCTTCACCTTCGGCTCGCTGGTCACCTTCGTGGTGACGATCGCAGACTTGAACCTGTTCAATATTCACGCCGCGTTCTGGGGCATCCTGATCGGTTACCTCGTTTCGAGGGTGCTCGAACGCGGCCAGTACGCGGACCAGCGGCGTTAGGCCGTGTTTCAAAAGGTGGCTGATCGCAGCCACTGATTGATCGCGGCGATACGCACGGTGGCGGTGTAGCGGACCGCAAGCTTGTCGTATCGCGTTGCCACAGCACGGTTCTGCTTGAGCAGGT
>NZ_NERM01000005.1:0-276834 GCF_002215235.1 Rhodococcus sp. BUPNP1
GCCGGGGACCCGGCCGGGGGGCACCGGGCTTCGGTGCGGGGGTGGGTGCAGCCTTCGCGGCTGCATCGCCTTCGGACTTACCGAACGATTCGCGGAGTCGACGCGCGACCGGCGGTTCGACCGTCGACGACGCGGACTTGACGAACTCGCCCTGTTCCTTCAGGCGTGCGAGTAGTTCCTTGCTGGTGACACCGAGTTCTTTCGCCAACTCGTGCACGCGGGCCTTGCCTGCCACTGCTCTCCTCACTGATGAGGTCGAGCGGCCGACTGCCCGCACGACCTCGGGTTATCTCCGATGGACGTTCATCGCTGGTGCTTCACGGTGTGCTCATGAGTGTTCGTGCCTGTTCTTCTCAGAGTGCGATGTCACTGTTGGTGTTCCTCGTCGTCGTTCCCACGTCCGTCTACCCGGCCGAAGCCGTTTCGATGCGTCCGTGATCACTGTTCCGTGGACCCGACCAGCTGATCCAGCGCTGCGGTGTCCGGTTGTCCGGTCACACGCAGTGCCCTGCCGAATGCTCGACGCCGAACCGCCAGGCCCAGACATTCCGGAGTGGGATGCAACCAAGCACCTCGCCCGGGAAGCCTGCGTCGGGGATCGGGAATCACGGCGAAACCTGACGGTTCCTTCTCGCGCGCCACCACCCGGAGCAGTTCGGCAGCCAGCGTTCGCTGCCGACATCCGACACAGGTTCGCACCGTAGTGGCGCGTTCCCCGCCGGTCGAGGACAGGTCATGCTGAACCATCGACCACTGTACCGCTGATTTGCCCGGAATCCCGCATCCCACTCCTACGCGCCTGTCGAGCCGCCGCGCGAATCGTCGTTCCCCGCCGGTGCCGCGTCGCTGCGGATGTCGATCCGCCAGCCCGTCAGCCGGGCCGCGAGCCGGGCGTTCTGCCCTTCCTTGCCGATCGCGAGGGACAACTGGAAGTCGGGCACGACCACCCGGGCGGCACGCGCGTCGGGGTCGACGACCGTGACCGAAACCACCTTCGACGGCGAGAGTGCGTTGCCCACGAACCTGGCGGGATCCTCGTCGTAGTCGATGATGTCGATCTTCTCCTCGCCGAGCTCACGCATGACGTTGCGCACGCGCTGCCCCATCGGACCGATGCACGCACCCTTGGCGTTGAGGCCCGGGACGGTCGAATGCACGGCGATCTTCGAGCGGTGGCCGGCCTCACGGGCGACGGCGACGATCTCCACCGATTCGTCGGCGATCTCGGGGACCTCGAGGGCGAACAGCTTGCGCACCAGGTTGGGGTGCGTCCGCGACAGGGTGATCTGCGGGCCGCGCTGTCCGCGGGAGACGCCTACGACGTAGCACTTGATGCGATCGCCGTGCTCGTAGGTCTCCCCCGGCACCTGCTCGGCCGGCGGGATCAGTCCCTCGGCGTTGTTGGTCTCGCCACCGATCTTCACGACGACCATGCCGCGGGCGTTGGCACGCGAGTCGCGCTGCACGACGCCGCTGACGATCTCGCCCTCGTGGGTCGCGAACTCACCGAAGCGCTGCTCGTGCTCGGCGTCGCGGATGCGCTGCATGATGACCTGGCGCGCGGTGGTCGCCGCGATCCGGCCGAAGTCCTCGGGAGTGTCGTCCCACTCGGCGATCAGGTTGCCGTCGGCGTCGCGCTCCTCGGCGAGGACCTGGATGGCGCCGGTCTTCGTGTCGACCACGACCCGCGCGTGCGGCTGATGTCCGTCGACGTGCCGGTACGCCGTGAGCAGGGCCGTCTCGAGCGTCGCGATCAGCTCGTCGAACGGGATGTTCTTCTCCGCCTCGAGCATGCGCAGGGCGGCGATCTCGATATTCACTTGTCCACCTTCGTTTCGTTCGTCTCGTCGTGGTCGTCGCTGCCGGTCTCGTCCTCGGGTCCTTCGGCCAGCTCCCCGGCCGCGGCCCGGCCGTCCGGAACCCCACCCGCGAGCTCGAGTTCCCGCGGCGGCGGCGGGGAGAACTCCACCTCCACCACCGCTCTGCGCACCTCCGAGAGCGGGACCGAACGCACGACCGGCCCGGACCGATCGGGCAGGACGAGCCTGATCTCGTCGCCGACGAGCTCGCCGATGCGTGCCACGAGGGTCTCGTCGGCCAGTTCCACCTTCGCCTTGCGACCCTGGGCGCGCCGCCAGTGGCGGGACTCGGTCAGGGGCCGGCCGATCCCGGGGCTGGTGACCTCCAGGACGTAGGGCGACTCGCCGAAGTCCGAGACGCCGTCGAAGGCCTCGGAGACGATCCTGCTCAGGCGGGCCGCTTCGTCGAGACCGAGACCTGCGTCGCTGTCGACGAGGAGGCGCACCGTACTGTGCTTTCCGGCGGCCGTGACCACCACGTCCTCGAGGTCGTATCCCTCTCTGGCGAGCAGATCGGAGACGAGCTCGACGATCCTCTCCGGGGGCGGCACAGGCATGGCGGGCAGGCTCCTCGTTCAGTTGTGGTCGCAGCGGACAGCGGGCCGGAACGGATGCGTACCGGCAGACATCAAGCCTAACCCGCGTTTCGTGCTGCCGTGACCAGGGCGGCGTCCTTCACCGGGCGAGGAGACTGGCAGGATGGTCCGGTGCCGATGTCACTCGACCGTCCCACCCTCTCCCGACGAACCCTCCTGCGATGGTCGTCGGTCGCCGTCGGCGGGTTCGGAATAACGACGATCACCGCGTGCGGCGCCTCCGACGAGGATGCCGCCGAACCCGATCCGCTGGCGGGCCAGGCGACCCGCGCCCGCACCGACGCCGCGATCGCGACCGTGCTGGTCGCGCGGGCGCCGGAGCTGTCCGCGGCGCTCACCACGATCGCGGCCGAACGGACCTCCCACGCCGACGCGCTCGAGGCCGAGATCGCCCGGATGGAGGGCGCCACCACGAGTTTCACTCCCCCGTCGACCACCGTCACCACCCCCACCGGGGAGCTGCCGACCGTCGAGGAGCTCCGTGAGCGGTTGAACCGGTCGCAGCGCGAAGCCGCCGACCTCGCCCGCACGCTCTCGGGCTACCGCGCGGGCCTGCTCGCCTCGATCAGTGCCTCCTGTGCCGTGCAGACGGCGGTGATGTTGCCGTGAGCTCACCCGAACTCGGTTCCGAACAGCAGGCCCTCGTCGACGCGCTCGAGGCGGAACACGCGGCGGTCTACGGATACGGCGTGATCGCGGCCTTCGCGGATCCCGCCCGCGCGGACGCCGTGGCGGAGGACACCGCCGCGCACCGCGCACGACGTGATGCGACGGTCGAGGCTCTTCGTGCCGCGAGCGTCGAGCCGCCGGTCGCGGCACCCGGTTACACCGTCCCGTTCCCGGTGGTCGACGCCGCGTCCGCCGCGCAGCTCGCCGAGCAGATCGAGAGCGACACGGCGGTCGCGTGGCGCTCGGTCGTCGAGCGGGCACGCAGCGAGGCCACCCGGGCCACGGCCGTGGGTGCACTCACCGAGGCGGCGCTGCGGGCGGCACGGTGGCGGCAGAGCCGCGGGGTCGTGCCGTCGGTGGCCTTCCCCGGTCAACCCTGATCCGGTCGGCCCCGATCCGGTCGGCCCCGAAGCACGGGTCACCCGGTCACGACCGCCAGCGCGAAGCCGTCCCAGCCCTTCGTCCCCACGGTCTGCAGCGCCGTCGCGTCGAGACGCGGCTCACGGGCGAGCAGTTCGAGCACGTCGCGCGACGCGCGCACCCGTTCGTCGTCGCTGTCCGGGTCGACGATCGCCCCGGCCCTCACCACGTTGTCGACGACGATGACGGTGCCGGGGCGTGACAACCCGAGGGCCGCGCGCACGTAGTTGCTGTTGTTCTCCTTGTCGGCGTCGATGAACACCAGGTCGAAGGGATCCTCGTCGACCAGGCCCGGCAGCGAGTCCAGGGCGGGGCCGACCCGGATGTCCACGCGGTCACCGACGCCGGCTCGGTCGAGATTGCCGCGGGCCACCTCGGCGTGCTTCGGCTCGTATTCGAGGGTGACCACCCGGCCGGACTCCCCGACCGCCCGGGCGAGCCAGATGGTCGAGTACCCGCCGAGGGTGCCGATCTCCAGGACCCGGCGGGCACCCCGGATCCGTGCGAGCAGGTGCAGGAACTTGCCCTGCGGCGCGGAGACGTCGATGGGCGGCAGTTCCGCTGCGGCGTTCGCCTCGAGCGCCGAGCTCAGCGCAGCATCGTCGCCGATCAGCGTGTCGGTGAGGTAGTTGTCGGTCGCACTCCAGTTGTCGGCCATGCACCTCATTGTGGTTCGGCGCGCAGCGCACCACGGCGTCTTCTGCCACATACGCCGGTGCCCCCGCGACGGCAGGTCGCAGGGGCACCGGAATGCGAGTGTGTCAGCGGTTGACGATGCGCTGGACGACCTCACCGATCGGCAGTTCGTCGGCCTCGCCGGAGAAGCGGTCGCGGACCTCGACCTTACCGTCGGCGAAGCCGCGGCCCACCACCACGACCAGCGGCATACCGAGCAGCTCGGAGTCCTTGAACTTCACGCCGGGCGACGCCTTGCGGTCGTCGAGGAGCACCTCGAGGCCGGCGTTCGAGAGTTCCTCGGCGAGGTTCTCGGCGCCTTCGCGGGCCTGCTCGTCCTTGTTGGCGATCACCAGGTGCACGTCGAACGGCGCGATCTCCGACGGCCAGCGCAGACCCTTCTCGTCGTGCTGCTGTTCGGCGACCACCGCGACGAGACGCGACACACCGACGCCGTAGGACCCCATGGTCGGACGGACGGGCTTGCCGTTCTCGCCGAGGACGTCCACCGCGAAGGCGTCGGTGTACTTGCGGCCGAGCTGGAAGACGTGGCCGATCTCGATGCCGCGGGCGGAGACGAGCGCGCCGGCTCCGTCGGGCGACGGATCGCCGTCGCGGACCTCGGCGGCCTCGATCGTGCCGTCCGGGGTGAAGTCGCGCCCGGCGACCAACCCGAAGACGTGCTTGCCCTGCTCGTCGGCGCCGGTGATCCAGCTCGTGCCGTCGACCACGCGGGGGTCGACGAGGTAACGGACACCGTTGGCGAGCAGCGCCTTCGGGCCGATGTACCCCTTGACGAGAAAGGGATTGGCCTCGAAGTCGGCGTCGGTGAGCAGTTCCACCTCGGCGGGTTCGAGCGACGCCTCGAGGCGCTTGTCGTCGACCTCGCGGTCGCCGGGGATGCCGATGCCGAGCAGTTCCCAGTCGCCACCGGGCTGCCGGACCTTGACCATGACGTTCTTGAGCGTCTCGGCCGCGGTGACCTCCCGGCCGAGGACCTCCGACGCCACAGCGACGAGCGAGGCGATCGTCGGGGTGTCGGGGGTGTCGTGCACGACCGCCTCGGGCTGTCCGTCGATCGGCAGCGGTTCGGGCGCGAGGGTCTTCACCGCTTCGACGTTCGCGGCGTAGCCGGACTCGAGGCACCGCACGTAGGTGTCCTCGCCGGCGGGCGAGTCGGCCAGGAACTCCTCGGAGGCGCTGCCGCCCATCGCGCCGGAGGTGGCCGAGACGATCACGTACTTCACGCCGAGGCGCGCGAAGATGCGCTCGTAGGCATCGCGGTGCGCCTTGTACGACTGGGACAGGCCCTCGTCGGTGAGGTCGAAGCTGTAGGAGTCCTTCATGACGAACTCGCGACCGCGGAGGATGCCGGCGCGGGGACGCTCCTCGTCGCGGTACTTCGTCTGGATCTGGTAGAGGGTGACCGGGAAGTCCTTGTAGGAGTTGTACTCACCCTTCACGGTGAGCGCGAAGAGCTCCTCGTGGGTGGGGCCGAGGAGGTAGTCGCCACCCTTGCGGTCCTTCAGCCGGAACAGGCTGTCGCCGTATTCCGTCCACCGGTTGGTGGCCTCGTAGGGCTCGCGCGGCAGCAACGCGGGAAGAGCGATCTCCTGCGCACCGATGGAGTTCATCTCCTCGCGCACGACCCGCTCGATCTGCCGCAGCACCCGCAGGCCCAGAGGCAGCCACGAGTACACACCCGGCGCGATACGTCGCACGTATCCGGCTCGGACCAGCAACTTGTGGCTCGCGACCTCGGCGTCGGCCGGGTCGTCTCGGAGGGTGCGGAGGAACAGGTGCGACATGCGGGTGATCACGACCCTGCAGCCTACCGTGGCCGCCTCGAGTGACGTCGGTACGGTTACCGGTTGTGCTGGTGCTTCTCCCCCCATCCGAAACCAAGTCCGACGGCGGCGACGGCGGTCCGCTCGATCTCACCGACCTGTCGATGCCGCAGTTGACGGAGACGCGGGAGATGCTCGTGCAGGCCCTCGTCGACCTCGCCGCCGACCCCGAGGAGTCGAGCCGCGCACTCGGGCTGGGCGCGAAGGGCGCCGACGAGATCGAACGCAACGCGAAGCTGTGGGTCTCCCCCACCCGCCCGGCACTCGAGCGATACACCGGCGTGCTGTACGACGCGCTCGACGCGGGAGCGTTCACGAAGGCGCAGCGCGACAAGGCCTACCGGCGCCTGGGCATCGGGTCGGCGTTGTTCGGCGCGGTGCGGGCCGTGGATCCGATCCCCGCCTACCGTCTCTCCGGAGGGTCGAAACTGCCCGGCTTCGGCACGTTGAAGTCCGTATGGCGGAACGAACTCACCGACGCGCTGGTGACCGAGGCCGACGGCGACCTCGTGGTCGATCTCCGCTCCGGTGTCTATCAGCAGCTCGGTCCCGTGCCGGGCGCGGTGACCGCGACCGTGCTCACCGAGCAGCCCGACGGCACCCGGAAGGTCGTCAGTCACTTCAACAAGCACCATAAGGGCCTGCTGGCCCGCGCGCTGGTCCTTACCCGCGCGGAGCCGAGCGACATCGGCGCACTCGCCCGGGTGGCCTCGAAGGCGGGACTGCGAGTCGAGGTGGAGTCGCCGACCGAGCTGGTCGTGCTCACCTGACCTCGAGTCCCATCGCCGCGACGATCCGGCGGGCCGTGTGCAGGACGGCGCCGAGTCGCGCGGTCAGGACCAGGTCGTCCGATTCGGTGGCGAACCGCTCGAGCTCGGTGAGGTTGCTGCGGCACGCCCCGTCGGGGTCGACCTCGCGGCCCGCCCCCACGGCGTCGACCATCTCGGCGAGGGCGTCGAGCATCGCTGCGATCCCCGTCCGCAGGCGGTCGCGGTCGGCTTCGGCGAGGTCGTCGCCGAGCACCGGGTCCAGCGCGTGCGCGAGTTCCTCGACGGCGCTGGACACCGACGAGAGGTCGTCGAGCGTCCGGTCCCAGCGACGTGCCCATTCCCCGGCCCGCGCGGCGGCGGGGCGCGGGTTCATCCGGGCACTCTCGTGCGCCCACCGCGATTCGTCGAAGGCCCGCTGCACGAGACTGTCGATGCCCCGCGCGCGCTGCACCCAGTCCCGCACCCCCGACGATCCCTCACGGCATCCGGACGCCATGTCCCGCAGCAGGTCGCGCAGCTCACCGGTGAGTTCGCCGGCCTCCTTGCCCGCCGAGTACACCGGCGGGAAGACCAGCGCCGTCACGGCCACGCCGATCGCCGCGCCGATCATCGTCTCCGCGAGTCGCTCACCGAGCAGGATCGGACTGTCCGAGGCGCCCGTCGCGATCACCAGCAGCGCGGTGATCGCCACCCAGATGCCGCTGGCCCCGAACCGCCGCCAACGACCCGCGAAGTAGCCGACCGCCACGGCGATTCCGATCGCAGCGGTCGTCGACTCCACGAGCCGTGTCACCACGACCGCGACCAGCAGACCCGCAACCACCGCCCCGACCTGCACCACCGCCTGTTGGAGCGAGCGCACGAGCGTCGCCTCGACGAGGAAGACCGCGACGTAGGGCGCGAGGAAGGCCTGCTGGAAGTGGAAGACCTCGGTCACGACCAGCCACGCGACGACCGCGGCGAGCGTGGACCGGAACGCCTGGAGGGCGACGTACCGCTCGTGTCCGGCCTCGCGTACGGCCCGGACGATCCACGATCCGACGAACCTGCCCCGTTCGAGAACACCGACCTGCATGAGTGCCGGGTACCCGGGGTTCGGGTACGGCAGGCGTGAGCAAGCTCATCCGCCGCAGCAGTCGCTTTGTCCGCCGAGCGCCGGTCCGGCGGTCAGGAGGTCTGTGCGGCCTTCTCGGCTTCCTGCGCCTGCGCGACCTCTTCGGGCGTGAAGCGGATGAACAACGCCGCGACGCCGGCGATCACCGCGCAGACCGCGCAGCCGACGAGCGCGAACATGTATCCCTCGCCCTGGGCGACGAGCTGGGCGTCGGTCATGTCGGCGACGGCTCCGGAGACACCGCCGAGCGACATCGTCCGCGAGGTGGCCATCGCGCCGATCACGCCGAGGCCGACCGGACCTCCGAGGGTCTGGGCGACCTGCGCGATCGCCGAGAGCGGTCCGATCTCGTGCGGTCCCACCCCGGAGATCGCGCACAGCGGCAGCGGAACGACGGCCAGACCGACACCGAAGCCGACGACGAGCACCAGCACGAACAGGGTCGGGAAGTAGCGGACGCTGCCGTCCATGGTCGAGCCGTAGAGCAGGCTGACAGTCATGATCGCCGAGCCGGTGACCACGAGCCAGCGCGGTTCGATCCGGGCGACCAGCTTCGACGACACCGCGGCCGCGCCACCGAGACCGAAGGCGAACGGCACGAAGGCCAGACCCGCGGCGAGCGGGCTGTAGCCGAGAATGTCCTGCACGAACAGGGCGACGAAGGCCGCGAGGCTGAACATCACGGCGCCCGCGAAGAAGATCGCCACGAAGGTCGCGACGCGGTCCTTGTTGCGGAACAGCACGAACGGCAGCAGCGGGTTCTCGGCCCGTCGCTCGACGAGCAGGAACACTCCGAGCAGCACGAAGCCGGCGACGATCGCGCCGATCACGGAGGGGCTCGCCCAGCCCAGTTCGGGACCCTCGGTGAGACCGAAGACCAGACCGGTGCAGCCGAGCGTCGCGAGAACGGCTCCGGGCACGTCGAGCGCGAGGCGTTCGGAGACTGTCTCACGCAGCGCGATCGCGGCGAGCACGACGATGAGAACGCCGATGGGGACGTTGATGAGGAAGATCCAGCGCCACGACACCTGGGTGAGCGCACCACCGAGGATCAGTCCGGCGATGGACCCGACACCGGTCATGGCGGCGAAGACCGCGATGGCGCGGTTACGTGCCGGACCTGCGGCGAAGGTCGTCGCGACGAGCGCGAGGGCGGTCGGTGACGCGACCGCGGCGCCGACACCCTGCAGCGCGCGGGCGCCGATGAGCATCGCTTCGCCGGTCGCCAGACCGCACAGCAGTGACGCCAGGGTGAACAGACCGACCCCGCCCATGAACATGCGTTTGCGCCCGTAGCTGTCGCCGAGACGACCGCCGAGGAGCATCAGCCCGCCGAAGGCGAGGGCGTAGGAGGTGAGGACCCAGTTGCGACCGGCGTCCGAGAGTCCCAGATCGCTCTGCAGCGGCGCGAGCGCGAGGTTCGCGACCGTTCCGTCGAGCACGACCATCAACTGGAGGCCGCTGAGGACCAGCATGGCCAGAGCGACCGCGCGGGTGGCCGACGGATGCGAGGTGGCTGACACGTGACCCAACGTTACCCACCGTCCGAGTCGGAGCCGGTCTGCGGATCGAGTCCGAATCCGGCCACCGGCCCGATCACGATGATCGCGGGCGGGCGCACGGCCTCGTCCCGGACGCGCTGCGCGACGGTCGACAGGTCGGCACGCACCACTCGCTGGCTGCTCAGAGTGCCCTCCTGCACGACGACCACGGGGGTGTCGGTGGGGCGCCCGCCGGCGATCAGGGCGTCGGCGAACTGCTCGATGCGTTCGACGGCCATGAGCAGGACCAGGGTGCCGCGCAGCTTGGCGAGCGCGTCCCAGTCGGTGAGCGAATCGGGGTGCCCGGGTGCGACGTGACCACTGACCACGACGAACTCGTGGGTGACCCCGCGGTGGGTGACGGGGATCCCGGCCGCGGACGGCACGGAGATCGCGCTGGTGATGCCGGGGACGACGGTCACCGGGATGCCGGCCGCAGTGCAGGCTTCGAGTTCCTCGTAGCCGCGTCCGAAGACGTACGGGTCGCCGCCCTTGAGCCGGACGACGAACTTGCCGGCCTTCGCGCGGTCGATGAGGGTGTCGTTGATGACCTGCTGGGCCATGGCCCGCCCGTACGGGAGCTTCGCCGCGTCGATCACCTCGACGTGCGAGTCGAGTTCCGCGAGCAGCTCCTGGGGGGCGAGATGGTCTGCGACGACCACGTCGGCGCGGGCGAGGAGACGGCGGCCGCGCACGGTGATCAGATCGGGATCGCCCGGTCCTCCGCCGACGAGGGCGACACCGACCGGCTTCGGCGCGGTCTCCGCGAACTCGGTGACGGCTGCTCCGGCGAGGGCGTCGCGGATCGAGGTGCGCACCGCGGCGGACCGGCGGTGGTCGCCACCGGCGAGCACGCCGACGGTCAGTCCCTCGTAGCGGGCCGTGGCGGGGGTGACGGCGCTGCCGTGGCGGGCGTTGTCGGCGCGGACGCAGAAGATCCTGTTGCGTTCGGCCTCGGCGACGACCGCGGCGTTGGTCTCGGGTTCGTCGGTGCAGGCCATGGCGTACCACGCACCGTCGAGGTCGCCGTCGCGGTAGTCGCGCAGGTCGAGGGAGATGCGGCCCTTCGTCGCCATGCTCTCGACCACGGGGGTCGCGGCCCGGGCGACGACGTGGACATCGGCACCGGACGCGACGAGCAGACCGAGACGCCGCTGCGCGACGCTGCCTCCTCCGACGATCACGACGCGGCGTCCACGAAGATCGAGTCCGACCAGGTAACTGGTCTCGTCCTCAGCGGCAGCGGACACGGGCATCTCCCCATCTCTCGTGTCGGGGCGAATCCGATCGGACCCACCTTCAGGACACCTGTGGCCCGGGCATCGCCTCGGGCCACAGGTGCAGTGATCGGATCAGACCGCGGCGGCCTCTGCGGGCGCCTCGGCGACGGTGTCGGAGACGACGTCGAGCTGCAGCGATTTCGTGCTGTGGTCCCAGACCTGGCGGAACAGGTCGGGGTTGTCGGACAGCTTCACGCCGAGCGACGGGACCATCTCGCGGAGCTTGGACTGCCAGCCCGCCCACTGCTGCGGGAAGCAGCGCTCGAGGACGTCGAGCATGGCCGGAACGGCCGTCGAGGCACCCGGTGACGCACCGAGCAGACCGGCGATCGATCCGTCGCCCGCGTTGACCACGGCGGTACCGAACTCGAGGACGCCGCCCGCACCCTTGCGGCGGATGACCTGCACGCGCTGACCGGCGACGATGAGCTCCCAGTCCTCGAGGCGCGCCTCGGGCACGAACTCGGCGAGGGTGCCGATGCGGTCGGCGGGCGACTGCATGAGCTCACCGACGAGGTACTTGACCAGGCCGAGCTCGGTGACGCCGACGCCGAGCATCGACATCAGGTTGCCGGGCTTGACCGACTTGGGCAGGTCCATGATGCCGCCCTGCTTGAGGAACTTGGGCGACCAGCCGGCGTAGGGACCGAAGAGCAGGCCCTGCTTGCCACCGATGACGCGGGTGTCGAGGTGCGGCACCGACATCGGAGGGGCACCGACTGCGGCCTTGCCGTAGACCTTGGCGCTGTGCTGCGCGATGACCTCGGGATTGGTGCAGCGCAGGAAGGCACCGGAGACGGGGAAGCCGCCGAAGCCCTTGATCTCCTTGATGCCCGACTTCTGCAGCAGGTGCAGCGCGCCACCGCCGGCGCCGACGAAGACGAACTTCGCCTGGACCTTGCGCGACTCGCCGGTGCGGCGGTTGCGGACCTTCACGATCCAGCTGCCGTCGGACTGCTTGGACACGTCGGTGACCTCGTGGCCGAAGAAGACGGTGCCGCCGGAGGCCGCGACGTGGTTGATGAGCTGCTTGGTGAGGGCGCCGAAGTCGACGTCGGTGCCGGTCTGCGTCCAGTTCAGGGCGACCGGGTCGGAGAAGTCGCGGCCCTTGCCCATCAGCGGCAGGCGCTCGGAGAAGACCTCGGGGTTCTCGGTGTACTCCATGCCCTCGAAGAGGGGGTGGCCGGCGAGGGCGTCGTAGCGGGCGCGCAGGTACTTCACGTTCTCGGCGCCGTGCACGAAGCTGACGTGCGGGACCGGGTTGATGAAGTTCTTCGGGTCGGACAGGATGCCGTTGTCGACGGCGTACGCCCAGAACTGACGCGAGACCTGGAACTGCTCGTTGACGTTGACGGCCTTCGCGATGTCGACCGAACCGTCCGGCTTCCCGGGGGTGTAGTTGAGCTCACACAGCGCGGAGTGGCCCGTACCGGCGTTGTTCCAGGGGTCGCTGCTCTCGGCGGCCGCTGCGTCGAGGCGCTCGAACGCGGTGATCGACCAGTCGGGCTGCACCTGACGCAACAACGCACCGAGGGTTGCGCTCATGATGCCCGCGCCCACGAGCACGACGTCGGTTTTCGCTACTACGTTCTCTGACACTGGGAAATCGACTTCCTTGTCTGGTTCGCACGCGCCGCCGAAGTACGGAGGTACCGTCTCGCGTGGGTGTCCCGTCAACGCGGCGCGCGAATGCGACCGACAGGTTACCCGCGCGTGGTCCGGCGTTTCATTTCACCTCATTGTGTACCCATGAGCGCTGGTCGGCGAACACACCTAGGGTGTGATAGTGACTACTTGGCGTCCTGACGTCCTCGGAGACGGCTACGAGCAGCTCGAACTGCCGCTGGGCACCGACCCCGACGGCGAAGGCGAGATCTCGGCGACCCTCGTGCGCTACCAGCCGACGACCACCGATCTCCCCGACCGTGCGGTGCTCTACGTCCACGGCTTCACCGACTACTTCTTCCAGCAGCACCTGGCCGAGCACTTCGCGGCGCGCGGCTACCGCTTCTTCGCGCTGGACCTGCGCAAGTGCGGCCGATCCCGGGCACCCGGGCACACTCCTCACTTCGTCACCGATCTCTCCCACTACGACGCCGAGCTCGACGAGGCGCTGCGCGTGGTCCGCGAGGAGGTCGGTGGCGGTGTGCTGCTGGCGGCCCACTCGACGGGCGGACTGGTCCTTCCGCTGTGGCTCGACCGGCTCCGTCGCCGTCCCGGGGGTGTGGCCGCGACGGGCATCGTGGGTCTCGTCCTGAACAGTCCGTGGTTCGACCTGCAGGGGCCGTCCTACCTGCGCAATGTCGGCACGGCAGCCATCGACGTCGTCGGCCGCCTGCGGCCCCGCGCGCTCATCCCGCTGCCGAAGACCGAGGCCTACGGACGCAGTCTGCAATCCGACGGCTGGCGCTACGACCTCGACTGGAAGCCCCTGGCCGGCTTCCCCGTCCGGTTCGGCTGGTTGCGTGCCGTGCGGCGGGGCCAGGCCGTCCTGCACCGCGGGCTCGACATCGGGGTGCCGTCGCTGATCCTGCGATCCGGTGCGTCGCGCTCCGCTCCGCGGTACGACGCGAGCGTCGACACCCTCGACGCCGTCCTCGATGTCCGCCAGATAGCCCGATGGGCGGGTTGCCTGGGCAACCGCACGACGATCGTGCCGATCGACGGTGCCCGTCACGACGTGTTCCTGTCCACACCCGGTCCCCTGGCGGAGGCCTTCCGGGAATTGGACCTGTGGCTGGAATGGTTGGACGGAGCGGACGAGGCGGACACCTCCGGTTCCCGAACCGAGACCGACGACTCCGCCGGCTCCGCCACCGTTTCCGTACTGCACCGACCCATGGGAGAGCACGCGTGACCCACTACGACCTCGCGATCATCGGCACAGGATCGGGGAACTCGATCCTCGACGAGCGGTACGACGGAAAGCGCGTCGCTCTCCTCGAAGAAGGCACCTTCGGGGGCACCTGCCTCAACGTGGGCTGCATCCCCACGAAGATGTACGTCTACGCCGCAGAGGTCGCCCACACGGTCCGCACCGCGTCGAAGTACGGTGTCGACGCGTCGATCGACGGGGTGCGGTGGAACGACATCGTCGACCGGGTGTTCGGTCGCATCGATCCCATCGCTGCGGGCGGTGAGCGCTACCGCCGCGAGGACTGCGCGAACGTCACCGTCTACGACGGTCACGCGCGGTTCGTCGGCGAACGCCGCATCGACACCGGAACCGGCGAGGTGATCACCGCGGATCAGGTGGTCGTCGCGGCCGGTTCGCGACCTGCGATCCCGCAGGACGTCCTCGATTCCGGTGTGAGATATCACACGAGTGACGACGTCATGCGGCTGCCGAAACTGCCCGAGTCCCTCGTGATCCTCGGGACGGGCT
The DNA here is from genome assembly GCF_002215235.1 of Rhodococcus sp. BUPNP1. Classification (NCBI taxonomy): domain Bacteria; kingdom Bacillati; phylum Actinomycetota; class Actinomycetes; order Mycobacteriales; family Nocardiaceae; genus Rhodococcus; species Rhodococcus sp. BUPNP1. Next base: position 14,157 of record NZ_NERM01000005.1, read on the forward strand.
TCATCGCGATGGAGTTCGCCCACGTCTTCTCGGCGCTCGGCACGCGGGTGTCGGTGGTCGCGCGGACCGACCGGTTGCTGCGGCACCTCGACGCCGACGTCTCCGAGCGGTTCACGGCGCTCGCCGCGGCCAAGTGGGACGTCCACCTCGCCAACCCGGCCCGGGCGTTCCGTCCGGTCGGTGACGGAGTGGAGGTCGAACTCGCCGACGGCACCGTCGTGAGCGGCGACGCCCTGCTCGTCGCGACGGGCCGGCAGCCCAACGGAGACCTGCTCGACGCAGCGGCGGCCGGCATCGAACTCGATGCGAAGGGCCGGATCGTGGTCGACGAGTTCCAGCGCACGTCCGCTGCGGGCGTGTTCGCGCTCGGCGACGTGTCGTCGCCCTACCAGCTCAAGCACGTCGCCAACCACGAGGCGCGGGTCGTCCAGCACAACCTGCTGCACGACGCGTGGAGCGGCGGCACCGCGGGTCTGCAGCGGACGGATCACCGCTACGTCCCGTCCGCGGTGTTCACCGATCCGCAGATCGCGTCGGTCGGTCTCACCGAGGCCGAGGCCCGGCAGGCGGGATACGACATCTCCGTCAAGATCCAGGACTACGGGAACGTCGCCTACGGCTGGGCGATGGAGGACACCGAAGGCTTCTGCAAGCTGATCGCCGACCGGTCGACGGGTCTGTTGCTCGGCGCCCACATCATCGGGGCGCAGGCGTCGACGGTCATCCAGCCGCTCATCCAGGCGATGTCGTTCGGTCTGCCCGCGCGGGAGATGGCGACGGGCCAGTACTGGATCCACCCGGCGCTGCCCGAACTCGTCGAGAACGCCTTGCTGGGTCTCTGAACTTCGGGGTCTCCGAACTTCGGGGTCTCTGAGCACTTCCATCAGCGCCGTGTGGCCTGCTGCCCTCTCCGGGCCGCAGGCCACACCCGTCTCACCAGCTTCCGGTGCGCAGCGCGATCGCGGACGCGAAGTCGGTGGGCGCCTCGGCGGGCACGTTGGCGACACCGGCGAGTTCGACCACCCGGAACTCCCCCGTCACGTAGCGCATCGATGCGTCCGCTTCGGGTCGGCGCGATGCATCGCCCACGACGACCGTGGTGGGCACCTCCGCGGGCGGCGCCGACTCGTCGCGCACCGTGCCGTCACGATCCGGGACCGCGGGATGGCCGCGGTCGGCGACCACCAGGCTCGCGAACCGTCCGAAGCGCCCTGCGGCGACGGCCCATGCCAGCTCGGCTCCCGCGCCGCTGCCCGCCAGATGAACCCAGGGCAGGGCGAGCGCGTCCAGTAGGGCGAACACGTCGGCGGGCGCGAGCCCGTCGATCTTCTCGACCACGATCGTCCGCAGGTCGGAGGTGTGCAGCCGCTCGCACACGACGTCGTACACACCTGCGTCCTCCCCCGCGTCGGGGAAGAGCAGCACCGTGTAACGACTTTCGGGGCCGCCGATCCGAACCTGCACGTCCCCACCGGGCGTGGTCACCGTCCTCGATTCCATGGGCAAACGCTACATGGCCGCGCTACGCGCCCTGCCTCTTGCCGTATCGACGACGAGGTCCTATGGTTCATTACATGAGTAATGAACCGATGCACCCGCCCTCGGGCCCCGGGGCGTCGTGCTGAACGACGAGGGCAAGCCCCTCTTCCAACAGATCGCCGAGCTCATCGAGAACTCGATCGTCGACGGCAGCCTCGCGGAGGAATCGCAGGTTCCCTCGACGAACGAGCTCGCGGCCTTCCACCGCATCAACCCGGCCACGGCCGCGAAGGGCCTCAACGCACTGGTAGCCGACGGAATCCTCTACAAGAAGCGAGGAATCGGCATGTTCGTCACCACCGGCGCCCGCGACAAACTGATCGCCCGCCGACGGGATCGGTTCGCCCAGCAGTACGTCGTCCCGCTCGTCCTCGAGGCCGAGAAACTCGGAATCGGCATCGACGAGCTCAAGTCCATGCTCGACACACGGGAGCACGTATGACCATCACTCCGCCCGTCGTCCGCGCACGTCACCTCGGCATGCGGTTCGGGGACGTCGCCGCCCTCACCGACGCCGACTTCACACTCCGCCGGAACACGATCTACGGCCTGCTCGGCCGCAACGGCGCCGGCAAGACCACCCTGATGCAACTGCTCGCAGGCCACATGCGCCCCACGACCGGCAGCGTCGAGGTGTTCGACGCCGATCCGTACGAGAACACCGCGGTGCTCCAGCAGTTGTGCTTCGTCGCCGACACCCAGCGCTATCCCGACGACATGCGCGTCGGGCACGTGCTCGCCTCGGCGGAACTGCTTCTGCCGCTGTGGGATCGGGAATACGCGCAGCGGCTGGCCGAGAAGTTCGCGCTGCCCTGCGGACGCAAGGTCAAGAAGCTCTCCCGCGGCATGAGTTCCGCACTGGGCATCGTGGTGGGTCTCGCGTCGCGCGCACCGGTGACGATCTTCGACGAACCGTATCTCGGTCTCGACGCCGTGGCCCGGCAGATGTTCTACGACGAACTTCTGCTCGACTACGCGGAGCGGCCGCGCACGATCGTGTTGTCGACCCACCTGATCGACGAGGCCGCCGACCTGCTCGAACACATCCTCGTGCTCGACCGCGGACATCTCGTCGTCGACGAGGACACCGATACGCTGCGCACCCGCGCCGCACAGGCGACCGGCCCGGCGGACGAGGTGGCGCGAATCGTCGGCGACAGCACCGTCCTGCACGCGGAGAGCCTCGGTGGTATCGCCCGCACGGCCTTCCTCCGCAACGACGCGGACGAACTCCCCCACGCCTCCGGACGTGTGGACGTGCAACCGATCTCGCTCCAGGACCTCGTGGTCCACCTCCACCGGACACCCGAGACCGTCACGACGAACGAGGAGGCATCGCTGTGACCACCGCGATCCCGTTGCCCGCTCCGGTCGTCACCGGGTCGGCACGTGTCCTGTCCGTCGCCCGCCTGCAACTCGTCTCGTGGCCGCTGCTCGTCGCGTGGCCCGTCGGGCTGCTGATCACCTCGGCTCTCATCCCGTGGGTGATCTTCTCTCTCGTCGACACGGGTGCGGAGTACAACGTCACCGGCAGCATACTGTCGGTCTACGGCTTCGTCGTCGCGTTCTACATCCTGGCGATGACCCAGATGTTCTCGTTCGCACTGCGTCTCGGCTCCACGCGATCGCACTACATGCAGTCGATGGTCGCGATCGCGGTGGCCCAGTCGGCGGTGTTCGCGGTCGCCTTCCAGATCCTCTCGGTGCTCGAGGCCGCGACCGGGGGCTGGGGTGTGGACATGCGGATGTTCGGGATCCTGCGTTTCGTCACCGACAGTTCCGTGGTGCAGTTCCTTGGCTTCTTCGCCACGATGCTCCTGATCGTCGCGTTGTCGATGCTCACCGGCGCGATCCAGCACCGTTGGCGTGCAACGGGTCTGCTCACGGCTGCCGCGTCCGTCGTCGTGATCGGCGGTCTCGCCGCGATCCTCGTCACGTGGACCCGGTCGTGGTCGTCGCTGTGGTCGTGGATCGTCGACACGTCGCCGACGACGACCCTGGTGGTCCTTCCCCTGCTGGTCGCCGCGGTGTGGGTGGGTGCGACCTGTCAGGTCGTCCGCAACGCGGCACCCTAGGCCGGCCGCCTTCCGGAACAGGTTCGGCCCCGACCCTTTCCGGGTCGGGGCCGAACTCCGTGCTCGCTCCAGCGAGCGGAGGTCACGGCAGGGTGAGGATCTCGGCGCCGGTATCGGTGACGACGATGGTGTGCTCGAACTGCGCGGTCCACTTGCGGTCCTTGGTGACGACCGTCCAACCGTCGTCCCAGATCTCGTAGTCGGGCGTACCGAGGTTGATCATCGGTTCGATGGTGAACACCATGCCGGGCTCGATGATCGTGTCGATGTCGGGCCGGTCGTAGTGCAGGATCACCAGGCCGTTGTGGAAGGTCTCGCCGATGCCGTGGCCGGTGAAGTCGCGGACGACGCCGTAGCCGAAGCGGTTGGCGTAGGACTCGATGACCCGGCCGATGACGTTGAGGGCGCGGCCCGGCTTGACCGCCTTGATGCCGCGCATCGTCGCCTCGCGGGTGCGATCGACGAGCAGGCGGACCTCCTCGGAGACGTCGCCGGCCAGGAAGGTCGCGTTGGTGTCGCCGTGGACCCCGTCGATGTAGGCGGTGACGTCGATGTTGACGATGTCGCCGTCCTCGACGACGGTCGAGTCGGGGATGCCGTGGCAGATGACCTCGTTGAGCGAGGTGCAGCACGACTTGGTGAAGCCGCGGTAGCCGAGCGTCGACGGGTAGGCGCCGTGATCGCACATGTACTCGTGCGCGATGCGGTCGATCTCGTCGGTGGTCACGCCCGGCGCGACGGCCTTACCGGCCTCCACGAGGGCCTGCGCGGCGATCTTCGAGGCGAGTCGCATCTTCTCGATCGTCTCGGGTGTCTGCACCCACGGCTCGTTGCCTTCCTTCGCCGTGGGCTTCCACACGTACTCCGGCCGTTCGATCGATGCGGGCACCTCCCGGACGGGAGTCGGAGTGCCGGGGACGAGCGGAGCGCGGGTAGCCATGACTTCCAGATTAGCTGCCGCGCCCCGCTCCCCCGTCATCCACCGATCGGGCCGTCGTGCATCGATCAGCCGACGGCGCCCGCCTGGCGCAGCTTGAAACGCTGGACCTTGCCGCTCGGCGTCTTGGGCAGATGCGGAACGAAGTGCACCGCGCGCGGGTAGGCGTGGGCGGCGTACTTCTGCTTCACGAGCTTCTGGAGTTCCGCCTCGAGCGCGTCGTCGCCCTCGACACCTTCCCGCAGCACCACGAACGCCTCGAGGACCTCACCCCGCAGTTCGTCCGGCAGACCCACCACGGCGGCCTCGATCACGTCGGGATGCATCACGAGCACCGACTCGACGTCGAACGGACCGATGCGGTAGCCGGCCATGATGATCACATCGTCGTCGCGGGACGAGAAGAAGAAGAATCCGTTCTCGTCGACCTTGCCGGCGTCACCGGTCAGGTACCAGCGGCCGTCCTCGCTGAACCGGTCGGCGGTCTTCTCGGGTGCGTCGACGTAGCCGGTGAACCACACGAGCGGGCTCGCGTGCACGTCGATCGCGACGCGTCCGACCTCACCCGGCTCGGCGATCTCGTCGCTGTCCTCGCGCAGCACCGCGCAACTCCAGCCCGGCAGCGGCTTGCCCATCGAACGCGCCGGGGTGTCCTCGCGCAGTTCGTCCGCCCACGCGTCGACGACGAACATGCCGTGTTCGGTCTGTCCGTACTGGTCGCGCACCACGACACCGAGGGTCTCCTGCGACCACTCGAGGACGTCCGGGGTCAGCGGCTCACCGGCCGAGGAGGCACGACGCAGCCGGACCGGCGGGTGCTCGGCGGTGTCGGCCTTGAGGCTGCGGTAGACCGTCGGGGCCGCCGCGAAGTTGGTCACCCCGAAGGTGTCGAGGATCTGCCAGGTGAGCGCGGGCGAGAAACCGGCGTGCAGCAGGAGGCTGCGCCGACCGGCCGCGAGCGGCCCGAGCAGCGCGTAGTAGAGCCCGTACGCCCATCCCGGATCGGCCGCGTTCCAGAAGACGTCGTCCTCGCGCACGTCGAGGCCGAACTCCAGGTAGGCGTGGAAGGACGCCAGCGCCTTCACCGGGACGGGGACACCCTTGGGAGTGCCGGTCGTGCCGGAGGTGAACAGCTGGACCAGACGCCCCTCGGCGCCGACGGCGACGGCCTCGCCACGCGGGTCGTCGGCCGACTGCGCGGCGATCAGTTCGCCGAAGTCGCGGCCCTCACGACCGGACGCGTCTGCGTCGCCCTGGCCGGCCACGACGACCTGCCACGGCACCTCGGCTGGAAGATCCGATCCGGCGGCGAGCTTGCCGGCCTGATCCCGATCGGCCACGACCACCTTGGTGCCGCTCGCGTCGAGCCGGAAGGCGATCGCCGGCGGGGCGAAGGCGGTGAAGAGCGGCACGTGCACGGCGCCGCGACGCCAGATACCGAGAACCGCGACCACCAGGTCTGCCGACTTGCCCATGAGCGTCGCGACGTGGTCGCCGGGTTCGACACCGAGATCCGCCAGCGCCGCGGCGAAGCGGGCCGACCGTTCGCGGAGCTCACCGTAGGTGAGATCCGTCGAGCTCAGGTCGGCATCGACGACGGTGAACGCCACCGCGTCGGCGGGATGGTCGTCGCACAGCAGTCGGGCTGCGCAGGCGTCTGCCGTGTCGTACCGCTCGAGCAGTGTCCGCACGCGGCTCGCTGTGTCGCCCATTGTGGTCCTTTCGTCCGTACCGGCCAGGGTGTTCCCGATCTGGGGAGCACACCCGTTCGACGTCTATGATTCGAGTCACACCATGTTCCCCGATACCCCCGGAAAGGGGTGGCGTTCGTGTCGTCCTCCTCGTCGGCGCTGCTGCGTCCCCGCGACGGTGATGCCCTGCGCGGTGAACTCCGCCGCACCGCGGCGCAGGCCCAGCTGCCGGTGGTCTTCGCCGGCGAGGTCCAGCAGGGATCGCTGCAACTCAGCGAATTCTTCGGCACCCGCACCAACAGCCTGGCCGGGGTCGTGGTGCCTCCGCGGGCGGGTCTCGGCGGTCGCGTCCTCGCGGAGTCGCGGGTGGTGACGGTGTCGGACTACGGTCGCTCCGCGTCGATCACGCACCACTTCGACCGTCCCGTTCTGTACGAGGGATTGCGGTCCATCCTCGCGGTGCCGGTACTCGTCGAGGGCAAGGCCCGCGCGGTGTTGTACGGCGCCGCGCGCGAGTGCGCGCCCGTCGGCGATCGGGCTGTGACGGCGTTCGCGCAGGCGGCGGCTCGTCTCGCGCACGAGATCGAGGTGCGCGACGAGGTCGATCGGCGACTCGCGATGCTCGAGCGGTCGTCCGGCGACCGCGATCCCGTCGCGACTGCGCAGGTCCGCGAGGTCCATGCCGATCTGCGGGTGCTCGCGCAGGGCACGACCGATCCGGCGCTGCAGGAGAAGCTCCGCTCGTTGTCCGACCGTCTCGCCGGGGTGCTCGACGGAACGGAACCGGAACCGACGGACGTCGTGCTGTCCCCCCGCGAGACCGACGTGCTGTCCCATGTGGCGCTGGGGTGCAGCAACGCCGAGATCGCCCAGCGCCTGTCGGTCGGCGCCGAGACGGTCAAGAGCTACCTGCGCAGCGCCATGAGCAAGCTCGACGTCCATTCCCGCCACGAGGCCGTCGTCGCCGCGCGAAAATCGGGTCTGCTGCCCTGAATCCGGTCGGTCCCCGCCGGCGGTGGACAGGGTGCGCGGAAGGGGGCCTGCGGTGGCCGAGACGACCGACTCACCCCAGCTCGTCCGCGTTCTCGGGCCGGGTCTGCTCCTGCTGTTCGTCATCGGCGACATCCTGGGCACCGGCATCTACGCCCTCACCGGGGAGGTCGCGAACGAGGTCGGTGGCGTGGTGTGGCTGCCGTTCCTCGTCGCGTTCGCCGTCGCGACGGTGACGGCGTTCAGCTATCTGGAGCTGGTCACGAAGTATCCGCGGGCGGCCGGAGCGGCGCTCTACACGCACAAGGCGTTCGGCGTGCACTTCCTGACCTTCCTGGTGGCCTTCGCCGTGATGTCCTCGGGCATCACCTCTGCCGCCACGGCTGCGCGGGCGTTCGCCGCGAACTTCGCCGAGGCCTTCGGACTCGACCTGGCCGGCACGGCCGGGATCACCGTGATCGCGCTGGTCTTCGTCCTCGTCCTGGCGGTGATCAACTTCCGCGGGGTCGCCGAGAGCGTGAAGACCAATGTGGTGCTCACGATGATCGAGTTGGGCGGCCTGCTCATCATCGTCGCGATCGGCATGTGGGCGTTGGGTTTCGGCGGCGGCGATTTCTCGCGTGTGGTCGAGATCGATCCCGGCGACCGGTCCGTCTTCTCCGCGGTGGTCGCGGGGACAGCCCTGGCTTTTTTCGCGATGGTGGGATTCGAGGACTCGGTGAACATGGCCGAGGAATGCAAGGAGCCCACCCGGATCTTCCCCCGGATGCTGCTGCTCGGCCTGGGTCTCGCTGCGCTGGTGTACGTGCTCGTGTCGATCACCGCGATCGCGCTCGTCCCGCCCGACGAACTCGGGGCGGGCGAGACGCCCTTGCTGCGGGTGGTCGAGGTCGGCGCCCCGGCGTTCCCGGTCGGGATCTTCGCCTTCGTCACGATGTTCGCGGTGGCCAACACCGCGCTGATCAACATGCTGATGGCGAGCCGGCTGATCTACGGCATCGCCCGCGAGGACGTCCTGCCCGCCGTCCTGGGGCGGGTGCACCCGACCCGCCGCACGCCCTATGTCGCGATCGTGTTCACGACGCTGCTCGCGGTCGGTCTCGTCGTCTTCGTCGGCGGGGTGCCCGAACTCGGGGGTACGACGGCGCTGCTCCTGCTGGGGGTGTTCGCGATCGTCAACGTCGCGGCCCTGGTCCTGCGCCGGGACCACGTGGAGCACCGGCACTTCCGCGCGCCGACGATCCTTCCGGTGCTCGGGGCGGCCAGTTGCCTGTTCCTCGTCCTGCCGTGGGTCGACCGGCCTGCGACCCAGTACCGGACGGCCGGGGTTCTGATCGGGATCGGCGTGGTGCTGTGGCTGGTGACGCGACTCGCGGGCCGGCGCGACGGCCGGCCCGCGAGTACGACGGATCGTGAGGAGAGCTGAGGGTCCGTCAGCGGTTGCGGACCAACGCCATCGAGCCGAGGCCGAGGACGGCGGTGACGAGCATGGCGAGGGACATGGGGACCGCGGTGTCCTCACCCCAGGCGCCGACGATCGGAGCGACTACGGCCGCCAGCAGGAACTGGAGGGCGCCGAGGAGCGCCGAGCCGGTGCCGGCAGCGTGCCGGACCTGACCGAGAGCGAGGGTCGCGGCGTTGGCGAGCACCAGCCCGAGGCTCGCGACGCCGAACCACAACGCCACTATGGTCACTCCGAGGACGGGTCCCGCGAGGGCGTTGACGGTGAGCACGGCGGACCAGAAGACGAGCAGCGCCGACCCGATGCCGAGCAGCCGGTGCGGGGTCGTGCGCTGGAGCAGCTTCTGGTTCACCACATTACCGAGGCTGATGCCCACGGCGTTGAACGCGAACAGCAGGGTGAACCAGCCGGTCGACAGGCCGTGGATCTTCTGCATGACGAACGGCGACGCGGAGATGTACGCGAAGAGCACACCGAACGCGAAGGTGTGGGCCAGCAGGTAGCCGAGATAGGTGCGGTCGCGGACGACGACGGCGATCCCGCTCGCCAGGCCGCCGAGGCCACCTGCCGAGCGACGGTCGGCCGGGAGGCTCTCGGGCAGGAAGAAGACGATCGCCGCGAGCATCACGAGGCTCAGCGCGGCCAGGAACCAGAAGACGGCGCGCCAGCCGACGGACAGGATGATGCCGCCGCCGACGAGCGGCGCCGCGATGGGGGCCACTGCGCTGACGAGCACGAGCAGGCCGAACAACTTCGCCGCCGCCGCGCCCTCGGCACGGTCGGAGACGACGGCTCGACCCACGACGATGCCGGCGGCGCCGGCGAAGCCCTGAGCGAAGCGGGAGACCGCGAGCAGTTCGATGCTGGGCGCCAGGGCGCACGCGACGCTCGCGAGGGCGCACACGGCCGTGCCGATGAGCATCGACGAGCGGCGACCGAACCGGTCGGACAGCGGGCCGATGATCAGGTTGCCGAGGGCCATACCGATGAGGAAGGCCGTCAGCGTGAACTGCACCGCGGACGCGGTACTGCCGAATTCCTCGGCGATGTCGGGGAAGCCGGGCAGGTACATGTCCACGGCGAGAGGGGCCAGGGCGGCCAGCAGGCCGAGCGACGCCACGGACATGCCGGACAGCGAACGGCCGCCGGATCCGTGCTCGTCGGTCTTCACTCCGGTTGCGGCCTCGGAGGGTCGGTTCATCACACCTCGATCGATAAGTTCGAATTCATATATAAATATATATATAGATTCTAGCCTACGATCGAGGCATGTCCGAGGACCCGAGGATCAGCGACGCCGATATCGACCGCCTGGCCGACAGCGTGCGCACGCTCGTGTGGAACCTGCAGCGCGTCGGCGAACGCGAGGCGGGCCTGGTCGGGATCCCCCAGTCGGAGATCGAGGTCCTGCGGGTGCTCTCCGACCACCCCGGCGTCACCGTGTCCGATCTCGCACGCATGCTCGGACTGCAGAGCAGCAACGTCAGTGCCACGGTGCGCAGCCTCGTCGCCCGCGGCCTCGTCTCCCGCACGACCAACCCGAACGACGGGCGGTCGCACCACCTGCACCGCACTCCCCTGGCCGAGCACAACGGGAACCTCATCCGACGGATGTGGATCTCACGGATGCAGGAGGTGCTCGCAGCGATGGATCCGGCCGACGCCGCCGAACTCGTCGCGGCGGCACCGCTGCTCGAACAGCTCGCCGCCCTCGCCGAGGATCCGGCCCCGGCCTGATCTCAGGCTCCCTCGTCGTATTCCGGCGGCAGGGCGGCGAACATGTCGCGGGTGACCGCGACCGCGTTGTCGGAGCTGCCGCCGCGCACGACGAGCGTCGCGAACGCCAGATCACCGCGGTAGCCGACGAACCACGAGTGCGACCCGCCCTCGACCTCGGCCTCACCGGTCTTGCCGTAGACGTCGCCCTGGTCCCGGATGCGGTCGGCGGTACCGCTCGTGATCACCAGGCGCATCATCTCGCGCAGACCCTCCACCATCTCCGGCGTCACCGGCGGCGGCGAACCGTTCACGACCGTCTCGCGACCCGCAATGAGATAGGGCACCGGGGTACTGCCGGCGGCGACCGTCGCCGCGGTGAGCGCCATCCCGAACGGGCTCACGACGACCTTGCCCTGACCGAAGCCGTCCTCGGTCCGTTCGACGAGATCCTCCGCGGGCGGAACCGATCCGGTGAAGGTCGGCATCCCGACCACCTCGTAGTCCACACCGATACCGAACTGCGAGGCGGCGACGGTCAGCGCGTCCGGGGCCATCTCGGAGGCGAGCTTGGCGAAGGAGGTGTTGCAGGACCGGGCGAAAGCGGTGGCGAGAGAGACCGTCCCGAGCTCGAATTCGTTGTAGTTCGGCACGCTGCGCTCGCCGATCGTGATACGGCCCGGGCACGGCACCATCGTGTTCGGGGTCGCGCTCCCCTCGGCGATCGCCGCACCGGAGGTGACGATCTTGAACGTCGAGCCCGGCGGGTACTGGCCGGCCAGCGCGACCGGGCCGTCCCGGTCGGCGGCCTTGTTCTGGGCCACCGCGAGCACCGCACCCGTGGACGCCTCGATCACGACCGTCATCGCCTGCTCGGTGCGCGCGTCGACTGCCGCCTGGGCCGCGAGCTGGAGGGGACGGTCGAGGCTGACCGAGAACGATGGCACCGGTTGCGGCGGCGTCTCGGTGAGCACCCCGGTGTCCACGCCGTACTGGTTCACCACGACGACGCTCCACCCGGCCGTGCCGTCGACCTCGTCGATGACGGTCTTCTTGATCTGACCCACCAGATCGGGCGCGAAGTTGCGGTCGGTCGCGACGAGGTCGGCCTGTTCGGTCACCACGACACCGTCGATCCCGGCGAGCCGCGGGGCGACGCGCTCGTAGTCGTCCTCGCGCAGTCGCAGCACCGACCGCGGCCCGGACGACGCCGTCACCGATTCCGCGATCGCCTGGGCCGTGAGCGAGGAATCGAACTCCGACAACGTCGACGCGAGCTGTCGTGCCGCACCGGCGACGTCGGTGGTCTGCGCGGCGTCGAAGGCGATGCCGTAGACCGTGCCGGGGACGAGGATGTCGCTGCCGGCGTGCTCGTTGACCCGGGCGCGCGGCGCCGGGCTGCTGCGGAGCTGCATGGTCTGCCGTTCACCGAGCTGCGGGTGCAGTGCGGACTTCGCCCACCGCACGATCCAGTCGTTCCCGCTGCGACCCATGTTGAGCTCACCGGTGTACTGCCACACCCGTTCCTTCGGCAGGTGCCACTCGTAGCTGTATCCCACGGTCGCGGAGTCGCCGCTGATCCGGGTGGATGTCGTGGTGGCGGTGAGGGATTCGGCCTGAAGTCCGTCCAGGACCTCCTGCATCGCGACGGCCGCGTCGTCGGGACGGTCGGTGCGGTCCGCCGCCGATCCGACGTCCTGAGCGGCGAACGAGTCGAGAAACGCCTGGGCGGCGGCCTCCGGCCCGGCCGGGCGCGGCGTGCACGCGACCGCCAGGCCGAGGAGCACGACGGCCGCCGACAACGCAGCGCCGATCCGGAGTGCGCGTGCGTACGGGGATGCCGGGGTGGAACTTCGAGGTCTCATCGCCCGTCATCGTAGGCAGAGCCGACGGGAAATCAGTCGAGCAGCACCGTGGAGAACGTCGCGACCTGACGGAAACCCGCGCGGGCGTAGGCTCCGCGGGCCGGGGCGTTGAAGCTGTTGACGTAGAGGCTCGGCAGGCGGCCGCTGCGAGCGACCGCGCAGGCCACGGCGGCCGTACCGATCGTGCCGAGGCCCGAGCCGCGATGTGCGGGATCGACCCAGACGCCCTGGATCTGGCCCACCGTGGACGACTGCGAACCCACCTCCGCCTTGAACACGACCTGTCCGTCCTCGAAACGCGCCCAGGCGCGTCCCGCTGCGATCAGGCTCGCGACGCGGCGCCGGTAACCGGCACCGCCGTCGCCGGTGCGCGGGTCGATGCCGACCTCCTCGATGAACATCGAGATTGCGGCCGGCAGATAGATGTCGAGTTCGTCGGGCCGCACGGGACGGACCTGCGGATCGGGTTCGACGAGGGGCTCGCGGTCGAGAACGAGGAGGGGTTGTTCGGCCCTCACCTCGCGGGGGGCGCCCCACACCGATTCGAGCCGCTCCCACATGGGCAGCGCGTACTCGGCGCGGCCGACGATGGACGAGCACAGTCGCGGTCCGCGACTCGCGCGCTCGGCGAACGCCTGGATGTCGTCCGGGCTGCCCAGCAGCGGAATGAGGTTCGCGCCCGAGAAGCACAACGAGGTCTCGGGGCCGCCGCGGCTCCACATCTCGCCGCCGACGGCACGCCCGTCGAGTCCGTACTCCTCGACGCGGCCGGCCACCATGCACGCGGCCACGGGGTCGCGGGAGAGCACCCGGAGCACCGCGGCGGTGTCACGTCCACCCAACGACCGGACACCCAGAAGCTTGAGCACTCGCTCACCACCCGTCGACAAGCCGATACGAGATCAGAGTGCCATGTCGGACGGCGACGTGGAAACCTGAGTCCCCGAAAGTGAGAGAACGCAGTCCCGTGCGTCCCACCTGTATCAGCCGACCGACACCACGGGGCCGCCGCCCGAGGCGTTGCCTTCCATCTCGTCGGCGATGCGCATCGCTTCCTCGATGAGGGTCTCGACGATCTGCGCCTCGGGCACGGTCTTGATGACCTTGCCCTTGACGAAGATCTGACCCTTGCCGTTGCCGGAGGCCACACCGAGATCCGCTTCGCGGGCCTCACCGGGGCCGTTGACGACGCAGCCCATCACCGCGACCCGCAGCGGCACCTCCATGCCCTCGAGGCCGGCGGTGACCTCGTTGGCGAGGGAGTAGACGTCCACCTGGGCGCGCCCACAGGACGGGCAGGAGACGATCTCGAGCTTGCGGGGACGCAGGTTCAGCGACTGCAGGATCTGCGTGCCGACCTTGATCTCCTCGGCGGGCGGCGCGGACAGCGACACGCGGATGGTGTCGCCGATGCCCTCGCTCAGCAGCGCACCGAAGGCGACGGCCGACTTGATGGTGCCCTGGAAGGCGGGGCCGGCCTCGGTCACACCGAGGTGCAGCGGGTAGTCGCACTGCGCGGCGAGCTGCCGGTAGGCCTCGACCATCACGACGGGGTCGTTGTGCTTGACGGAGATCTTGATGTCGCCGAAGCCGTGTTCCTCGAACAGGCTCGCCTCCCACAGGGCGGACTCGACGAGCGCCTCCGGGGTGGCCTTGCCGTACTTGGCGAGGAGCCGGGGGTCGAGCGAGCCGGCGTTGACGCCGATGCGGATGGGGATCCCGGCGTCTCCGGCCGCCTTGGCGACCTCCTTGACGCGACCGTCGAACTCCTTGATGTTGCCGGGATTGACGCGCACGGCCGCGCAGCCGGCGTCGATCGCGGCGAAGATGTACCGCGGCTGGAAGTGGATGTCGGCGATCACCGGGATCTTGCTCTTCTTCGCGATGATCGGGAGCGCGTCGGCGTCCTCCTGACGCGGGCACGCGACACGCACGATGTCGCAGCCGGACGCCGTGAGCTCCGCGATCTGCTGGAGGGTGGCGTTCACGTCGTGCGTCTTCGTGGTGGTCATCGACTGCACGGACACCGGATGATCGCTGCCGACGCCGACATTTCCGACCATGAGCTGGCGGGTCTTGCGTCGGGGTGCGAGGACCGCAGGAATTTCGGGCATGCCCAATCCGACGGGGCTGGTCACAGTTCGCCTTCTTTCGTCGCTACTCGGCAAGTCTACCGGCGCAGATCAGAACAGCTTGATGGGGTTGACGATGTCTGCTGTGAGGGTGAGCACCATGTAGGCGCCACCGATGACCACCGCCACATAGGTCAGCGGCAGCAGTTTCACGTAGTCCACGGGCGGGCCGACCGGCAGTCCGCGCAGGCCGCGCAGCCAGTTGCGGGCCTTCTCGTAGATCGCGACGGCCATGTGCCCACCGTCGAGCGGCAGCAGCGGGAGGAGGTTGAACGCACCGAGGAAGAAGTTCAGCTGAGCGAGCAACAACACGAACGATTCCCAGATGCCGCGCTCGGCGAACTGACCGCCGATGACGCTGGCGCCCACGACGCTGACCGGGGTGTCGACCGCGCGCTCTCCCCCGGTGACGGCCGTCCACAGGTCGGCGACCTTGCTCGGCAGGCTCACGAGCGCCTCGGCGGTGCGGACCGCGAGGTAGCCGGTGAAGTCGAAGGTCGCGGGGATCGCCGAGAGCGGCGTGTACTCGATGATGCCCGGCTCTCCCCCGACACCGATCGCACCGACGGTGCGGGAGACGGGTTCGGCGTCGGGCGACTCGCTCTCGTAGACCCAGCGCTGGACCTGCTGGACCGTGACCGGCACGGTGAGGGTCTCCTCGCCGCGTTCGACGGTGAACGGCACGGTGCCCGACAGGGGCTGCGTGGCCCGGACGAGGTCGCCGAAGGTCTCGACGGACTGCCCGTCCACGGCGACGATCACGTCGCCCGGTTCGATACCGGCCTGCTCGGCCGGGCCGGGGCCCGAGCAGTCGGCCGGGGTGTAGTCGGGCGGGCCGTCCTGGGTCGGCGCGGCACAGCCGACGGTGCCGACCACCGCGCGGTTGTCGGTGTTGGGCAGCCCCGCGCTGGCGGCGAGGCCGTAGATGAGCACGATGCCGAGCAGGAAGTTCATCGCGATGCCACCCGACATCACGACGAGGCGTTTCCACGTCTTCTGCTTGTACATCGCGCGCTCGACCTCGTCGGGCGCGAGTTCGTCCAGAGCCGTCATGCCGGCGATGTCGCAGAACCCGCCGGCCGGAACCGCCTTGAGACCGTACTCGGTCTCGCCGCGGCGGAAGGCGAACACACGGGGACCGAACCCGATGTAGTAGCGCCGGACCTTCATGCCCAGCTTCTGCGCCGTCCACATGTGGCCGGCCTCGTGCAGGGCGATGGAGATGGCGATGCCGAGGGCGAACACCACCACGCCCAGTGCGAACATCATGAGTGGCCGATCCTCCTATACGAGTGTGCGCGCCCGGTCGCGGGCCCAGCCGTCGGCGGCGAGCACGTCGTCCACGGTACTGGGTTCGGCGGACCACTCGTGTGCGTCGTTCAGCACGGCCTCGACGGTCTGCACGATCCGTGGGAACGACAGCGTCCCCGCGAGGAACGCCTCGGCGGCGACCTCGTTGGCCGCGTTGTAGACGGCGGTGAGGCATCCGCCACCCACGCCCGCCTGGCGTGCGAGCCGCACGGCGGGGAAGACGTCGTCGTCGAGGGGTTCGAACTCCCAGGTGGACGCCGTCGAGAAGTCGAGTGCCGGGGCGGCATGCGGAACGCGGTGCGGCCAGCCGAGGGCCAGCGCGATCGGCAGCTTCATCGACGGCGGCGACGCCTGGGCCAGGGTCGACCCGTCGACGAAGGTGACCATCGAGTGCACGATCGACTGCGGGTGCACCGTCACGTCGATCCGGTCGTAGTCCACGCCGAAGAGCAGGTGGGTCTCGATGAGTTCGAGTCCCTTGTTGACGAGGGTCGCCGAGTTGAGGGTGTTCATCGGCCCCATCGACCAGGTGGGGTGGGCGCCGGCCTGTTCGGGCGTCACCGATTCGAGGCGATCGGCGGTCCAGCCGCGGAACGGACCGCCCGAGGCGGTGAGCACGAGGCGCGCCACCTCGTCGCCGGTGCCGCCGCGCAGGCACTGCGCGAGCGCGGAGTGCTCCGAGTCGACGGGCACGATCTGGCCCGGCGCCGCCGCCTTCGTGACGAGCGAGCCGCCCGCGACCAGCGACTCCTTGTTCGCCAACGCGAGTCGCGCGCCGGTGTCGAGCGCCGCGAGGGTCGGTTCGAGACCGAGGGAACCGACCAGGGCGTTGAGCACGACGTCGGCCTCGACCTCGCGCACGAGTTCGGTGACGGCGGTCGGGCCGCTGCGGACCGGCAGGTCGAGACGTGCGGCGGCGTCGGGGTCGGCCACGGCCACCTCGCGGACGCCGGTCGCGCGGATCTGTTCGGCGAGCAGGTCCGTCTTGCCTCCGCCCGCGGCGAGACCGACGACTTCGAAGTCGTCGGGATTGGCGGCGATCACCTCAAGTGCCTGGGTACCGATGGAACCGGTACTGCCCAGCAGGAGCACCCGGGTGCGGGAAGAAGATCGAGTGTCGGCCACGCGAGCATTGTTCCCCACGCACCTGAACAGTTCCTGAACCGCCCGGCTTCCCCCCGCGGAACGCACCACACGCATGCCCCGCTTCGTACGACGCGGGGTCGTATGTCACGATAAGCAGCAACAGCAGCATCTGGTGAGCAGGAGGAAACCGTGGCCGGTACCGAGTTGCAGTCCACTCGTGGTGATGTGGCGGCGGAAGTGCCGTCCGCCGAGTGGGGTTGGAGCGGGGAAGCCCCCAAGTTCTTCCGCGTCATGGCCCTGATCGTGGCGGTGTTCCTGCTGCTGATGCTGATCGGCAACCACGAAGGCCACGTCGAGAGCCTGTACCTCATCGGTTCGTCGGCTCTGCTGATCTTCATCGTCGCGCGCGATGCGGTGCGTCGCCGCCGGTTGCGCTAGGTCCATCGACGAAGGGCCCGTCCGGAATTCTCCGGCCGGGCCCTTCGTGTCTGTCGAGTGTGCAACGGTCGAGGGGTCGACTGGCCCTGCTGTCACATCTGTCGGCTCAGCCCTGCTGTCGCATCTCTCGGCTCAGCCTTCCGCGGCGAGCTGGCCGCAGGCCGCGGCGATCTCCTGGCCGCGGGTGTCGCGCACGGTGCACGACACACCCTGGGCCTGCACGCGCCGCACGAACTCGCGTTCGACGTCCTTCGGGCTGGCGTCCCACTCACTACCCGGCGTGGGGTTGAGCGGGATGAGGTTCACGTGCACGAGCGATCCGAGAGCCTTGTGGAGCTTCTTGCCGAGCATGTCGGCGCGCCACGGCTGGTCGTTGACGTCGCGGATGAGGGCGTACTCGATCGAGACGCGCCGGCCGGTCTTGTCGGCGTAGTACCGCGCCGCCTCGAGGACCTCGGCGACCGACCACCGGTTGTTGACCGGAACGAGGGTGTCGCGCAGTTCGTCGTCCGGGGTGTGCAGCGACACCGCGAGGGTGACGCTGAGTCCTTCGTCGGCGAGGCGACGGATGGCCGGAGCGAGTCCCACGGTGGAGACGGTGACCGAGCGCTGCGACAGACCGAGGCCTTCGGGGGCGGGTGAGGTGATGCGCCGCACCGCCGCGACCACGCGCTTGTAGTTCGCGAGCGGCTCGCCCATGCCCATGAACACGACGTTCGACAACCGTCCCGGTCCGCCGGCGACGTCGCCGTCGCGCAGGGCAGCGGCGGCCGCGCGCACCTGGTCGACGATCTCGGCGGTGGACAGGTTGCGGTCGAGACCGCCCTGGCCGGTCGCGCAGAACGGGCACGCCATGCCGCATCCGGCCTGGCTGGAGATGCACAGCGTGGCGCGGTCGGGATAGCGCATGAGGACGCTCTCGAGCAGGGTGCCGTCGTGGGCACGCCACAGGGTCTTGCGGGTCTCGCCACCGTCGCACGCGATGTGCCGGACCGCGCTGAGCAGCGGCGGGAACAACGCCTCCCCCACTTTGTCGCGGACGGCGGCGGGCAGATCGGTCATCTTCGCCGGATCGGCCTCGAGCCGCCCGTAGTACTGGCGGGCGAGCTGGTCGGCGCGGAAGGCCGGAAGCCCCAGTTCGCGCACCGCATCACGACGCTGATCTGCGTCGAGGTCGGCGAGATGGCGCGGCGGAAGACCGCGCTTGGGTGCATCGAAGACCAGGGGCAGGGAAGAAGCCATAATCACCTATTGTCCCATGATCCGGGACGGATGGGTCCGGCCGTCGCTGTGATACTCGCCCCCATTCCCGGGCCGGTGTCACCGGTCGGTCTCCCTCACGCCGAGTCGCCCGGGCGCGGAGGGGGAATACGGGAGCATGGACATCATGACCGGTCTCGTCGCTCCCGAAGTCGCACGCTCGTGGTTGCTCGTTCCGGGCCGCTCCCCCGATCTCTTCGACGCCGCCGCCGACTCACCGGCGGACGCGGTGGTGCTCGACCTCGAGGACGCCGTACCCGCCGCGGCCAAACCCGCTGCTCGCGACGATATCGTGGCGTGGCTGCGCGGGGGTGGGAAGGCCTGGGTGCGGGTCAACGACGCCACCACGTCGTTCTGGGCCGACGACCTCGCCGCGCTCGCCGGCCTCCCGGGCCTGCAGGGCGTCATGCTCGCGAAGGCGGAGAGCGGTCACCAGGTCGAGGCCACCGCCGACCTGCTGCCGGAGGGCACGCGCATCCTCGTGCTGATCGAATCGGCGATGGGCCTCGAGGCGGCTCCCGAGATCGCCCGCGCGGAAGGCACCTTCCGCCTGGTCTTCGGCAGCGGCGACTTCCGGCGCGACACCGGCATGAGCGACAGCCCGATGGCAATGGCGTACGCACGGTCGAGGTTGGTCATCACGAGCCGCGCCGCGCGCCTGCCGGGACCCATCGACGGCCCCACGCTCAGCGACGACCCCGAGGTCCTCGAACGGGAAGCCGAGCTGACCCGCTCGATGGGGATGACCGGCAAGTTGTGCATGACCGGCGAACGCGCGTCGTACGCGAACGTGGCTCTGAGCCCGAACAGCACCGACGTGGACTGGGCGGAAGGCATCATCGACAAGCTCGGTGAGGACGGGCGCAACGTCCGCGACGGCAGCGACCTGCCGAACCTCGCGAAGGCGAAGAAGATCACCGAGCTGGCGCGGATGTTCGGTATCGGCCGGTCGCGCTGACCGGTCTCAACTCAGTTCCAGCCCGAGGGGTCTGCGGCGCACGTGCAGCCGGTAGCGGACTTCGAGCGTCGTGCCGGATGTCTCCCGGATCGCCCGGGCCGCGACGCGCGGTGCGAACTCGATGCCGAGCACCCGTTCGAGGGTCGCGCGGTCCGGGAACTCCCACAGCGTGTCGATGCGGCGCAGATCGAATCCCTGCGCCTCGAAGAACGCCTCGACCGCGGTCGGGTCGTAGTGCGGCAGGTCGTCGCGCATCCAGTCGCCGTAGGGATGGGCGGTGGCGTCGAGGTCGACGACGGCGAGCGCGCCGCCCGGACGCAGCACGCGCATCGCCTCGAGGATTCCGGCGCCGCACCCGGGGCCGAAGAAGTAGGCGGTGCGGGCGTGGACGAGATCGACCGAGGCGTCGGGCAGCGGCATGTCCGCGGCGGAGCCTTCCGTCACGGTGACCGACGGAAGATCCGCCACACGGGTGCGGGCCGCGGCGACCAGCGGCGGATGCGGTTCGATCCCCGTCACCGTGCGCGCGCCGGCCGCGAACATCGGAAGGTGGAAACCCGATCCGCACCCGACGTCGACGACGTCGCGGCCGGTCCAGTCCGCGGCCTCCCGCAGCGCCGCGTACACGGCGCCGCGGGGGTCCTGCGCGCGGTTCTCCTCCTCGTACACCTCGGGCCAGTGCCAGATGTTGGGGCTGGCGATCACACCACTCCCCGACTTCGGCGTTCCGGGCTTCGGTGCACTGAACTTCGACGAACGCACCATCGGCCGATTACACGAAGGCCGTGAGGATCAGCCACGTGACGAAGGCCGACGGCAGGATCGAGTCGAGTCGATCCATGATGCCGCCGTGACCGGGCAGCAGAGTGCCCATATCCTTGATGCCGAGATCCCGCTTGACCTGCGACTCGATGAGATCGCCGGCCGTCGCCGTCACCACTAGCACGACGCCGAGCAGCAGACCCGCCCACCACGGGCCGTCCAGCAGGAACATGACCGTGAGGACACCGACCGCGATGCAGGCCACCAGCGACCCGGCGAAGCCTTCCCACGACTTCTTCGGGCTGATCGCCGGCACCATCGGGTGCTTGCCGAACAGGACACCCGAGGCGTAACCACCGATGTCCGACGCCACGCACACGAGCATCAGGCAGAACACGCGCTGGGCACCCTGATCCTCGAGGACCATGAGGGTCGCGAACGACGCCAGCAACGGCAGCCAGGCCGCAACGAAGACTGCGACCGCGGTGTCGCGCAGGTAGTTGCGTGGTTGCGCGACGAGACCGTGGTCGAACAGCCGCCACAGCATCGTCACGACGACCGTGCCCGCGAACGCACCGAGCACACCGGACGTGCCGTACGGCCAGCCGAGCCAGATCATCGCCTGGCCACCGGCCAGCAACGGCAGTCTGGGGACGAGCACGTCCGCCTCACGCAGCCGCTTGGTGACCTCCCAGGTCGCGATGCCGATGGCGATCGCGACCACGGCGAGCCACGCCTTCGGGGCGAACAGCAGAATCCCGATGACGAGCGCGCCGAGACCCCCGCCGACCGCGAAAGCGGCCGGCAGGTCGCGTCCCGCCCGTGAGGGTTTCTTCACCGGCTCCGACGCGGGGTCGGGGGCCGGTGCCGGGTCTGCAGGGGTGGCACCGGAGTCGGCTCCGGCACCGAGTGGAAGCTGCGGGTCGGAGGACCCGTCGGCTCGACCCACTGTCAGACCTCCATCAGTTCGGCTTCCTTGTGCTTCATCAACTCGTCGATCTGACCGACGTACTTGGCGGTCGTCTTGTCGAGTTCCTTCTCGGCGCGGTTCACGTCGTCCTCGCCGGCCTCGCCGTCCTTCTGGATGCGGCCGAGTTCCTCCATCGCCTTGCGGCGGACGTTGCGCACGGCGACCTTGGCGTCCTCACCCTTGGCCTTGGCCTGCTTGACGAGTTCGCGACGACGCTCCTCGGTGAGCTGCGGGACCGAGATGCGGATGATGTTGCCGTCGTTGGTGGGGTTGACGCCGAGATCCGAGTTGCGGATCGCGGTCTCGATCGCGTTCAGCTGCGAAGCCTCGTACGGCTTGACGATGACCATGCGCGCTTCGGGAACATTGATGCTGGCGATCTGCGTGATCGGCGTGGGAGCCCCGTAGTAGTCGACGACGATGCGGTTGAACATGCCCGGGTTCGCGCGACCGGTCCGGATGCCACCCAGATCGTCCCGGGCCACCGTGACGGCCTTCTCCATCTTCTCTTCGGCTTCGAAGAGGGCTTCATCGATCACGGCAGTTCCTCCATGTTCCGTTGTCCGTTCATGACCGTACGAGTGTTCCGATCTTCTCACCGGCGATGGCTCGGGCGATATTGCCCTTGGTCAGCAGATTGAAGACCATGATCGGCATGGCGTTGTCCATGCACAGGCTGAAGGCGGTCGCGTCGGCGACCTTGAGGCCCTGCTCGATGACCTCGCGATGGGTGATCTCCTCGAACAGCACCGCATCCGGGTTCGTGCGCGGATCGTCGGAGTAGACGCCGTCCACGGCCTTCGCCATGAGGACGACCTCGGCGCCGATCTCGAGGGCGCGCTGCGCGGCGGTGGTGTCGGTGGAGAAGTACGGCATGCCCATGCCCGCACCGAAGATGACCACGCGCCCCTTCTCGAGGTGGCGGCGCGCACGCAGCGGCAGGTAGGGCTCGGCGACCTGACCCATCGTGATGGCGGTCTGCACGCGGGTGTCGATGCCTTCCTTCTCCAGGAAGTCCTGCAGCGCAAGGGAGTTCATGACCGTGCCGAGCATGCCCATGTAGTCGGACCGCGCGCGTTCGAGACCGCGCTGCTGGAGTTCGGCGCCGCGGAAGAAGTTGCCGCCACCGATCACGACCGCGACCTCGGCGCCGCCGCGCACGACCTCTGCGATCTGCTGGGCCACCGTGGTCACCACGTCCGGGTCGAGTCCGACCTTGCCGCCGCCGAACATCTCGCCGCCGAGCTTGAGCAGTACCCGGCGGAATCCGGGCCGATCGTGGGCGTGGTCGGACATGACTCTCCTCTGGTTGCGCATGAATCGGCCCTTATCATCCTGCCTCATCCGCTCGAGGGAACCGAGATCGGGCGGATAGACACGCCACACCTGTCACCGCGCGGCACGCGCGGGCGCCTCCGGGCCCCGAGGCGGCGTGGCCCGACACACCTCGACCCCGCCGGTAGCAGCACCGACGGGGTCGTGGAGTGGAAGAACTAGCTGGCGCCGACCTCGAAACGCACGAAGCGAACGACGTTCGCGCCGGCCTCGTCGAGGATCGCCTTGACGGTCTTCTTCGAGTCCGTCACGGACGCCTGCTCGAGCAGGACGACGTCCTTGAAGTAGCCGTTGACGCGGCCTTCGACGATCTTCGGGAGAGCCTGCTCCGGCTTGCCCTCGGCCTTGGCGGTCTCCTCGGCGATACGACGCTCGTTGGCGACGATGTCCTCGGGAACCTCGTCACGGGTGACGTACTTGGCCTTCAGAGCGGCGATCTGCATGGCGGCAGCGCGAGCGGCCTCGGCGGCAGCGTCGCCCTCACCGGTGTACTCGACGAGCACGCCGACGGACGGCGGCAGGTCGGAAGCACGCTTGTGCAGGTAGACGGCGGTCTGACCGTCGAAAGCGGCGACGCGACGCAGCTCGAGCTTCTCGCCGATCTTCGCGGACAGCTCCTGGACGAGGGCGTCGACGGTCTTGCCGTCGGCCTCGACGGCCTTGAGTGCCTCGACGTCGTTCGCGCGTGCCTGTGCGGCAGCGGTGACGACCTTGTCGGCGAGAGCCTGGAACTCGTCGTTCTTGGCGACGAAGTCGGTCTCGGAGTTCAGCTCGACGAGCACGCCGTCCTTGGCGACGACGAGGCCCTCGGCGGTGGAGCGCTCGGCGCGCTTGCCCACGTCCTTGGCACCCTTGATGCGCAGCTGCTCGACGGCCTTGTCGAAGTCGCCGTCGTTGTCGGCGAGCGCGTTCTTGCAGTCCAGCATTCCGGAGCCGGTGAGCTCACGGAGACGCTTGACGTCGGCGGCGGTGTAGTTCGCCATGGAAGCGAGCCTCCTGTGTCTGTGGTGGAAAAGTCTCTGGGGGCGGCCCTACCGCGCGGATGGGCTCGGGCCGCGATGCGACGGCCCCGACCAGGATCTCTCGATCGGAAGGTCGGGGCCGGGCAACGAATCAGGCCTCGGGGGCTGCGTCTGCTGCGGGGGCTGCGTCCGCTGCGGGCGCCTCGGCGTCGGCGGCGGGGGTGGCCTGCGCGAGCAGTTCCTGCTCCCACTCGGCGAGAGGCTCGGCACCGGCCTCGGGCTTGGCCTCGGCGTCGCCGCTCTTGCCGGCGCGGGCCTGCAGGCCCTCGGCGACGGCAGAGGCGACGACCTTGGTCAGCAGCGCCGCGGAACGGATCGCGTCGTCGTTACCCGGGATCGGGTAGTCGACGAGGTCCGGATCGCAGTTGGTGTCGAGGATCGCGATGACCGGGATGTTCAGCTTGCGGGCCTCACCGACGGCGATGTGCTCCTTGTTGGTGTCGACGACCCAGATCGCCGACGGAACCTTCGCCATGTCGCGGATGCCGCCGAGGGTGCGCTCCAGCTTGTTCTTCTCACGCGTGAGCATGAGGATTTCCTTCTTGGTGCGTCCCTCGAAGCCGCCGGTCTGCTCCATCGACTCGAGCTCCTTCAGGCGCTGCAGGCGCTTGTGGACGGTCGAGAAGTTGGTGAGCATGCCGCCGAGCCAGCGCTGGTTCACGTAGGGCATGCCCACGCGGGTGGCCTCTTCGGCGATGGACTCCTGAGCCTGCTTCTTGGTGCCGACGAACAGCACGGTTCCACCGTGAGCGACGGTCTCCTTGACGAACTCGTACGCCTTGTCGATGTACGTCAGGGTCTGCTGCAGGTCGATGATGTAGATGCCGTTGCGGTCGGTGAAGATGAACCGCTTCATCTTCGGGTTCCAGCGACGGGTCTGGTGTCCGAAGTGGGCGCCGCTGTCGAGCAGCTGCCGCATAGTCACAACAGGCATGCCTGTTTCTCTCTTTCGTGTCGGTTTCCGCGGTGGATCTTCCGATCCCCGCCCTGGCGTCCACATGCCCGTCGAACCCTTGCGGGACCGGCCGACGGCCATTTCCGATGCGGCCCGGAGAAACGGGTCGGCATCGATGCGCGGACGCGCGAAGTCGATCTGCGTATACAGACCGCCCGACAAGTGTACGCGGAGCAGGCGCGGATCCCTAACCGGGAGTCGCCGGGCCTGTGGACGGATCCGGGGCTGTCCACAGATCGCGTCGCCCCCTGGTGCGCAGCGACTCCGATTCACGAGACTGGCGGGCATGCTCCTCGCCGCTCCCCTCCGGTCGCTCGCCGTCGTGATCGCCACGTTCGTCGTGCTCACCGCTGCGCCGGGAACCGGATCGGCCGACTCCGGACGGTTCGTGTGGCCGCTCGATCCCCGGCCGGTCGTGAGCCGGGAGTTCGACCTGCCCGAGCAGAACTGGCTCCCCGGTCACCGCGGTGTCGATCTCGACGCACACGTGGGGCAGACCGTCGTGGCCGCCGGTGACGGCGTCGTCGCGTTCGCCGGTGT
This sequence comes from Rhodococcus sp. BUPNP1, assembly GCF_002215235.1. NCBI lineage: Bacteria > Bacillati > Actinomycetota > Actinomycetes > Mycobacteriales > Nocardiaceae > Rhodococcus > Rhodococcus sp. BUPNP1. The sequence continues at coordinate 39,201 of NZ_NERM01000005.1, forward strand.
CGTAGCCGGGAAGCCTGTGGTCTCCATCGATCACGAGGGCGGGCTGCGCACCACCTACGAGCCGGTGGAGGCGGCGGTCGCCGCGGGTCGCCGGGTGACGAGGGGCGATCCCATCGGCACCGTCGTCGCCGGTCACGAGGAATGCGTCTCCCCCGCATGCCTGCATTGGGGACTCCGACGCGGCCGCGACGACTATCTCGATCCGCTGCCGCTCGTCGAGCGCCCGGTGATCCGCCTGCTGCCGGTATGACGCCCTGGTGGCCCGTGCGCCCGCCTAATGCACTGCGTGTCGACCCGACAGTACGGGGAAGTCGTCGGCGACCATCGCGGCGAGTTCGACGAACGCCGTGCGTGTCGCGGGGCGGAGCCGTTCGAGATCGATCTCGGCTCCCTCCGCGAGGTGCTCGTCGAAAGGCAGCACCTTCACCGCGCGGCACCGCGCGAGGAAATGCGCGGTCAGCGCGTCCATGTCGATGCTCGCCGCACCCGGGCGCGGCGAACTGATCACCACGACCGTGCGTTCGACCAGGTCGGAGTAGCCGTGCGCCTGCAGCCAGTCGAGGGTCGCCGCCGCACTGCGCGCCGCATCGACTGCGGGCGACGCGACGAGCACGAGGGTGTTCGCCAGGTCCAGCACGCCGCGCATGACCGAATGCATGATCCCGGTGCCGCAGTCGGTGAGGATCACGTTGTAGTAGACCTGCAGGAGGTCGACGACGCGGCGGTAGTCCTCCTCGCTGAACGCTTCCGAGGCAGCGGGATCGCGTTCGCTCGCGAGCACTTCGAGCCGACTCGGCGCCTGCGAGGTGTGGGCACGCACGTCCGAGTACCGGCGGATGCCCGACGCGTTCGCGAGCAGGTCCCGCACGGTCGAGGTGGTCTGCTGCGGGATCCTCTGCCCGAGGGTGCCGAAGTCCGGATTCGCGTCGACGGCGATGACGCAGTCGCCGCGCAGTGACGCGAACGTCGACCCCAGTCCGACGGTCGTGGTGGTCTTGCCCACCCCGCCCTTCAGCGACAGCACCGCGATCCGGTAGTCGCCCGGGATCGGCTGGCGGATCCGGGCGACGAGATCCTCCCGGCGCTCGCTGCCTCCTCCGTCGAGCCTGCCGCCGGTCAGCCGGTCGACCCGCTCCCGCCACCGTCGCGTGGAACGTCGTGACCTGCGGACCAGCACTCCCGAGGCGAGGTCGACATTGGACGGCTGATGGTCGAAACGACGGGCCTCGTGTTGCAGGTCGTCGACCGTAGCGTCTGCCGTTGCCGGTAGCGGGGCCTGGACCGAGGCGGGCTCGGGGTCGACCGGATCGGGTGCGACCTCCGTGGCCTCCGGACTCGACACGTCCGACTCCGGTGCAGGTGCAGGTGCAGGTGCAGGTGCCACAGTCTCGGGCTGCATCTCCACGAGTTCGGGCACCGGATCCACGGAGACGGGCGCAGGCCCGGGTTCGGTCGCGGCTGCCGGGACCGTCACCTCGGGCACTGCGGGAAACGTCGCCTCGGGCACTGCCGGGACCGTCGCCTCCGGCACTGCCGGGACCGTCGCCTCGCGCTCCGCGGGCGGGAGAACACGCCTTTCCGGTCGCGCCGGTTCGTGCGCGAGGGCCGGTTCGGATGCCTCCGGCTCCGGGCCGTCGTCGGCGCTGATCCGGGGCCGCAACGCCATGCCGAGAGGCACGGAGGCCGTCATCTCGATCGGAGCGGAGGCAGTGGGCGGAATCGCACCGTCGCCGGGCGAAGTGGAGGGACCGGGCGTCTCGGTGCCTCTGGCCGCGCGGCGGAGGCCGCGTCGCGCGTGGTCGGTTCCGGATTCCGGTGGGTCCTGCAGCCAGGCGGGCACGGCAGGACCCGGTTCGTTGCGTCTCATCTGTTCCCCCGATTCGATGGTGCCGGCGCACGCTATCAAACCGGGACGGCTTCTCGGGCAAGCCGATCAGGCGCGGGGATGGGCCTGATCGTGCGCGGCGCGCAGACGCGCCACCGAGACGTGGGTGTAGAGCTGCGTGGTGGCCAGACTCGAATGGCCCAGCACCTCCTGGACCACCCGCAGGTCCGCTCCCCCTTCGAGCAGGTGCGTCGCAGCGCTGTGCCGCAGACCGTGCGGCGCGAGGTCGGGTGCGCCCGGCACCGACGAGACGGCGTCGTGCACCACCGACCGGACCTGCCGTTGGTCGATCCGACCACCACGCTTGCCCAGCAGCAGCGCCGCACCCGACGACGGTCGTGCGAGATGCGGGCGTCCGTGACGCAGCCACGCGTCGAGCGCCTCTGCCGCGGGACCTCCGTAGGGAACGATCCGTTCCTTGTCGCCCTTACCGAGAACCCGGACGGCCCGCCGCTCGGCGTCGACGTCGTCGATGTCGACCGCGCACAGCTCACCGACCCGGATTCCGGTCGCATACAGCAGCTCGACGATCGCCCGGTCACGCAGTGCGACGGGATCGAGTTCACGCGCACCGGATTTCGCGGCCTCCATGATCTCCAGTGCCTGGTCGTCGCGGAGCACGGCGGGCAGTGAGCGGTGCGGACGCGGTGAGACGAGACGCGTCGCCGGGTCGGCGTCGAGTCGCCGGGTGCGCACGAGCCATGCCGTGAAGACGCGTGCCGACGAGGTGCGCCGCGCGAGCGTGGTGCGGGCCGCTCCCGCCGCCACCATCCCGGCGAGCCAGGACCGCAGCAGATCGAGATCGAGGTCGGTGATGCGCGCATCGGGATTCCGGTCGGCGAGGTGCTGCAACAGCGAGCGGGTGTCGGTGCGATAGGCGCGAATCGTGTGTTCCGAGCGGTTGCCTTCGAGGCGCAGGTGGTCGACGAAGTCCCCGAGGTGCACGTCCAGCGTCGCCGGGAGCATGTCGGATTCGTTGCCTCGCATGGGTCTACCGTGCGGCACGACCGGCTCGGGTGCAACGACCCGCGCCGACTAAGGTGCTTTCGTGAACAAAACGATCCCGGTACCGATGTTGTGCGCCCTGGCGTTGCTGTCGGCGATCGCGCCGCTCGCTACGGACATGTACCTCCCGGGACTTCCCGTCATGGCGGAGAGCCTGGGCAGTTCGACCGTCGGCGTCCAGCTCACACTCACGACCTTCATGGCGGGTCTCGGGCTCGGCCAGTTGCTCGTGGGTCCCCTGTCGGATGGCTGGGGCCGTCGACGGCTGATCCTCGCCGGCACGATCGTCCTGGCGGTGAGCAGCGCGATCTGCGCGATGGCGCCCACCGTCGAGATCCTGATCGCTGCGCGTCTGGTCCAGGGCTTCAGCGGCGGCACCGGCATCGTCCTCGCCCGGGCGGTCATCGCCGACCGGGCTCGAGGCAATCAGGCTGCCAAGCTGTTCAGCCTGATGATGATCATCGGTGGCATCGCGCCCGTCGCCGCTCCTCTGCTCGGTGGTGTGCTGCTGGGTCCGATCGGATGGCGCGGCATCTTCTGGGTGCTCACGGGCCTGGCCGTCCTGATGGCCGTCGGTGCCTTCGCGTTCGTCCCGGAGACCCTGCCGCCGGAGAAGCGGCACGGTGGCGGTCTGAAGACGATGGCCGGCAACTTCGGATACGTTCTCCGGCAGCGACGCTTCGTCGGTTACGCCGCCGCGATGGCCCTGGGCTTCGGCGCGATGTTCTCGTACATCTCCGCCTCACCCTTCGTCACCCAGAACATCCTCGGTCTGAGCCCGGGCCAGTTCTCTCTGGTCTTCGCCGTGAACTCGGCCGGTCTCGTGCTGGCCAATGCCGTCAACACCCGCCTCATCGGCCGGTTCGAGGTGCGGACACTGCTGCTCTTCGGAGTGACCACCATGTTCACGGCAGGTGCGCTGCTGTTGCTGACGATGGTCGTCGTCGGCTACGTCGCGGCGCTGATCCTGCCGCTGCTGTTCGTCGCGATCAGCATGATGGGCCTGACGCTGGGCAACGCCACCGCGCTGGCCCAGTCGCAGGTCCCGAAGGCGGCCGGTACGGGCTCCGCCGTGATCGGCGCCTCCCAGTTCGGTCTCGCTGCCGTGGTCTCCCCGCTCGTCGGGCTCGGCGGCGAAGGCACCGGTATCCCGATGGCCGTCGCCATCGTGGTCTGCTCGGGACTCGCGCTCACCTCCGCCGCGGTGCTGGCGCGTGACTCCGCCGCGGTGCTGGCGCGTGACTCCGCCGCGGTGCCGGCGCGCGAGTCCGCGAGCTGACGTGAACGACCGGCCGTCAGTTGCTCTCGACGGCCGCCAGTTCGCTCTTCCACACGCGGAAACCCTCCTCGGTGCGTCCGCGACGCCAGTAACCCGAGATCGACGCGCGTGCCGGCGGCACGGCCCGTTCCTTCCGCAGGTACGGCCGGATGTGCTTCATGACGGCCTCGGCCTCACCGTGCACGAAGACCTGCACGTCGCCGCCCGGCCAGGGCAAGGCCTTCACCGCGGCGACGAGCGGCGAGTTGCCGTCGATCAGGTCGGCACCGGCGTCACCGGCCGCGACACCGCGATGGAGCCACGTGATGTCCACACCCGCCGGGGCGTCGAGTTTCAGTTCGTCGCCGGGACCGATGACCTCCAGGAAGACCGCACCCCGCGCGTCGGCGGGCAGGTCCTCGAGCGCAGCCGCGATCGCGGGGATCGCGGTCTCGTCGCCGGCGAGCAGATGGAAGTCGGCGGAGCGATCGGGCCGGTATCCGGCGCCGGGTCCTCGCACCACGACCTGCGTGCCCGGCTGTACCGAGCGGGCCCACGGCCCCGCAACGCCCTCGTCGCCGTGCACGACGAAGTCGATCCAGATCTCCCGGGCGTCCGGGTCCACACGCCGGACGGTGTAGGTGCGGACGACCGTCTCGTCCCCCGCGGGCAGCTCGATCTTCACGTAGCTGTCGGTCTCCGCGCGGGCCTGGAACTCTCCGAAGCCGTCTCCGCCGAGCACGACGCGGACGAAGTGCTCGCCGATCGTTTCGGTCCGCAGAACCGTGAGTGTCGTCCCCATGGGCGCTTTCCGTGCCACCGAACCTCCTATTAGGGTTACCTATTCTCGCGTCACCGTACTCTGTCGCGGGATGCGGCGGGGAGGTCACGATCGGCGAGGCTCTAGGCTCGAGAACATGAGCACCACCGCGGCCGACATCGCCACCTGGATGACCGACATCATCACCACCGAACGCAGGGTCACCCAGACCGACATGGTCGACGCGATCGAGGCCAAGTTCGGTTCCGAGTGGATCTACGTGAACGACAACGGCCACCCGTCGATCGACCGCGCCGTCCTCAAGGAGTTCCGGAAGGCCCACCGCGGTGCCGTGAAGTGGGACCGCGAGGACCGCGCCTGGTACGTCGAGGACGAGCCGACCGCCGACACCTCGGCCGAGTAGGCGGTCCTCCGAATTCACCCTCGCGCGTCCCGGCGAAACGTCTCGGAGTCTGTGAACATACGGTCACGACTCCTTCGCGCGACCGTCTCCGGCACCGCCGGGCGGATCGGCGCGTCGGCGGCAGGTCGGAGGGCGCCGGGTGGACATCGAGAACGTGCGGGAACCTTCCGTTCCCGCTCGCGAACTGGCGACGATCTGTGTGCTGGCGATCGTGGCCGGCGCCGTCATCGGCGTCGTCGGCGGGGCCTTCCGCTGGTGTCTGGAACGGCTCGAGCGATGGCGGATCCACACCGTCGAATGGGCGCACGAACTCCCCGGTCCGGGATGGCTCGTGCCGGTGGGAATCACGATCCTCGGCGCTCTGCTCACGGCGCTGATCGTCCGGATGGTCCCTCTTGCCTCGGGTAGCGGAATCCAGCACGTCGAAGCCGTCGACCGCGGGCAGGCCGAGCCACCACCGCTGTCGGTGCTGCCCTCCAGATTCGTCGGGGCGCTCCTGTCGATCGGGTCGGGTCTCGTCCTGGGACGGGAGGGCCCGATCGTGCACATGGGTGCCGCGGTGGGCGCCGAGACCGCACGCCGTGCCCGGCGTCCCGAGCACGAACGTCTGTTGCAGACCTCGGTGTCCGGTGCCGGACTCGCCGTCGCGTTCAATGCGCCGATCGGTGGTGCGCTGTTCGTCGTCGAGGAGGTCACCGGCAGCTTCCGGTTCCGCACCGTCGTGCCCGTCGTCCTGTCGGTGGCCGCCGCGGTCGCGTGCTCGCGGACGATCGTCGGCGACACCCCCGACTTCGCCGTGGACCCCATCGCTCCCCCGTCCATCGTCCTGCTGCCCGTCTTCGTGGTGTTCGGTCTGCTCACCGGACTGCTCGGCGCGGCCTACAACCGGATGGTCCTGGGATCGCTGAGCGTGGTGGAGTCGGTCCGGTCGCTCTCCCCGGTGACGAAGGCCGCGATCATCGGCGGGCTCATCGGGTTGTTGTCGGTGGTCGCACCGTGGGCGGGTGGGGGCGGCGACTCCCTCGTCCAGCACGTGGTGAGCGGTGGTGCGCTCGCACTGCCGGTGGTCGCCTGGTACGTCCTGCTGCGGTTCGTCGCTGGTCCGCTGTCGTACGCGGCCGGGACACCGGGCGGACTGTTCGCGCCACTTCTCGCACTGGGTGCTCTCTGGGGCCTGTTGTGCGCCGGGATCTGCACCGCGATCGTCCCCGGGATCGGGTCGTCCCTGGCCGTGCCGATGGCGATCGCGGGGATGGCCGCTCTCTTCGGTGCGTCGGTGCGGGCCCCGATCACCGGAGTCGTCCTCGTCGTGGAGATGACCGCGGCGACGGGAGTGACGGTCCCGATGCTCGCCGCGACGATCTGCGCCGTCGTCGTGGCGTATTCCACGCGGGTCCCGCCCATCTACGACAGCCTGCGCGACCGCATGTTCGGCGCCCTTCCTCACCGCGGGTAGACCGGTCCGGCGTCGGGCCACCATCACGTCCGCTGCCACCCTCCGTCAGTCGCCACCACCAGACCGTCGAGTTCGAGCAGGGGCAGCGCCGCCCGCACCCGCTCGATCGGCAGCCCCGCCGACTCGGCCACCGTCGCCGGATCACAGACGTCCGACGCCGGAAGCGCCTCGTAGACCAGCGCCATGTCGCCCGACAGTCCGTCCAGGTCGCGGCGAAACAGGCCGTCGCGGTCGTCGTCCCCGCACGCCAGGAGCGGACCGCACTCCTCGACGACGTCGCGCGCCGCACCCACCAACCGGGCCTCCCCCTCCCTGATCATGCGGTGACAACCCTGCGAGGCCGCCGAGGTCACCGGTCCGGGGACCGCCATGACCGGCCGGCCGAGTCGTCGCGCCCACGCCGCGGTGTTGCGCGCCCCGCTGCGCCAACCCGCCTCGACGACGACCGTGCCCGCGGACAACGCCGCGATCAGGCGGTTGCGGGCGAGGAACCGGTACCGCGCCGGAGTCGTGCCCGGTGGATATTCGCTGACCACGAGGCCGGATTCGGAGATCCGCCGCAGCATCGTCGCATGTGCTGCCGGATACGCCCGATCGACACCGCAGGCCAGGATCGCGACGGTGGTGCCGCCCACCCCGAGCGCCGCGCGGTGTGCGGCAGCATCGACGCCGAAGGCCGCACCGGACACGACCGTCCATCCGTCGGCGGCGAGATCCCCGGCGATCTCGGCGGTGACGTGCTCCCCGTAACCACTCGCGGCGCGAGTTCCGACGATGCCGATCGCGCGTTCGGCGAGGTCGTCGATCCGCCGGCTCCCCCACACCCACAGGGCGAGGGGTGGCCCCTCGGCGTCGGTGGCGGTGTCGAGGGCGCCGAAGCCGAGCATCTGCCAGGCGGGCCATTCGTCGTCGTCGGGGGTCACCAGTCGCCCGCCGGCCCGCCCCAGGCGGTCGAGATCCCGCGCCGCGGTGTCGAGGTGCGCCCGCACCGAGTACCGCGACGAGAGTTCGCCGAGGCCCGAACCCGACCGGATGGCGGCGGCCACCTCGAGTACACCCTCGGCCTCGACCGCCGCCGCCAACGATCGTGACGCACCCTGCGCGACAGTGGACAGATAGGCCCAGGCCAGGCGCCGTTCGTCGTCGTGTCCGTTCATGCGACACCCCGATCCCGGAAGTCGAGTGCGGCAGCGACATGGGTCGCCGACGGTGAATCGGAACCGTCGAGGTCGCTCAGCGTCCACGCGACCCGCAGTGCGCGATCCGCTCCTCGCGCGGTGATCGCGCCCTTGCGCAGCGCCCATTCGACGGGTTCGAGCGCAGCACGCGGAAGGCGGAACTTCTGCCGGAGGGCCGGTCCGGGCACCTCGGCGTTGGTGGCCCAGCCGTGGTCGGCCCACCGTTCGCGTGCCGCGGCTCTCGCCCGGGCGACGCGCGCCCGCACCTCGTCGGTGCTCTCGCCCGTCTCCCCCATCAAGGCGCTCGTCGCGACGGCCTGCATCCGGACCCGCAGGTCGACGCGGTCGAGGAGCGGACCCGACAGGCGTCCCAGATAGCGGCGACGTGCGGTCGGCGCACACACGCAGTCGGCGTCGCGTGGAGGTGCGCACGGGCACGGGTTGGCGGCGAGGATCAGCTGGAAACGGGCCGGATATCGCGCGACACCGTCCCGTCTGGCGATGCGCACTTCCCCGTCCTCGAGCGGTGTCCGCAGCGCTTCGAGTGTCTTCGTCCCCATCTCGGCGACCTCGTCGAGGAACAGCACGCCGCGGTGCGCCCGGCTCACCGCACCGGGTTTCGCCATGCCGGTGCCGCCTCCGATCAGCGAACTCACCGACGCGGTGTGGTGGGGCGCGATGAAGGGTGGTTCCGTCACGAGCGGCCGGTCGCTGGTGAGGGTGCCCGCCACCGAATGGATGGCCGTCACCTCGAGGGCATGATTTTCGCTCAGGTCCGGCAGGATCCCCGGAAGTCGCTGCGCAAGCATCGTTTTCCCGATTCCCGGCGGACCGGTCAACATCAGGTGGTGTGCACCGGCCGCAGCGACCTCGATCGCGCGTCGCGCTTCGTGCTGACCGACCACTTCGCTGAGATCGCCGCGCACCGCCCGCGGTGGCAGCGCACGCGGATCGGGCCGTTCGAGCGGACCGTCGCCCTGGAGCCAGAGCACCAACTCCCGCAGCGTCTCGGCGCCGTAGACGTCGATGCCGTCGACGAGCGCCGCTTCGGTCATCGTCGCGGTCGGCACCACCACGCGCGACCAGCCGTGTTTCTTCGCCGTGAGCACGGCGGGCAGCACCCCGCGCACCGGGCGGACGCGCCCGTCGAGCGCAAGTTCGCCGAGCAGCACCGTCCGGGAGACGGCTTCGGTCGGCACGACATCCGCCGCGTCGAGCACCGCGCACGCCAGTCCGAGATCGTAGACGCTGCCGACCTTCGGCAGCGTGGCCGGCGACAGTGCGAGCACGACCTTCGAATCCGGCCACTTGGCACCGGAATTCGACACGGCGGCGCGCACCCGGTCGCGCGACTCCTGAAGCGCGGTGTCGGGCAGCCCGACCATCGTCACACCCGGCAGACCTCGCCCGATGTCGGCTTCGATCTCGACGACCTGCCCGTCGATTCCGGAGACCGCGACCGACCAGGCGCGTCCGAGCGCCATCAGAGGACCTGCTTGCGGTGGGTGATCTCCGGAGCGTGCCCCCGTGCGAGCAGGACGGTGACCACATCGACGCGGATGTGCGACCAGCGGCGCGTCTGCTCGGACAACCACTGTCCGGCGAGGCGACGGATGCGTTCGGCCTTCGCGGGCGTCACCGCTTCGGCGGGAGTGCCGTAGCCGGTGCCGGTGCGGGTCTTGACCTCGACGAAGACGACGGACGCGCCGTCCTGTGCGATGAGATCGAGTTCGCCGTATCGACTGCGCCAGTTGCGTTCGAGCACGACCATGCCGGTCGACTCGAGGTATTCGGCGGCGAGGTCCTCGCCTCGCGCGCCCAGATCCCGGTTGTGTGATGTCCGATTCGTCCCCTGCATGCTCCCACTGTGGAGGACCGGGGCACGCGGAATCGGGGTCCGAGCACGGAGATCGGGGAATCTGTGGATGAGTACGATGCCTGTGCACAACGGCGGGCGACGAGCCACGGAGAACGGCTCGGTGTCGGCGCTCCGATTAGGATGCGGCCGCTGTGCGCAGGGTCATCCCCGAGGGCGTCAGCCCAGCTTGTCGGGCAGTCTCAGTTCGGGCTTGTCGAGCTCTTCGATGTTGACGTCCTTGAACGTGATGACACGGACGTGCTTGACGAAGCGTGCGGGGCGGTACATGTCCCACACCCAGGCGTCGGACATACGCACCTCGAAGTACACCTCGCCGTTGGCGTTGTGCGGCAGCAATTCGACCGCGTTCGCCAGGTAGAACCGGCGCTCGGTCTCCACGACGTACGCGAACTGACCGACGATGTCCCGGTACTCCCTGTACAGCGAGAGTTCCATCTCGGTTTCGTACTTCTCGAGATCCTCGGCACTCATCGGTCTCGGTGTCCTCCCAGTCTGGTGTGTCCTGCAATCATCCCGCATCCGCCTCGTCGGTGAACAATCGACGCTCCAGGTCGTCTGCATACGAGCGACGAACCAGGTCGTCGGCGAACAGCCGACGTCGCACCGCGGGCACTCCGCACACCGAGCGCACATTGGCCCACGACCGCCGGTGCTGCGGTGACGGGCCGTGCTCGGCCAACGCCGCCATGTGCGTCGGAGTGCTGTAGCCCTTGTGTACTGCGAAACCGTACTCCGGTAGCTCGCCGTCGAGGTCGACCATCATGCGATCGCGTGTGACCTTCGCGAGCACGCTGGCCGCCGCGATGCACGCGGCCGCCGCGTCGCCGCCGATCACGGGCAGGGACGGTGCGGGTAGTCCGGGCACCCGGAAGCCGTCGGTGAGCACGTAGCCGGGCGGAGTCGACAGGCCTGCCACCGCGCGTCGCATACCTTCGATGTTGGCGACGTGGATGCCGATCGCGTCGACCTCCTCCGCGGGGATCACCACCACGCTCCACGCCCGGGCGCGTTTCACGATCACCGAGTACAGCTCCTCGCGGGTGCGTTCGGTGAGTTTCTTCGAATCGTCGAGCCGGTCGAGCGACGCGTGCGGCCGGTCACCGAGCACGCACGCGGCGACGACGAGCGGCCCGGCGCAGGCACCGCGGCCGGCTTCGTCGACTCCCGCGACCGGACCGAGACCGCACCGCGCGAGCGCGGACTCCATGGTGCGCAGTCCCGAGGAGCGACGGATCACGGGTCGAGGTGGCCAAGCAGTCACGAGGGAAGGATCTCCGGTGAGTCGATCAGGCCCCATCGGCCGGGAGGCAGCACGATGAAGCGGGCTTTTCCGATGACATTGTCCAGCGGAATCGAGCCCTGATGCTCGTCCCCGACGTGGTAGCGCGAGTCGGCCGAGTTGCTGCGGTTGTCGCCCATCACCCAGACGTGGCCCTCGGGCACGGTGACGGGCCCGAAGCAACGCCCGGAGGGCACCTCGGTCTCGCACGTGACGACACCCGGGGTGAACGGGAAGTCCATGGTCACGTACGGCTCGTCGAGCGGGACACCGTCGACGAGGACACGGCCCTCGTCGTCGCAGCATTCCACCGTCTGCCCGCCGGTCGCGATCACGCGCTTGACGAGGTCGTTCTCATCCGGCGGCACGACGCCGACGAGCGAACCGATCTCCTGCAGTCCCCGCACGACGACGTTGTCGGAACGGGTCGAGGTGTAGCCGGCCGACCACGATTCGGGGCCTTCGAAGACGATGACGTCGCCGGGGCGCGGGTCGGTGAAGCGGTATCCCACCTTCTCGACGACGATGCGGTCGCCGGTGCAGCCCGGGCAGCCGTGCAGTGTCGGCTCCATCGATTCCGAGGGGATGAGGTAGACCCGCGCCACGAAGGTCTGCAGCAGGAAGCTCAGGGCCAGTGCGACGACGACCAGGATCGGCAGTTCACGCCAGAACGACTTCTGCTTCTTCGCCTTGGGGGCGGTGTCGTTCGCTGCGGGGTCCTCGCGCCGGTGGTGTGCACCGTCGGCTCGATCGCTCCGAGCCGAACCTCGAACATCGTTGCGGTTCACATCCGGTCGAGCCGGATCGTGCGGGGAATCTGCCACCTCGACAGACTAGCGTCTGCGGCACGGCGGCCCGCCGAGGACGACCGTCGACCGGACGGGTGGGCGACGGACCGCTGCCCACAACGACGACGACCCGGCCGGGACGGAAGTCCGGGCCGGGTCGTCGGATGCTGTATCGGGTGGCTCGAGAGCCGTGCCGAGCAGCCCAGGGGGCTGGTCAGCGGCCGAAGATCAGCGCTTCTCCTTGATCTTGGCAGCCTTGCCGCGCAGCTCACGCAGGTAGTAGAGCTTCGCGCGACGGACGTCGCCACGGGTCAGCACGTCGATCTTGGCGAGGTTGGGGCTGTGCACCGGGAAGGTGCGCTCCACGCCGACGCCGAAGGAAACCTTGCGGACGGTGAAGGTCTCGCGGATGCCGCCGCCCTGACGCCGGATCACGACGCCCTTGAAGACCTGCACACGCTCCTTGCTGCCCTCGATGACCTTGACGTGCACATCGAGAGTGTCGCCGGGACGGAAGTCCGGGATGTCGTCGCGCAGCGACTTGGCGTCCAGAAAGTCCAGGGTGTTCATCGGTTTTTCATCCTCTTGTTCGCTCGAGCAGAGGAACCTGGCGGCGACCGCCGTGTGGCGGGCTCGACCGGTTCGTGCCCAGGTCAGGTAGGCGTGCCCGAACGGGGCAACCCGTCCATTGTGCCAGACGGAATATCGATCGAGGAAATCGGCGGTGGCGCCGGTTTGACGCGGCGGTCCAGTTCCGCCTCGGTCGCGGTGCGCGAGTGCGCGACACTGCCCCGCACGGTCTCGAGCGTCGGTGCGCCCGCGACGAGATCCTGCACGAAGATCTTGGCGCGGATCACCGGGCGCCGCAGTCGACGTTCGCGTTCGAGCGCGCGCGCCATGCGGCGGGGCCGCTTGCCGTACCGCCAGCGAGCCCAGGGCGCCCCGGGCCGGGAGAGCCGGATCGCGCCGACCCACAGCAGCGGAACGATGAACAGCCCCACCAGGCCGGTCCAGATCTTGCCCTTCGCCAGGACGATCGCGGCGAGCAGGAGGTTCACGAGCACGGCCACGACGAGCGCGGCCCGTCCGGCCCAGTCACCGCTGTCCTCGAAATTCGTGGTGTCCCCGAGTTCGAACGGTCGCAGGCCGAGCAACCACATCCCGGTCACGGCGATCGCCACGAATACGGCGTCGACGGAGACCCGTCCCTGTTCTTCCCAGTACACGTCGTTCAGGTAGAAGATCAGGGCGAATTCGTCGAGGGTCAGGGCGGCGCCGATTCCGAAGAGCGCCGCGAGGACGCAGGCGGCGATGCGGTTGGCGTCCTCGGAGATCGCGATCAGTCCCCCACCGGCGATCACCATCGTCACGACACCGAACACCACGTGGTGCACGTGCTGACCGCCCGGGGTGATGTTGCCGGGCCACCAGCGCACCTGCGCGCGGATCAACCGCACGCTGATCCGGATGAAGACGAACGCGGCCACGAAACCGAGCAGGAAGAACAACAGCGGCAGGCGCCCCTGATCGACGATCTCGCGCTGCACCCAGTCGAGCATCACCGGATCACCCCGGCCACCGTGGATCTCATGTCCACAGCATTGCAGGAGTGACCCGGTGATTCGCGTCAGTTGTTGCCGAAACCGGCGCGTCGCAGGGCGTCGGCCATCGATCCGGAGGCGGCCGGCGCCGAACGGCGGTCGCCACCGCGGCCCTGCTGCCCACGATTGCCCTGCTGTCCACGATTGCCCTGAGCGTTGCGACCCCGTCCGCCGCCCTGGTTCCCGCCGCCCTGGTTCCCGCCGCCCTGGCCTCCGGGACGCCGGCCACCTCCGCGCGGCTGACCTCCCGACTTCTCGGCGCCCGGGGTGGGGATCTCGTCGTCGAGTCGCAGCGTCAGACCGATGCGCTGACGCGCGACGTCGACCTCGAGGACCTTCACCTTGACGACCTCCCCGGACCGGACGACGTCGTGCGGATCCTTCACGAAGCTGCGCGACATGGCGGAGACGTGCACAAGGCCGTCCTGGTGCACACCGACGTCGACGAACGCACCGAACGCCGCGACGTTGGTGACCACTCCCTCGAGGACCATGCCGGGCTTCAGGTCGGCGACCTTCTCGACACCGGCGGCGAAGGTCGCGGTCTTGAACTCCGGACGCGGGTCGCGGCCGGGCTTCTCGAGCTCGGAGATGATGTCGGTGACGGTCGGGACACCGAAGCGGTCGTCGGCGAACTCGTCCGCGCGCAGCTTCCGCAGGGTCGCGGTGTTACCGAGCAGTTCGCGGACGCTGCTGCCGGTCCGGTCGACGATCCGCCGCACCACCGGATACGCCTCGGGGTGCACCGCGGACGCGTCGAGCGGGTCGTCGCCGTTGGGGATTCGCAGGAAGCCCGCGCACTGCTCGAAGGCCTTCGGACCGAGTCTCGGGACGTCCTTGAGCGCGGTGCGCGCCCGGAACGGACCGTTCTGGTCGCGGTGGGCGACGATGCTCTCCGCGAGCGAGCCGGTGATACCCGAGACCCGCGACAGCAGCGGAACCGACGCCGTGTTGACGTCGACACCGACGGCGTTCACCGCGTCCTCGACGACCGCGCCGAGCGACCGCGCGAGCATCGTCTCGGACACGTCGTGCTGATACTGGCCGACACCGATCGACTTCGGGTCGATCTTGACCAGTTCGGCGAGCGGATCCTGCAGACGACGCGCGATGGAGACCGCACCGCGGATGGACACGTCGAGGTCCGGAAGTTCCTTGGTGGCGTACTCGGATGCCGAGTAGACGGACGCGCCCGCCTCGGACACCACGATCTTCGTCAACCCGGGCACCTTCGCCAGCGACACGAGATCGGCTGCGAGAGCGTCGGTCTCACGAGACGCCGTGCCGTTGCCGATGGCGATCAGTTCGACACCGTGCCGCGCGACCAGCGCGGCGAGCACCGCGAGGGCCTCGTCGCGCTTGTTGTGCGGCTGATGCGGATAGATGGTGGTGTGGTCGACGACCTTGCCTGTCGCGTCGACGACCGCGACCTTCGTGCCGGTGCGGAAGCCGGGATCGAGGCCCATCGTCGGGCGCGTGCCGGCCGGTGCGGCGAGCAGCAGGTCCTTGAGGTTGGCGGCGAAGACGTCGACCGCGTCCTTCTCGGCGGACTGCCGCAGCCGCATCCTGATGTCCAGCGACAGCGACATCTGCAGCTTGGTGCGCCACGCCCACCGCACGGTGTCGAGCAGCCACGTGTCGGCGGGACGTCCCTCGTCGGCGATGCCGAAGCGCGTCGCGATCCGGCCCTCGTAGTAGCTGCGCTCGCCGGGCACCGGCTCGTCGATCTCGGGATCGAACGACAGCGACAGCACCTCCTCCTTCTCGCCGCGCAGGAGGGCGAGGATGCGGTGCGAGGGCAGCTGGGTGAACGGTTCCGAGAACTCGAAGTAGTCGGAGAACTTCGCGCCGTCGTTCTCCTTGCCGGACCGAACGGTGGAGCTCACCTTGCCGCGCGTCCACATCGCCTCGCGGAGCTCGCCGACGAGGTCGGCGTCCTCGGCGAAACGTTCGACGAGGATGGCGCGCGCACCGTCGAGCTGCTCGGAGGTGTACCCGGCAGGATCGGTGGTGGGGTCGCCGATGAGCGCGTCGGCGACGGGTTCGTGACCGGCCTCGCGGGCGATCTGTGCCTTGGTGCGCCGCTTCGGCTTGAACGGCAGGTAGATGTCCTCGAGCCGCGCCTTGGTGTCGGCGAGCATGATCTGTCCGCGCAGCGTGTCGTCGAGCTTGCCCTGCGCCTCGATCGATTCGAGGATCGCGACGCGGCGCTCGTCGAGTTCGCGCAGATAGCGGAGGCGTTCCTCGAGGGTACGCAGCTGGGCATCGTCGAGACCGCCGGTCGCCTCCTTGCGGTAGCGCGCGACGAACGGCACGGTCGCGCCGCCGTCGAGCAGTCCCACGGCCGCGGCCACCTGGTCTTCGCGGACGTCGAGTTCCTGGGCGATCCGCCGGTTCACGGTGTCGAGTTCGGTCGTCACGTCGAACGACCCTACAGTTGCCGACCTCGGCACGCGCCTGTGACCGCGTAGGCGCTCGCGCCTGTGACCCCGTAGGCGCTCGCGCCTGTGACCCCGTAGGCGCTCGCGCCTGTGACCCCGTAGGCGCTCGCGCCTGTGACCGCGAGCGCTCGCACTCGGGGTCCGTGCAGGCTGTCGGGTGGACCGGCGCTATCGTCCACAGCACAATGGAATGCAGGAACCGGAAATGAAGCACGGGCGCGGACGCGCACGATCGGGCGCGATGATGCTGTGCGTGGCCACCGCACTGGCCGTATCCGGCTGCGATTCGATGGACACCCACCCGCTCCCGCACGAGGCGCTCGGTCTCGCCTCGGTCGCGGACACCGATTCCGACGAGTCGACCGTGACGCTGTCGACGGCCGAACTCCCCCGGCAGATCGACGCGGCCGTCGCACTCGCGTACAGCCGCGGAGCGCGTCTGACCATCGCCGTGCTCGACCGCGAATCAGGGGCCCGCGTGCTCGGCGGCACGGACGAGCCCTTCGAGACCGCCTCGACGGTCAAGCTCTTCATCGCCGAGGAGGTCCTGTACCGCGAGGTGACGGGCGAGGCGACGCTCGCCGACGAGGACCACGAATTGATCCGGTCGATGCTGCGCTCCTCCGACGACAACGCCGCGACGCTGCTGTGGGAGACCTACGGCGGCCCCGGGATCGTCGAGCACGTCGTGGAGCGGCACAACCTGACCGGCACGACTCCCCCGGATCCGGGGTCCTGGTGGTGGAACACGACCACGACGGCGTCGGACCTGCTGACCTGGTACGACGATCTGCTCGGCGACAGCGCATCCGGTGACGAGAGTGCGGCCCGGATCGTCGGCCATCTCGTGGAGTTCACCGACGAGGGCGTCGACGGATACGACCAGCGTTTCGGGCTTCCCGAGGGGCTCGGAGACTCCACGGAGCTGGGTGTGAAGCAGGGGTGGATGTGCTGCCTGGCCGGTGAATGGCTGCACCTGTCCACCGGGTTCTTCGGCGACGACCACCGGTACGTGGTCGTGGTCGCGGCACGGGAGACCGTCACCTACGACGAGTCGGATCCCTTCTACGACACCGGTTTCCTGCCCGACACGGCGATGTACGACGCAACGGACGACGGCAGCGCACAGCACGCGCGCGAGACCGTCACGCTGGCGGTCGAGACGACGCTCGGAAGCGCGCACCGCCCCTGAGGGCCGTCCGGCCCGGCGTCAGTCGTCGGACGGAAGCAGATCGGGTCGTCGTTCGCGGGTGCGTTCGAGCGACTGCTCGTGGCGCCAGCGAGCGACCTTCCCGTGGTCGCCGGACAACAGCACCGGCGGCACCTCGAGGTCGCGCCACACCGCCGGCCGGGTGTAGCTCGGCCCTTCGAGCAGTCCGTCGGAGAACGAATCCTCCTGGTGCGACTGCTGATTGCCGAGCACTCCGGGCAGCAGCCGGACGACGGCCTCGACCATGACGAGAACGGCGACCTCCCCACCGATGAGGACGTAGTCGCCGATGCTCACCTCCTCGACGCGCACGCGACGCGCGGCATCGTCGAAGACGCGCTGGTCGATACCTTCGTAGCGGCCGCACGCAAAGACGATCCGCTTCTCCTTCGACCAGCGTTGCGCGGTGGCCTGATCGAAGCGGCGACCGGCGGGCGTCGGGACGACGAGCAGCACGTCGGGATCGGTCCCACCGTCGGGTCCGGCGAGCACGTCGTCGAGCGCCGGTCCCCACACGGTGGGTTTCATGACCATGCCAGGGCCGCCCCCGTAGGGCGCGTCGTCGACGGCCTTGTGCACGTCGTGCGTCCAGTCGCGCAGGTTGTGCACACCGACGGAGATGAGCCCCTTGTCGATCGCCTTGCCGAGCAGAGCGACGCGCAGGGGTTCGAGATATTCGGGGAAGATGGTGACGACGTCGAGCCGCACGGACTACTGCTTCCCCTCGGTCGACTTCTTCTTCTTGGACGGCGGTTCCCCGAAATCGGGGTCGAGGAGCCCGTCGGGCGGATCGATCTCGATCACGCCGTCCCGGACCGACACCGTCGGCACGATCTCGGTGACGAACGGGACGAGCAGCTCCCCGCGTTCCTGGCCGGCCGGCCGGATCGACAGCAGTTCGCCGGCGGCCGTGTGCAGGACCTCGCGGACGGTGCCGACCTCGGTTCCACCGTCGGGACGCCCGGCGACGATCCGCACCGTCAACCCTTCGAGTTCGTGGTCGTAGAACTCGTCCGGGTCGTCGGAGGGCGGAAGGTCGGCGCTGTCGACGACGAACAGCACCCCGCGCAGTGCGTCGGCGGCGTCGCGACCGTCGATGCCCTGCAGGCGCAGCAGAAGCCGCCCGGAGTGTTCCCGGGCGGCTTCCACTGTGTACTCGTGCAGGTGCTTGTCGCGAGGCTTACGGCCACGCAGGACCGCGCCGACAGCGAAGCGCTCCTCGGGTTCGTCGGTGCGAACCTCGACGACGACTTCGCCTCGGATGCCGTGCGACTTGGCCACACGGCCCACGACGAGCTCCATCGACGCTCGCCTAGCGGTCGGTGTCGACGACGTCGACACGGATACCCCGGCCACCGATTCCGGTGACGAGGGTCCGCAGCGCGGTCGCGGTGCGACCGCCGCGGCCGATGACCTTGCCGAGGTCGTCGGGGTTGACGTGCACCTCGACGGTGCGGCCCCGACGACCCGCGATCAGGTCGACGCGGACGTCGTCGGGATGGGCGACGATTCCACGAACGAGATGCTCGACGGCATCGGCGACCACGGCGCTCATTACTCGGCGGCCTCGGTGGACTCGGCCTCGGTGGACGCCTCGGCGGACTCTTCCTTGGCAGCCTTCTTCTTCTTGGGCGTGACGGCCTCGGCAGCCGGCTCGTTCTCGGCCTGCGCGAGGGCGGCCTGGAACAGCTCGAGCTTGGACGGCTTCGGCTCCGCCTTCTTCAGCGTGCCCTCGGCGCCCGGCAGGCCCTTGAACTTCTGCCAGTCACCGGTGATCTTGAAGAGGTTGAGGACCGGCTCGGTCGGCTGGGCGCCGACGTTCAGCCAGTACTGCGCACGCTCCGAGTCGATCTCGATCAGCGAAGGCTCTTCCTTCGGGTGGTACTTGCCGATGGTCTCGATGGCCCGGCCGTTGCGGCGGGTGCGCGAGTCCGCGACGACGACGCGGTACTGCGGGTTGCGGATCTTGCCGAGACGGGTGAGCTTGATCTTGACAGCCACTGCTGTGTTCTCCTTCGGGGTGCGCCGAGGCGCGTGTCACGTGCAATTCGGACGACGCGCCCTTCTGGCACGCCCGGTTTTGCCTCTAGCCTGTGACCGCCGCGCGGTACGTAACCGGATGCGACGACAGCGAACCATTCTGCCAGACGCGTGAGCCAGGACGAAACCGGCACCCGGTGACCCCACGCACCCTCTCTACAGGCGCGCGGGACTGCCCGAGACCACCCGGCCGCGGAGAACCACGAGATCGGGACGGGCCGCCGCCGGGTCGCTGCGCGGATCCTCCCGGTACACGACGAAATCCGCCGACGTCCCCGGCTCGAGACTCGGGTGCCCGAGCCACGCGCGGGCCTTCCAGCTCGCCGCGGCGTACGCCTCGGTGGGGTCGAGACCCACGCGCACGAGCGACGCGATCTCGTCGGCGATGCGCCCGTGCTGCACCTGACCACCGGCATCGGTGCCCGCGTAGATCGGGATGCCGGCCTCGTGGGCGGCGCCGATGGTCTCGTCGAGGCGCGCGTACAGGGCGCGCATGTGCGCTGCGTACACCGGGAATCGCGTCGCCGAATCAGCGATGTCCGGGAAGTTCTCGATGTTGACCAGTGTCGGCACGAGCGCGGTGCCGTGAGCGGCCATCGTCGCGATGGTCTCGTCGGTCAGGCCCGTGCCGTGTTCGATGCAGTCGATCCCCGCCGCGAGCAGTCCGGGCAGGGCGTCCTCACCGAAGACGTGCGCCGTCACCCGCGCGCCCTCGCGGTGGGCCGCGGCGATCGCCTCGACGAGGATCTCGTCGCTCCACAGCGGAGCGAGGTCGCCGACCTCACGGTCGATCCAGTCGCCGATGAGCTTGACCCAGCCGTCGCCGGCCCGGGCCTGACGGGCCACTTCGTCGGGCAGCTGCGACTCGTCCTCGAGGTCGACGGGCAGCCCGCGGATGTAGCGCTTGGGCAGCGCGATGTGCCGGCCGGCCCGGATGATCCGGGGCAGGTCCGCCCGCTGGTCGAGGGCCCGGGTGTCGACGGGCGACCCGGCATCGCGGAGCAGCAGGACACCCGCATCGCGTTCGGTGACGGCCTGCGCGAGCAGACCCTCCTCGTCCTCCGCTCCCCCGCCGAACCGGATACCGACGTGGCAGTGCGCGTCGACGAGACCCGGCAGGATCCAGCCGTCGGCGCAGAGCACCTCGGCGTCGCGGCCGGGCTCGTCCGTGAACGCTCCGTCGGCCCCGACGAACAGCTCGACGGGTTCGCCGTCGGCCAACGACCGGCCCCGCACGACGAAGGAACGCGCATCACCCTCGGTCACGGTCATCCCCCGGCCCGGCTCAGTTCTTGGGGAACTTCAGCTTCGACAGGTCGAAGTTCTCGAGACCCGGAGGAAGCTCGTCGAGGCCCTTCGGCATCTTCGACAGGTCGGGCATCCCGGCGGGCATGCCACCCGGGAGACCGGGGAAGCCGCCGGGCATACCGCCCCGCACCTTCGGCGGCGTCGGTCCGCGACCGCCCTTCTTCCCCTTCTTGCCCTTCTTGCGCTGGTTCTTGCGTGCGCCCGGCATGCCCATCTGGCCGGCCATCGCCGTCATCATCTTCCGGGCCTCGAAGAACCGGTCGACGAGCTGGTTGACGTCGGAGACCTTCACACCGGAACCGTTGGCGATGCGCAGTCGCCGCGAGCCGTTGATGATCTTCGGGTTGGCGCGCTCCTCCGGCGTCATGCCGCGGATGATCGCCTGGATGCGGTCGAGCTGCTTCTCGTCGACGTTGGCGAGGGCGTCCTTCATCTGCCCGGCTCCGGGCAGCATGCCCAGGAGATTGGCGATGGGGCCCATCTTCCGCACGGCCATCATCTGCTCGAGGAAGTCCTCGAGGGTGAGCTCGCCGGAACCGATCTTGCTGGCGGTGGCCTCGGCCTGCTCGGCGTCGAAGACCTGCTCGGCCTGCTCGATGAGGGTGAGCACGTCGCCCATGCCGAGGATGCGGCTGGCCATGCGCTCGGGGTGGAAGACGTCGAAGTCCTCGAGCTTCTCACCGGTGGAGGCGAACATGATCGGCTGGCCGGTGAGCTCGCGGACGCTGAGCGCGGCACCACCGCGGGCGTCGCCGTCGAGCTTGGTGAGCACCACGCCGGTGAAGCCGACACCCTCGCGGAACGCCTCGGCGGTGCTCACAGCGTCCTGACCGATCATCGCGTCGAGGACGAACAGCACCTCGTCGGGCTGCACGGCGTCGCGGATGCCCGCGGCCTGCGCCATGAGTTCCTGGTCGATACCGAGGCGACCGGCGGTGTCGACGATGACCACGTCGTACTGCTTGTTGCGCGCCTCGGCGATGCCCTGCTCGGCCACGGCGATCGGGTCGGCGGCGGTGACTCCGAGTTCGTTCTCGCCTCCGCCGATGGAGGTGCCGGGATGGGGCGCGAAGACCGACACGCCGGCACGCTCACCGACCACCTGCAGCTGGGTCACAGCGCCGGGGCGCTGGAGGTCGCAGGCGACCAGCATCGGGGTGTGCCCCTGCGCCTTGAGCCACTTCGCGAGCTTGCCCGCGAGTGTGGTCTTACCGGCACCCTGCAGACCGGCGAGCATGATGACCGTCGGCGGGGTCTTCGCGAACTGCAGACGACGGGTCTCACCGCCGAGGATCCCGACGAGTTCCTCGTTGACGATCTTGACGACCTGCTGGGCCGGGTTGAGCGCGCCGTGCACCTCGGCACCCTTGGCGCGCACCTTGATCTTCTTGATGAACTCGCGCACCACGGGCAGCGCGACGTCGGCCTCGAGCAGGGCGAGGCGGATCTCACGGCAGGTCGCGTCGATGTCCGCGTCGGACAGCCGCCCCTTGCCGCGCAGGTCCTTCAGGACCCCTGTCAACCTGTCGGAAAGGGATTCGAACACCGAATGCGCTCCTGAGCTCTGACGAAGATGCGGACAATGCTGCGAACCAGGGTAACCGCTCCCGATCCGTCGCGACCGCGGGTGGCCACGCCACAGGGCGGGCCACCCGCGCGGTCACGATCCGTCGGTCACGATCTGTCGGCGGGCGCGGGCGGCTCGGGAGCAGGCAGGACCGACAGCAGTTCCTTCTCGAGATGTTCCCGAGAGACACGGGTGTGGGCACCGGCGAGATCGACGCAGAACGAGTCGATCACCGTCGAACCCAAGGTGCTCACCCGCGCCCACCGCACGTCGGCTCCGACACGCTCGAAGACGTCCGCGAGACGGCACAGCAGACCGATCCGGTCCTCCGACCGGATCTCGAGCACGACCTGGTCCGATTCGGACCCTTCGAACCAGATGATCCGCGGCGGCGCGAGAGCGGCGCTGACTGGAACCGCCCGGGCCGTTCGCTCGGGAAGCCGGCTTTCGCGTTCGGCGCGGTCCTTGGCCTCGAGGGCACCGAGGAGGTCGAGATCGCCGGAGCGAGCCCGCACGAGTTCCTGCCGGAGCAGGGCCGCTTCGGGCGGTGAGCCGAATCTCGGAGCCACGACGAAGCTGTTGACCGTGCTGCCGGCGTGGCTGCCGATCGAGGCCGACAGCACCCGCAGACCGTGCAGCGAGAGCACACCGGCCTCGTCGGAGAGCACGCCCCGCTCGTCGGGCGCGACGAAGGTCGCGGTGAAGCTGCGGCCGTCCTCGCGCGGGTCGAGCGCGACGTGCAGGGCACCGTCCTCGACGAGGTTCGCGAGGACGGGATCGATCGGATCCGGCGCCGGGAGCTCGTCGCCCGCCATCATCATGCGGCAGCGGCGTACGAGTTCCCGGATCAGCGACGCCTTCCAATCCCCCCAGACTCCTGGGCCGGTGGCCTGCGAATCCGCTTCGGCCAACGCGTGGAGCAGGTCGAGCAGCACCGGATCGCCGTCGAGGGCGTCGACGACCGCGGCCACGGTCTCCGGATCGTCGAGGTCGCGGCGGGTCGCGGTGTGCGGCAGGAGCAGGTGGTGCCGCACCATAGAGGTGAGCAGGGCCAGATCCGAGGGCCACAGGCCCATCCGCCGCCCGATCTGCAGGGCCAGTTCGGCACCGACCACGCTGTGGTCGCCGCCGCGTCCCTTGCCGATGTCGTGCAGCAACGCGCCGAGGACGAGCAGGTCCGGCCGGGCGACCCGCGTCGTCAGTTCGCTCGCGTAGACGGCGGTCTCGACGAGGTGCCTGTCCACGGTCCACGTATGGACGGCGTCGCGGGGCGGCAGGTCGCGCACCGCACCCCATTCCGGGAGCAACCGCCCCCACAGTCCGGTGCGGTCCAGCGACTCGATGACGTCGACCGCGCGACGTCCCGAGCCGAGCAACACCAGGAAGTCGTCGAGGGCTTCGCGAGGCCAGGGTTCGCGCAGTTCCGGTGCGTGATCGGCGAGCCGGGTGAGCGTGGCCGCCGAGACCGGCAGTCCGGCCTGCGCGGCGGCCGCCGCGACCCGCGTGATCAGACCCGGATCGCGACGCGGATGCGCGTCGCGCGCGAGGGCGACCTCTCCCCCGTGCTCGACGACCCCTTCGTCGAGGGGACGCCGCACCGGTCCGCGGCGCAGCCGCGACAGGCCCTTGCGCGGCAGCGAATTGGCCGCGGTGCGCAGGCCGACGTCGACGGAGTAGCTGATCGTGCGGGCCGATTCGGTGAGCACCCGTGCGAGATCGAAACGGTCGCCGATCCGCAGCGCCGCGGCGATCTCGTCGGCGTCCTGGGCGCGCAGCTGGTCGCGGGAGCGGCCGGCGACGCGGTGCAGCTCGGTGCGTACGTCGAGCAGTCGCCGGTGGGCGGCCGCGAGGCCTCCGCCCGGGACGTCGGGTCCGAGTCCCGGCATGCCGTCGGTGAGCTGCGCAACGGACAGGGCATTGAGCAACTGCACGTCCCGCAACCCGCCGCGACCGCTCTTGAGGTCGGGTTCGGCCCGGTGGGCGATCTGCCCGCTGCGCTGCCATCGCACCTCGGTCATCTCGATGAGTTCGTCGAAGCGGGACCGGATGCCGGTGCGCCACTGACGTCGCACACCGCCGATGAGCAGATTGCTCAGCTGGGCGTCGCCCGCGATGTGCCGGGCCTCGAGCATTCCCAGTGCGGCTGTCAGATCGGAGGAGAACACCTGGAGGGCCTGGGGCACCGTCCGGACACTGTGGTCGAGCTTGATGTGCGCGTCCCACAGCGGGTACCAGAGCTCGTCGGCGACCTTCGACACGACGGACGGCGCCATGTCGTCGTGGAGGAGGATGAGATCGAGATCGGAGTACGGGAGCATCTCGCGGCGTCCGAGACCCCCGACGGCGACGATGGCGAAGCCTCCCTCGCGCTTGATGCCGAGTTCGGAGCCCTTCGTCGTCAACCAGAATTCGTGCAGGTCCACGAGGGCGTGACGCAGGGCCACGGTGTCGAGGCGGCGGCTGCGGGGGCCGCCGGAGAGCAGGGTGTCGCGGGCTGCCGCGAGATCGGCGGCGCCCGCCGGTGCGGTTGTGCGGGCCGAGGACACCGAAGGCCCCGACCCCGCTGCCGAAGCAGCGGGATCAGGGCCTCGAGTGCCGGACCCCTGGGGGTCAGAGCGCATCCGAACCTCGTTCTCCGGTGCGGACCCGGACCACCGCTTCCACGGGCGTGACCCACACCTTGCCGTCGCCGATCTTCCCGGTACGGGAGGCCTCGACGATGGTCTCGACGACCTTGTCGACAGCGGAGTCGTCGACGACGACCTCGACGCGGACCTTCGGCACGAAGTCGACGGAGTA
This sequence comes from Rhodococcus sp. BUPNP1, assembly GCF_002215235.1. Taxonomy (NCBI): domain Bacteria; kingdom Bacillati; phylum Actinomycetota; class Actinomycetes; order Mycobacteriales; family Nocardiaceae; genus Rhodococcus; species Rhodococcus sp. BUPNP1. The sequence continues at coordinate 64,079 of NZ_NERM01000005.1, forward strand.
CTCCGCTCCGCGGTAGACCTCGGTGTGGCCCTTCTGGCGGCCGTAGCCCTGCACCTCGCTGACTGTCATTCCGAGCACACCGGCCTGCTCCAGGCCTGCCTTGACGTCCTCGAGCGTGAACGGCTTGATGATCGCCGTGATCAGCTTCATATCCTCATCCTTCCCAGAGCCCGCTGGCCGCTGTCATCCCTGCTCGCTGTCGTGGTCTTCTTATCACTTGAGAGCCGGCGCGAAGTCGTATGCGGATTCCGCATGTTCGGCTTCGTCGATACCGCGGGCCTCTTCCTCGTCGCTCACACGCCAGCCCATGGGCTTGAGTGCGAAGGCGATCACTGCGGTGACGACTGCGGTGAACACCAGGGCGACGACTGCGATGACGATCTGGATGACGAGCTGCTTGTAATCGCCACCGTAGAACAATCCGGTCTCGGTGCCGAGGAAGCCGATGGCGACCGTGCCCCACAGGCCCGACACGAGGTGGACACCCACGACGTCGAGCGAGTCGTCGTAACCGAACTTGTACTTCAGGCCCACGGCGAGGGCGGACAGGATGCCGGCGATGACGCCGAGGGCGATCGATCCGACCGGGCTCAGCGAGCCGGCAGCGGGGGTGATGGCGACCAGGCCGGCGACGGCACCGGACGCGGCACCGAGGCTGGTGGCCTTGCCGTCACGGATGCGCTCGGTGACGAGCCAGCCGAGGATGGCGGCAGCGGTGGCGGTGGTGGTGTTGACCCAGGCCAGACCTGCGAGACCGTCGGCCGCGAAGGCGGAACCGGCGTTGAAGCCGAACCATCCGAACCACAGCAGTGCAGCGCCGAGCATGACGAACGGCAGGTTGTGCGGTCGGAAGGCAGTGCGACCGAAGCCGGCGCGCTTGCCGATGACGACGGCCAGGACGAGAGCGGCGATACCGGCGTTGATGTGGACGACCGTGCCACCGGCGAAGTCGATCGGGGCAACCGAGGCGACCGTCTCACCGTCGACGTCGACGGTGCCGAACAGTGCGGCAGCGATGCTGTCCTCGGAACCCGACAGCAGGCCGCCACCCCACACCATGTGGGCGAGCGGGAAGTAGGCGCAGGTGACCCAGATGGCCGCGAACGCCATCCACGTGCCGAACTTGACGCGCTCGGCCAGCGCACCGCTGATCAGCGCGGTGGTGATGATCGCGAAGGTCACCTGGAAGCCGATGTCGATGATCTGCGGGTAGTCACCGAGACCGGGGAGGAAGCCACCCTCGTCGTCGTAGATGGCGCCCTGCAGACCGAACTGTTCGAACGGGTTCGCGAAGATACCGAGGACGTTCTCCGTGCCGTAGGACATCGACCAGCCCCACAGGACGTAGATCACCGCGATGATCGCCATGGAGCCGAACGACATCATCATCATGTTGAGCACGGACTTGGAGCGGGACATCCCGCCGTAGAAGAACGCCAGGCCCGGGGTCATCAGAAGCACGAGCGACGCTGCTATCAGCATCCACGCTGCGTCGCCGGTGTTCACCACTTCCTCCACTTGCAACCTCCCTGTAGGCCGCGCCGATCGGCGCGTTGTCGAGGGAAAGCTTGCTGCCCGGATGTTTCCGTGGAGGCGCCGTGCTGTTTCGTGGGCGTGAACGCAGGAACCGACCTTGTTTCATCCTTGTTTCACACTTTTCGGACACCGTATTCCCACCGACGGAACCGGCCGCTGCCCGCGTGAGCGGACAGCGGCCGGAGCGACGGAATGCGGTGCGGATCAGCCCGACAGGGCAGCGTCGATCAGCCCAACAGGGCGTCCACGAAGGCTTCCGGTTCGAAGGGGGCGAGATCGTCGGCGCCCTCACCCAGACCCACCAGCTTCACCGGGACGCCGAGTTCGTGCTGCACCTGGAAGACGATGCCGCCCTTGGCGGTTCCGTCGAGCTTGGTGAGCACCACACCGGTGATGTCGACGACCTCGGCGAACACGCGGGCCTGCATCAGCCCGTTCTGGCCGATCGTCGCGTCGAGGACGAGCAGCACCTCGTCGACGGCGGCCTTCTTCTCCACGACGCGCTTGACCTTGCCGAGCTCGTCCATCAGGCCGGTCTTGGTGTGCAGGCGGCCGGCGGTGTCGACGAGGACCGCGTCGACGCCGTTGTCGATGCCCCTCGCGACGGCATCGAACGCCACCGCGGCGGGATCGGCGGCCTCCTTGCCGCGAACGACCTCGGCGCCGACGCGTTCGGCCCAGGTCTGCAGCTGGTCGGCGGCCGCGGCACGGAAGGTGTCGGCGGCACCGAGCAGCACCCGGCGTCCGTCCGCGACGAGCACGCGGGCGAGCTTGCCGGTAGTCGTGGTCTTGCCGGTGCCGTTGACACCGACGACGAGCAGCACGGCGGGATGGTCCTCGTGCGGGAGGGCCCGGATGGAGCGGTCGAGCTCGGGGCGGAGCTCGTCGACGAGCACGCTGCGCAGCACGGCGCGGGCGTCGGCCTCGCTGCGCACGTTGTTCACGACCATCTCCTCACGCAGACGGTCGACGATCTTGGTGGTCGTCGCGGCACCGAGGTCGGCGACGAGCAGCGTGTCCTCGATCTCCTCCCAGGAGTCCTCGTCGAGGTCGCCGCCACCGAGCAGACCGAGCAGGCTCTTGCCGACCGCCGACTGCGAGCGGGCCAGACGGCCGCGCAGGCGGACGAGGCGCCCCGCGGTGGGTTCGATCTCCTCGATCGGGGCTGCCGGAGGAACAGCGGCCGGTCCGGCCGGTTCGACGACCTCGGGTTCGACGACCTCGGGTTCGGTGACCTCGGGTTCAGCGACGGTCTCCGTCGCCGGGGCGGGCTCGACCTCGGGTTCCGGTGTCGGTGCGACTTCCGGTTCGGGGGCGACCTCCGGCTCGACGGACTCGGGAGCGGGACGCTCCGGCTCCGGGGCGACCTCGGGCTCGACCGGCTCGGGTTCGGCCGGCTTCGGTTCTGCAGGCTTGGGCTCGACCTTCGGCGCAGGCGCCGGTTCCGCCTTCGGCTCCGCGGGGGCGGGTGCGCTCGGCGGAGCTTCGGTGATCTCCTCCGGAAGCGGCACCGTGCGGGGCGCGGGCTCCGGCTTCGCCGCAGGCTTCGGTGCCGGTTTCGGCGCCGGCCGGGGGGCCGGCGCCGGTGGCGCGGCCGTGCCCTGCGAGAAACTGAATCCGCTCTGCGCCTTGTAACCGCCCGAGCGGTCCTTGGTCTCGGCGGAATCGAGCTGCGGGGTCTCGGGCGCCTTCAGCGACACCTGCCGCCGCCGGTAGAGGGTCAGACCGACGACGAGCGCGACGAGAACGACCGCCAGCGCGGCGGCGATGACTATCCAGGCTCCGGTACTCACGCACCCATACTGTCAGGCCTGGAGCTCTTCCTCCGGTTCGGGGACCGGTGTCGCGATCTCGCGTCCGCGCAGTCGCTGCGAGATGACCCGGGTGATGCCGTCGCCCCGCATGCTCACGCCGTACAGCGCGTCGGCGACCTCCATCGTCGGCTTCTGGTGCGTGATGACGATGAGTTGGGACTTCTCGCGCAGCTGCTCGAACAGCCCGATCAACCGTCGCAGGTTGGTGTCGTCGAGCGCGGCCTCGACCTCGTCCATCACGTAGAAGGGTGAGGGGCGGGCCCGGAAGATCGCGACCAGCATCGCTACCGCGGTCAGGGACTTCTCGCCGCCCGACAGCAGCGACAGGCGCTTGACCTTCTTGCCCGGCGGGCGGGCCTCGACCTCGATGCCGGTGGTGAGCATGTCGCTCGGGTCGGTGAGCACGAGCCGTCCCTCACCACCGGGGAACAGCTTCGCGAAGACCTGTTCGAACTCGCGCTCGACGTCGGCGTAGGCCTCGGTGAACACCTGCAGGATCCGCGCGTCTACCTCCTCGACGACGGCGAGCAGGTCCTTGCGGGCGCTCTTGACGTCCTCGAGCTGGGTCGACAGGAAGTTGTACCGCTCCTCGAGCGCCGCGAACTCCTCCAGCGCGAGCGGGTTGACGCGCCCGAGCGTCGCGAGATCCTTCTCCGCGCGCTTGGCCCGCCGCTCCTGGGTGGCCCGGTCGTAGGGCATCGGTTGCGGAGCGACCACCTGTTCGCCGCGCTCGCGTGCCTGCTCGTACTCGGCCATCTCCAGCGGCGTGGGCGGCAGCGGCACGTCGGGGCCGTACTCGGCGACGAGGTCGTCGAGGGCGATGCCGTGCTGCTCGAGGATGGTCTGTTCGAGCTGCTCGATCCGGAGCGAGGCCTGCGCCCGGGCCACCTCGTCGCGATGCACCGCGTCGGTGAGCTGGTCGCGCTGCGCGGACAGTTCGCGGACGAGTTCGCGGGCCCGTTCGAGCTGCTCGGCACACTCGGCGCGGCGCCGGTTCAGTTCGTCGCGCTGGGCGAGTGCCGTCGCCACGGCCACGTCGAGTTGTTCGGCGAGTCGCTGTCCTGATTCCGCCACCGCCGCGGCGACGGCCGCCGCCTGACGACGCGCGATCCGGGCACGTTCGGCACGAGCACGTGCCTCGCGCTCGGCCTGCGCGGCGCGGCGGAGCGAATCCGCTTTGCCCCGAAGCGCTTCGGCGCGTTCCTCGGCCGTGCGTGCCGCGAGTCGCGCCTCGACCTCGACGGCCCGGACCTCGGCGAGGGCGGCCGCGGCCATCTCCCGCTCGGCGGCGGTGTGATCGGTGCCGGCACCGTCGCTGCTCCCGGCCGAGTCGTCCTCGGCCAGGCGCAGTCGCTCCTCGAGTTCGACCAGCTTCTCCCGCGCCGCGTCGCGTTCCTTCTCGGCCTCGGTGCGCTGGGCCGCGAGGCGTCCGGATTCGGCGTGGGCGGTGCGTGCCGCCTGGCCGAGCCGGCCGAGCTGTTCGTAGACGGCAGACATCGCCGCATCGGACTCGTTGAGGGCGGCGAGGGTCTGTTCGACGTGTTCGGCGCGTTCGGCCTGTTCCGCGAGTGCGCCCGCGAGGGCTGCGGCCAGTTCCTCGGAGCGGCGTTCGGCCTGTTCGAGACCGGCACGGGAAGTGTCGATCGCCGCCTGGATCTCGAGGGTGCTCGGGGCGCGGTGCGAGCCGCCGACCACCCAGCCCGCGCCGGCGAGGTCTCCTCCGCGCGTCACGGCGCGCAGGTCGGGCCGGGCAGCGCAGACCCCGAGGGCGGTGGGCAGGTCGTCGACCACGACGGTGCGGGCCAGCAGGCCGTCGACGCCTCCGCGCAGGTCGGCGGGACACTCGACGACCTCGCGGAGCCATCGGGCACCGGTCGGCAGGTCGCCGGTGTCGGTGGGGCCGGCTGCGCCGGGCAGGACGAACGCCACCCGGCCCTGGTCGGCGTCGGCGAGCGCTGCGACCGCCGAGATCGCGGCGTCGGCCGACTCCACCTCGAGGGCATCGGCTGCGGCACCGAAAGCGGCTGCGACGGCGGCCTCGTATCCCGGGGACACCCGGAGGCGGTCGGCGAGGCGCCCGACGAGTCCGTCGCCGGACCGCGCGTCGATCAGCCAGGCCGCGCCGTCGGTACGTTCGAGGCCCATCGACAGGGCCTCGATGCGGGCGCCGAGGGAGGCGACCTCCTTGCCCGCGGCGCGTTCGGCCTCCTGCAGTTCGGCGACCCGCTCGTCGGCGAGCCGCTGCGCTTCGAGCGCTCGTTCGTGCTGCGCGTCGGCATCGATCTCACCGGCGTCGAGATCGTCGATGCGTGCCTGAGCGGTCTCGAACTCGGCCTGTGCGGCAACGCCACGGAGGCGGGCCTCCTCGATGGCGACGGTCAGGCGCGCGATCTCCGCGTCGATCGACTCGGCGCGGGTGCGCATCGTCTCGACCTGGCCGGCGAGACGCGCGAGGCCCTCGCGCCGGTCGGCGACGGCACGCACCGCGGCCAGATGCGCGCGTTCGGCGGCTGCTGCGGCCTCCTCCTGCGCGGCGAGCTGCTCACGTGCCGCTTCGAGCGCGCCGTGCGCGATCTCGACGGCCTCGATCAGTTCCGCTTCCTCGGCGGCGATCCGGTCGGCGCGGGCCTCCATCTCGTCGGGATCCTGACCGGAACGGTCCTCGGGTTCGGCGTGCAGGTGGCGGGCGCGTTCCTGCGCGACCCGCACGGTCGCCGAGACGCGCTCGGCGAGGGCGGACAGCCGGAACCAGGTCTGCGACGCCGCTTCGGCACCCGGTGTGAGCTGCGCGAGGGTCTGTTCGTGGCGGGCGAGTTCGGCGTTCGCGTCGTCGAAGGCCGCGAGTACGGTGTCGAGCCGTTCCCGGACCATCTTTTCCTGCTCGTCGTGCCCGGCGAGTTCGGCGCGGCGCGTGACGAGGTCGTCGGCGGCCAGTCGTAACCGCGCGTCGCGCAGGTCGGCCTGGATGGTCTGGGCGCGGCGTGCGACCTCGGCCTGCCGGCCGAGCGGTTTGAGCTGACGGCGCAGTTCTGCGGTGAGGTCGGTGAGGCGAGCGAGGTTGGCCTGCATCGAGTCGAGCTTGCGCAGCGCCTTTTCCTTGCGCTTGCGGTGCTTGAGGACGCCGGCGGCCTCCTCGATGAACGCGCGTCGGTCCTCCGGGCGGGATTCGAGGATCGCGGCGAGGCGGCCCTGGCCGACGATGACATGCATCTCGCGGCCGATACCGGAGTCGGACAGCAGTTCCTGCACGTCCATGAGACGGCAGGAACTGCCGTTGATCTCGTATTCGCCGGCGCCGTCGCGGAACATGCGGCGGGTGACGGAGACCTCGGAGTACTCGATGGGCAGCGCGCCGTCGGAGTTGTCGATGGTGAGCGTGACCTCGGCGCGTCCGAGCGGCGGGCGACCGGCGGTTCCGGCGAAGATGACGTCCTGCATCTTGCCGCCGCGCAGGGCCTTGGCGCCCTGCTCCCCCATCACCCAGGTGAGTGCGTCGACGACGTTCGACTTGCCGGACCCGTTCGGTCCGACCACACAGGTGATGCCCGGTTCGAAACGCAGAGTCGTCGACGAGGCGAAGGACTTGAAGCCCTTCAACGTCAGACTCTTGAGGTACATGGGTGAGAACTCTACCGGCGGGTTGTGACCGCTTTCCTAGGCCGGGTGCACCGCGCGGACCGTCCCGTCGAAACCGGTCGTGTACAGGACGTTCGGGTCCCAGCCCGGTCCCGAACCGAAGGCGAGCGAGGACATCAGCGGGATGCCCTCGGCGATGCGGCAACCGTTCCCGGTCGCCGGATCGACCCGCAGGACCGCGCCGGCGAGGTTGAGGGCGATGTACAGCGCTCCGTCGGGGCCGATCGTGAGGTCGTCGGGCATCGAGAGCAGGCCCGGCCCGGGCAGGTCGATGCTGCGCACGGGTCCTTCGAGGTCGCGTGCGTCGAGGATGTGGAGCCGGTTGACGTTCTCGAAGGTCGTCACGGTGTAGACGGTGTCGCCGTCGACGGCGATGCCGTTGACGGATCCGAGATCGGTACGGACGACGCGGGCGTCGCCACCGCCCGCGGGCACGAGAGTGAGTCCGACCTCGCCGAGATCGCGCGAGGCGAGCATCGAGCCGTCCGAGAGCCGGCCGAGGCCGTTGGGCATGACCAGCCCGGTGCCGTGGGTGCCGCGTTCACCCGTGTCGAGGTCGAGCGTGTCGATCGTGCCGTCGGCGATCCCGGCCAGCCCCGAGACGGTCGTGTTGCCCACGTTCAGGTAGACGGTGGGACCGTCGACGACGATGCCGCCCGGACCGGACACCTCGGGCAGCACGGTGGTGACGCTGCCGTCGGGAGCGATCCGGCGCAACGCTCCCGGACCGATGAAGGAGGTGTCCGAGACGAGCAGACCGCCTCGCTCGTCGAACGCCAGGTTCTCGAGGACACCGAGTCCGGACGCGACCGTCGTGACCGTCCGCGGCGCGCAGGCAGCCGGATCGGCTGCCGCGGGTGCTGCGGCAGCCGGAGCGGCCGCCGCCGGTGCTGCGGCCAGGGGTGCCACTGCCACTGCGGCGATCGCTGCCGCCACCATCGTCGAACGTGCACGCCTGCCCATGCGTCTCCCTTGCCGACCGCGACCGGCACCACCCGGCCGCATCCACCCGATCGCGGCAGGATACCAAGCCGAACGGACAAACAGGACGGATGTCAGCGTTCGACGAAACCGGTGAGGTCGCCGCGCGCGGGATCCCACGATTCGACGACGAGCCGCACCTCACCGGGAGTGTCGCCGGATTTCAGCCACGCCAGGAGCTGTTCGAGTGCCGGCCGGGGGCCTTCGGCGACGACCATCACGCGACCGTCGGGATGATTCGTCGCGTGCCCGACAAGACCGAGCTCGAGTGCGCGGGCACGCGTGAACCAGCGGAAACCGACCCCCTGGACGCGGCCGTGCACCCACGCCGTGAGCCGTTCGACGTCTGCGGGGGCGCTCATCGATCAGTCCTCGGCGGTGATCGTCAGCGAGACCTTGGTGCCCGCCTTGAGGGTGCGGCCCACCGTGCACACCTTGTCGACGGAGCGTTCGACGAGGGCGATGAGCCGGTCCCGCGCAGCAGCGTCGAGCTCCGACAGGTCGAGGACCATCTCCTCCTCGAGGTGCGGGTAGACCTCGTTGTCGCGGTCGGCGGCACCGGAGACACGGATCGTCGCGTCGTAGTCGTCGCCGAGCCGGCGGGACAGCGGGAAGTCCGAGGCCATGCCGGAGCACGCGGCGAGCGCGATCTTGAGCAGCTCGCCCGGGGTGAAGACGCCCTCGACGCTCTCCGAGCCGATGAGCACCTCGGCGCCGCGGGAGCTGCGTCCGGTGTAGCGGCGCGTGCCGGTGCGCTCGACCCACAGCTCGGTGGCGGGAAGGTCGGAAGTCTGGTCAGCCATGGGGGAAATCCTGCCATGTCCCGTCGACGGGGATGTCGCGGAGGATGGTCACGAAGTCCTCGACCGCGGCGGACGACGCGTCGGCACTGCGTCGCAGCACTCCGACCGGTTCGACGGTGCCCGCGGTGGGCACGTCCAGGCGCCGGACCACCCCGTCGGCGAGGTCGTCGCGGGCCGCACGCTCGGTGGTGATCCACACGGCGTCGCTGCGCCGGACCACCCCGCGTGCCACGGCGAGGTCGAGTGTCTCGATGAGCCCGACCGGCAATCGCAGGCCGTGACGCTCGAACAACGCCTCGGTCGCGTGGCGCGGCACGGTGCCACTGGTCGCGACCACCAGGGGGTGTTCGAGTGCGTCGGCGACGGAGACGGAACGCCCGGCGAGAGGATGGCCGGGGCGGACGACGAGGATCAGCGTCTCGGCGTACAGGAGCTCGAACGACAGCCCGACCATCCGGGACGGTTCGGCCATGCGTCCGAGGACGACGTCGAGGGCGCCGGCGGCGAGCGCCGACAACAGGACGGCATTGGGATCGGTGCGGATCCGGATGTCCAGATCAGCGCGCACGCGGCGCAGCTCCACCAGAGCTTCGGGGAGCACGGACCCGGCCACGGTGGGCAGGGCCCCGATCCGCAGCGGCTCGCGGGCGGGTTCGGCCGCTCCCGCCAGTGCGGCCACCGCTGCGTCCAGTGACGTGGTGACGTCCTGCGCGTAGCGCAGGAAGCGGTGACCTGCCGCTGTGAGGCGCGCGCCGTGTCGGCCGCGGTCGAGGAGTTTCGCTCCGGCGAGCACCTCGAGTTCGTTGAGGGTCTTCGTGACGGCCGGCTGACTCAGCTGCAGCAGCTCGGCGGCCCGCCCGACCTGACCTTCGCGCGCGACGGCGACGAAGCATCTCAGGTGCCGGAGGCGGATGCGTCGCGCCTGCTCCGGGACGGACGAGGACGGACCGAACTCGGATTCCATCACCGAAAGTTATGAATATACTGGCGTTTTGTCAATTTACATGAGTTTTTCTTCACCTTATGGTTGTGTCCACAGCTCAGAGATCGGAGATCGCATGTCCACCGGCGAATACGTCGAGCGCGACCACACACTGCACCCACCCGCGCTCACCCCCGGCTACCGCACGTCGGTGCTGCGCGCACCGCGGAACGCGCTCATCACGCCGAAGCCGACCCTGTCGGAGATCACCGGCCCCGTCTTCCGCAGCGACGAGCTCGGCGCCCTCGACAACGACCTGATCCTGAACTTCTCGAAGGACGGCCTACCGATCGGTGAGCGCATCATCGTCCACGGCTTCGTCAAGGACGAGTTCGGCAATCCGGTCGAGGGCGCACTCGTCGAGGTGTGGCAGGCCAACGCCGGTGGCCGGTACCGCCACAAGAAGGACACCTATCTCGCTCCCATCGATCCGAACTTCGGCGGTTGCGGGCGGATGCTCACGGACGCGAACGGCTACTACCAGTTCCGGACGATCAAGCCCGGCGCATATCCGTGGGGCAACAGCCGCAACGCCTGGCGCCCGGCCCACATCCACGTGTCGATCCTCGGCCGTGGGTGGGCACAGCGCTTGATCACCCAGCTGTACTTCGAGGGCGACCCGCTCATCGAGAAGTGCCCGATCGCGCGGACGATCCCCACCGTGGACCAGCTCCGCAGCCTGATCGCCCAGGAGGATCCCGCCTCCAACGCGCCGTTCGACGCCCGCGCCTACCGCTGGGACATCACCCTGCGCGGTCGCCGCGCCACCTTCTTCGAGAACACCGACCTCCCGGGAGCCCCGCGATGAGCCTGCCCACCGACCCCTACCGGCCCGTGCCCCCGCTGCTCCCCCGCGCGATGGTCACGCGTTTCCCGGAGACGCCCTCGCAGACCGGCGGCCCGTACGTCCACATCGGGCTGGCGCCGCAGCAGGCCGGCTTCGACATCTTCGACAACAACTTCGGCAACGTCCTCGTCACCGATGAGACCGAGGGCGAGCGGATCGTGTTGGAGGGCCGCGTCATCGACGGCACCGGCACCCCGGTGCGCGACGCACTGCTCGAGAGCTGGCAGGCGAACGCGCACGGCCGGTACGCCCATCCGGACGACGCGCAGGACAAGGACCTCGACCCGAACTTCCGCGGCTGGGGACGCACCGGCGGCGATTTCGAGACCGGCGTGTTCACGATCGAGACGATCAAGCCCGGAGCCGTCACCAACCCCGACGGCTCGGTCTCGGCACCCCACATCCTGCTCGTGATCTTCGCGCGCGGCATCAACCTCGGCCTGCACACGCGGGTCTACTTCGAGGACGAGGCCGAACTCAATGCCGAGGATCCCGTCCTGAAGGGCATCGAATGGGAGGTGCGGCGCAACACGCTGATCGCATCGCGTTCCGAGCGCGACGGGCGCACCGTCTACACGATCGACATCCGGCTGCAGGACACCCCGGACGGCGGCGCCGAGACGGTCTTCTTCGACATCTGACGAGAACCGTTGCGAACGGCCCGGTATGCGCGTGCGCTACCGGGCCGCTCGCGGTCGGGGCTGACACTTCGGGCAGCTGTACGAGGAGCGGTTCATGAACTTCTCGCGACGGATCGGGGCGCCGCAGCGTCGGCACGGCTCGTTCTCGCGCCCGTAGACGTTCAGGGAGCGCTCGAAGTAACCGGACTCCCCGTTGACGTTGACGTACAGGGCATCGAACGACGTGCCACCCTGGCCGAGAGCCTCCGCCATCACCTCGGTGGCGGCGTCGAGAGCCGACCGGAGCTTCGGACGCGACAGCGCGTCGGTCGGCCGGTTGCCGTGAATCCTTGCGCGCCACAGCGCTTCGTCGGCGTAGATGTTGCCGATGCCGGAGACGACGGTCTGGTCGAGCAGCGCACGCTTGAGCTCGGTGTGCTTGGTGCGCAGCACGGCCACGACCGCGTCCGGGTCGAACCGGGGATCCATCGGGTCGCGGGCGATGTGCGCGACCGGCAGCGGTAGACGATCACCGTCCACCTCCACGAGCGGAGCCAGGGCCCAGCCTCCGAAGGTGCGCTGGTCGACGAAGCGCAGATCGGCGCCGTTGTCGAGGACGGCGCGGATACGCAGATGCTTCTCGTCCGGCACCGTCGGGGGCTGCACGAGCATCTGCCCGCTCATCCCCAGATGCACCACGAGCGCCAGATCGGCCGGTTCGAGCACGAGCCACATGTACTTGCCGCGACGCTCGACCGAGGCGACCTTCTGACCGGTCACCTGCAGTGCGAGATCGCGCGGACCGGGCTCGTGCCGGCGGACGGCACGCGGATGCAGCACCTGCACCGAGTCCACCGTCGCGCCGACGACGTGCGCATCGAGTCCGCGACGGACCACCTCGACCTCGGGAAGTTCGGGCACCTGCGGTCAGTTGCCCTCGGTGGGCGTGTCGGTGGACCCGGACTGCTGATCGGAAGCCTCGGCATCGCCGGTCTCGGCAGCAGTGCCCTCGGTCAGCGCGTTCCACGCGGCCGACGCGGCCTTCTGCTCGGCTTCCTTCTTGGTACGTCCGACACCGGTGCCGTAGGGATTGCCCCCGATGAGGGCGGTGGCGGTGAATTCCTTGTCGTGATCCGGACCGGTGGCGGTGATCTCGTAGGCGGGAACACCGAGACCGCGTTCGGCGGTGAGTTCCTGCAGACTCGTCTTCCAGTCCAGACCGGCACCGAGACGGGGACCGCGTTCGAGCAGCGCGGCGAACAGGCGCAGAACCACTTCGCGCGCGACGTCGATGCCGTGGGCGAGATGGACGGCGCCGAGGAGCGATTCCATGCCGTCGGCCAGAATGCTGGCCTTGTCGCGTCCGCCCGTCAGCTCCTCGCCCTTGCCGAGCAGGAGGTGCACTCCGAGCCCACCTTCTCCGAGGCCGCGCGCCACCTCGGCGAGCGCGTGCATGTTGACGACGCTCGCGCGGATCTTGGCGAGTTCGCCCTCGGACTTGTCCGGGTGGGTGAGGTAGAGCTTTTCGGTCACCGCGAGCCCGAGGACGGCATCGCCGAGGAACTCGAGACGTTCGTTGGTGGGCAACCCGCCGTTCTCGTAGGCGTACGAGCGGTGGGTGAGCGCCAAGGACAGCAGTTCTGCGTCCAGAGGCACGCCGAGGGCGGCGAGGAGAGACTCGTGGCTCTCTTCGCCGCCCTCGGTAGCTGTTTCGGAGGACTTGCTCGTCACGTGAATACCGATTAGACGGGCGCGGTCACCTGACGGCCGTTGTAGGTGCCGCACGACGGGCACGCCACGTGGGGCAGCTTCTTCTCTCCGCAACCCCGGTTCGGGCAGGTGACGAGCGTCGGCGCAGTGGTGTTCCACTGGCTGCGCCGCGACCGGGTGTTGGAACGCGACATTCTGCGCTTGGGGACGGCCACGTCTACTTCTCCTCGTTGTTCAAGCTGTCGATTTGACTGCTGGGTTCTTCGGAGCCCGCGCCGAACTTGGCTGCCAACCCAGCCCAGCGAGGATCCATTGTCTCATGACGGTGCCCGGATTCCGCAATCGCCAGGCGAATGCCGCATTCGGGGCACAATCCCGCACAGTCGTCACTACACAACGGCTGCAGCGGAAGTTCCAGGCCCACCGCGTTCACGAGGACCGGTTCGAGATCGATGAGATCGTTCTCGACGCGGTACACCTCGTCGTCCTCGGTGGTCTGCTCCGTGACGCTGTTCGGGTAGGCGAACAGCTCGGTGAGGTACACGTCCACCGGCTCGGTGAACGACTCGAGGCACCGAGAGCACTCACCGACGGCGTCGGCACGAACACTACCGGTGACCAGGACGCCCTCGGACACCGACTCCAGGCGGAGATCGAGATCGATCTCGGAGCCTTCCTCGATCGCGATCAGATCGAGCCCGATGCGCGAGGGTGACGGCACCTTCCGTTCGACCGTACGCATCGAACCGGGCCGACGGCCCAGGGAGAGCGTGTCGAACACCAGCCCGGAGTCCCGGCCGGAACGGGACGTGCTGGAATCACGGGTGGACACGGGGAACTCACCTTCTTCGGACGACGCAGGACACGACTCGGTCGTGATAGGGCAACCGCTCCATGATACGCGATGGGCGGCAGGAGCGAAAATCCCGCGGGTCAGCGGCGACGGCTCGCCCGGTGATCGGCCTCCGCGAAGTCGGGAGCACCCGACAGCCGCAGCTGCTGCCGGCCGCGGCCGACGGACCGCAGCGTGGTGCCGAGCAGTTCCTCGAACTCCGACAGCTTGCCGTCGATGTACTCGTCGCACTCGGTCCGGAGACGGTCGGACTCGGCGTGGGCCGAATCGATGACTCGCGCCGACTCGGCGTGTGCGGCCTGCACGACCTCGGTCTGCGACACCAGGCGCGCCTTCTCGGCCTCGCCCTCGGCCACGGAACGCTCGTAGGACGCCTGCCCGGACTCGACCAGACGGTCCGCCTCGACGCGGGCACGCCCGGTCACGCTCTCGTACTGCTTGTTGCCCTCGGCGACGAGATCGTCGGCCTCGGCCTGCGCATCGCGCACCAGTTCCTCGGCGTGGGCGCGGGCCTCCTTGACCATCCGGTCCGCCTGGGCCTTCGCGTCCGCGAGCATGCGGTCGGCGTCGGCGCGCGCGTCCTCGAGGAGGGTGCGTGCCTCCTCGTCGGCGTCCCCGACCGTCTTGTCGGCCTGGGCCCGCGCGTCGTTGATCAGCTTGTCGCGGTGATCGAGGACGTCCTGCGCGTCGTCGAGTTCGGGCGGCAGCGCATCGCGCACGTCGTCGAGCAGTTCGAGGACATCGCCGCGCGGTACCACGCAGCTCGCCGTCATCGGAACGCTACGTGCCTCTTCGACGATTGCGACCAGCTCGTCGAGTGCCTCGAATACCCGGTACACGCCCAACCCCAATCACTCGCTCGACACGACCGGTGCGGTCGCGCCGCCGTCCAGTCTGCCGCAGCGCAGGGCACGCTCGTGTGCCCTGCGCTCGGTGTGTCGGGATACGGCCGTCACAGGCCGTGCGGGAGGGGTCGGTCTACTTCGCGGCGGCCCGCTCGGCGAGACGCGCGAGCAGACGATCGTGCACGGAACCCGGCAGCATCTCGGAGACGTCGCCGCCGTAGGTCGCGACCTCCTTGACGAGCGAGCTCGACAGGTAGCTGTAGACCGGGTTGGTGGCGACGAACAGGGTGTCGACGCCGGTGAGCTTGTGGTTCATCTGCGCCATCTGCAGCTCGTAGTCGAAGTCGTTGGCGCCGCGCAGACCCTTGACGATCGCGGTGATCCCCCGTTCGCGGGCGTAGTCGACGAGCAGACCCTGCCAGGCGTCGACCGTGACGTTCGGCAGGTGCGCCGTGGCCTCGGAGAGCATCTCGAGGCGTTCGTCGATCGTGAACATCCCCTGCTTGTTGGGGTTGATCGTGACGGTCACGACGACCTCGTCGAACTGGGCCGAGACCCTGCCGATGACGTCGAGGTGTCCGTTGGTGACCGGGTCGAAGGATCCTGGGCAGACCGCGCGGCTCATGACCCAGCACCGTAGCAGGTGGCGATCTCCACTCTGGTCTCGCCGTAGCGCTTCGACCTGCCGACCTCGAATCCCTGCGGCCACACCGTTTCCGGTGATCGCGACGACCGTTCGACCACGACGATCGAGCCGTCCTCGACCCACCCCCCGGAGACCAGTGCCCCGAGCACGCCGGTGACGGCCTCCTCGGTGACGGCGTAGGGCGGGTCGGCCAGGACGAGGTCGTAGACGCGGTCGGGGGTGCCCGCGAGCACTGCGGACACCGGTGCGGTACGCAGCACCGCACCGGGCAGTCCCACCGTCGCAATGTTCTCGCGGATCACGCCCGCCGCCTTCGCGTCGGACTCGACGAGCATCGCGTGCTCGGCGCCGCGGGACAGCGCCTCGAGGCCGAGCGCCCCCGACCCCGCGTAGAGGTCGAGGACGGCGGCCCCGTCGATGTCCATGCGTGCGTCGAGCGAACTGAACAGGGCTTCGCGCACCCGTTCGGAGGTGGGCCGGGTCCCGCGGGGCGGCACCTTCAGGCGCCGCCCCCCGGCCCGGCCGGCGACGATCCGTGTCACTCGGCGCTGTCTCCCGTGGACACCTCGACGAGCAGGTCGCCACCTTCGACCTGTTGCACCGGTCCGATCGCGACGCGCGTGATGCGTCCGCCGCGCGGCGCGGTGATCGCGGCCTCCATCTTCATGGCCTCGATCGTGGCGACGGTGTCGCCCGCCGAGACGCTGTCACCCTCGGACACGACGAGGGTGACCATGCCGGCGAACGGCGCCGCGACGTGACCGGGATGGTTGCGGTCGGCCTTCTCCGCGGCAGGGATCTCCGCGGCCACCGAGCGGTCGCGCACCGACACCGGGCGCAGCTGCCCGTTGAGGATGCACATGACGGTGCGGTAGCCCTTCTCGTCGGCATCGGAGATCGCCTCGAGACCGATGAGCAGTTCGACGCCCTTGTCCAGGCGCACCCGGTGCTCGTCGCCCTGACGCAGACCGTAGAAGAACTGGTTGGCCGACAGCTCGGTGGTGTCGCCGTAGGTCTCGCGGTGCTGCTCGAACTCCTTCGCGGGGCCCGGGAACAGCAGGCGGTTGAGCATGCGGCGACGCTCGTCGGACGAACCGCCGAGGGCCTTCTCCTCCTCCGGTGCGAGCGGGGTGACCGGCTTGGGATCGGCCCGGCCCGACAGCGCCTTGCTGCGGAAGGGCTCGGGCCAGCCACCGGCCGGGGTCCCGAGATCGCCGCGCAGGAAGCCGATCACCGAATCGGGGATGTCGTACTTGCCGGGCTCGGCGGCGAAGTCGTCGACCGAGACTCCCGCGCCCACGAGGTGCAGCGCGAGGTCGCCGACGACCTTACTCGAAGGCGTGACCTTGATCAGGCGGCCCAGGAGGCGGTCGGCGCCGGCGTAGGCGGCCTCGACCTCCTCGAAGCGGTCGCCGAGACCCAGCGCGATGGCCTGCTGACGCAGGTTCGACAGCTGACCGCCGGGGATCTCGTGGGTGTAGACGCGGCCGGTCGGTGCGGGCAGGCCCGACTCGAACGGTGCGTACACCTTCCGCAGTGCCTCCCAGTACGGCTCGAGATCGCACACGGCCTGCAGGTCGAGGCCGGTGTCGAACTCGCTGTTCGCCGCGGCGGCGACGATCGCCGACAGGGCGGGCTGGCTCGTCGTACCGGCCAGGGCCGCGGACGCACCGTCGACCGCGTCGGCACCGGCGTGCCAGGCCGCGAGGTAGGTGGCGAGCTGACCGCCCGGGGTGTCGTGCGTGTGCACGTGCACCGGCAGATCGAAGTTGCTGCGCAGCGCCGACACGAGCGTCGCGGCGGCCGGGGCGCGCAGCAGACCCGCCATGTCCTTGATGGCCAGCACGTGCGCACCGGCCTCGACGATCTCCTCCGCCAGGCGCAGGTAGTAGTCGAGCGTGTAGATCGTCTCGTTCGGGTTCGACAGGTCACCGGTGTAGGACATCGCGACCTCGGCGAGCGTGGTGCCGGTCTCGCGCACCGCGTCGATCGCCGGTCGCATCTGGTCGACGTTGTTCAGCGCGTCGAAGATGCGGAAGATGTCGATGCCGGTGTCGGCGGCCTCCTGCACGAAGGCACGGGTTACGGCCTCCGGGTAGGGGGTGTAGCCGACGGTGTTGCGTCCGCGCAGCAGCATCTGCAGGTTGATGTTCGGGATCGCCTCGCGCAGTGCCGCGAGTCGCTCCCACGGATCCTCGTGCAGGAAGCGCAGTGCGACGTCGTAGGTCGCGCCGCCCCACGCCTCGATCGACAGCAGCTGCGGCGTCATCCGGGCCACGTGCCCGGCCACGGTCAGCAGGTCCTTGCTGCGCACGCGGGTCGCGAGCAGCGACTGGTGGGCGTCGCGGAAGGTGGTGTCGGTGACGCCGATCGCCTTCTGCTCGCGCAGCGCACGGGCGAAGCCCTCGGGGCCGAGTTCGAGCAGGCGCTGACGCGAACCGGCCGGCGGCGCGGCGTTCAGGTCGATCGCGGGGAGCTTGTCGTGCGGGTACACCGTCGTGGTGCGCTCACCGTGCGGCTTGTTCACCGTCACGTCGGCGAGGTACCGCAGGATCTTGGTGCCGCGGTCGGCGGACGAGCGCAGCGTCAGCAGATGCGGGCGCTCCTCGATGAACGAGGTGTTGACGTTGCCGCCGCGGAAGTCCTCGTCGTCGAGCACCGCCTGCAGGAACGGGATGTTCGTCGCGACACCGCGGATACGGAACTCGGCGACCGCGCGGCGGGCGCGGGCGACGGCGGTCTCGAAGTTGCGGCCGCGGCAGGTGAGCTTGACGAGCATCGAGTCGAAGTGGGCGGAGATCTCCGCGCCCACCGACGTGCCACCGTCGAGACGGATACCGGCACCACCCGGGGTGCGGTAGCCGGTGATGCGGCCGGTGTCCGGGCGGAACCCGTTGGCCGGGTCCTCGGTGGTGATGCGGCACTGCAGCGCCGCGCCGCGGATGGTGATGCCGTCCTGCGACAGGCCCAGTTCGTCGAGCGACTCGCCCGCGGCGATGCGCAGCTGGGACTGCACGAGGTCGACGTCGGTGATCTCCTCGGTGACCGTGTGCTCGACCTGGATACGCGGGTTCATCTCGATGAACACGTGGTTGCCGCGTTCGTCGACGAGGAACTCGACGGTGCCCGCGCACTGGTAGCCGATCTCCTTGGCGAAGGCGACGGCATCGGCACAGATGCGGTCGCGCAACGCGGGATCGAGATTCGGGGCGGGGGCGAGCTCGATGACCTTCTGGTGGCGGCGCTGCACCGAGCAGTCGCGCTCGTACAGGTGGATGACGTTGCCGTGCTTGTCGGCGAGGATCTGCACCTCGATGTGCCGCGGGTTGACCACGGCCTGCTCCAGGAAGACGGTGGGATCACCGAAGGCCGCGTCGGCCTCGCGGGAAGCAGCTTCGATGGCCTCGCGCAGCTGGGAGGGCTCGGCGACCCGGCGCATGCCGCGTCCGCCACCACCGGCGACGGCCTTGACGAAGACCGGGAAGTTCATCGTCTCCGAGGCGGCGAGCAGCTCGTCGACATCCGACGACGGCTCCGACGACGCCAGTACCGGGAGGCCGGCGGCCTTCGCCGAGGCGATCGCGCGGGCCTTGTTGCCCGTCAGTTCGAGGATCTCCGCCGACGGACCGACGAAGGTGATGCCCGCTTCCGCGCACGCTGCGGCGAGGTCCGGGTTCTCGGAGAGGAAGCCGTAGCCGGGGTAGATCGCGTCGGCGCCGGCCGACACGGCCGCTTCGACGATCTTCTCGACCGACAGGTATGCGCGGACCGGATGCCCCTCCTCCCCGATCTGATAGGCCTCGTCGGCCTTCAACCGGTGCAGGGAGTTCCGGTCTTCGTACGGGAACACCGCGACTGTCCCGGCACCCAGTTCGTAGGCGGCACGGAACGCGCGGATCGCGATCTCGCCACGGTTGGCGACAAGCACTTTCGAGAACATTGGTCGACGGTACCGCGCCGTAACATGCCGACTCGGACGCGCGTTCCACATCGTGGGACGAGGCGTCCGGATGGCACGACTGGAACGATGCAGTCGGCTCCGCCGTAACACGGCGTCAACACGCCGGGCACGGCCACCGAAACCTCACCACGGGTTCTGGGGCACGGTGTACGGAACGTAACTCAGGACTTGTCGAGATAGGCCACACGCTCGGCGTCGAGCGCGGCCCGCACCATGCTCGCGAGCCCCGGGTGGTGTTCGAGGCCGGGATCCTTCTCCGTCACCGTCCGGGAGAAGTCGCGGGCCGCCTCGATGACGTCGGCGTCGTCGACGAGCGAGAGCAGCCGCAGCGTCGACACCGTGCCGGACTGGGCGACACCGAGGACGTCGCCCTCCCGGCGCAGCTGCAGGTCGAGCTGGGCGAGTTCGAAACCGTCGGTGGTGCCGGCGACGGCCTCGAGCCGCATCATCGTCGGGGTCGCGGGCTTCGCGTCGGTCACGAGCAGGCACAGACCCTGGTGGCCGCCACGACCGACGCGACCGCGCAACTGGTGCAGCTGGCTGACACCGAACCGGTCGGCGTCGACGATCACCATCACGGTCGCGTTCGGCACGTCGACACCGACCTCGACGACGGTCGTGCACACGAGCACGTCGAGTTCCGCGGCGTTGAAGGCCTGCATCACCGCGTCCTTCTCGTCGCCGGGGAGGCGACCGTGCAGCAGCCCCACCCTCAGATCCCGCAGCGGACCGGAGGTGAGGAACTCGAACTGCTCGAGCACCGAGACGGTCTCGGGCGGGGCCTGCTTGCCCTTCCCCGATCCCGACGGCTCGGACCCGTCCGGATCGAAGAGCGCATCGTCGTCGGAATCACCGTCGCCGATACGGGAACACACCACGTAGGCCTGCCGCCCCTCGGCGACCTCCTCGCGGATGCGCTCCCAGGCGCGGTCGACCCACTTCGGATGCACCTTCGCCGGGACCACGCGGCTGACGATCGGCGACCGCCCGCGGGGCAACTCGCGCAGGGTCGAGACCTCGAGGTCGCCGAGCACCGTCATCGCGATGGTGCGCGGGATGGGCGTCGCGGTCATCACCAGCACGTGCGGGGACGCGCCGTCGCGACCTCGCGAGCGCAGGGCGTCGCGTTGTTCGACACCGAAGCGGTGCTGCTCGTCGATCACCACCAGGCCGAGGTCGAAGAACTGCACCGTGTCCTCGATCAGCGCGTGCGTGCCGATGACGATCCCGGCATCGCCCGTCACCGCCTCGTTGAGTGCGGCCCGTTTGCGCGCGACACCCATCGAGCCGGTCAGCAGGGTCACGCGGGTCGCGAGTTCGTGGGCACCGAGTTCGCCCGCCGCGGCGAGATCGCCGAGCATCTTCGTGAGCGATCGCGCGTGCTGCGCCGCGAGCACCTCGGTGGGTGCGAGCAGCGCGCACTGCCGACCGGAGTCGATCACCTGCAGCATCGCCCGCAGCGCCACGATGGTCTTGCCGGAACCGACCTCACCCTGGAGCAACCGGTTCATGGGGTGCCCACGTGCGAGATCGGCCGCGATCTCGTCGGCCACCGACAGCTGCCCGGCCGTCAGCTCGAAGGGCAGCCGCCGGTCGAACTCGTCGGCGATCCCGCCCTCGCGGCGTGGGCAGGACGGCGCCGACCGCACCTCGACGTCGTGCCGGCGTCCGGCGAGCACGAGCTGCACCGCGGCGGCCTCGTCGAACCGCAGGCGGTCGCGCGCCCGGTCGATCTCCTGCTTCGTGTCGGGCAGGTGGATCGAGCGCAACGCTTCGTCGAGCCCCACGAAGCCGTGCTCGTCGCGCACCCACTCGGGCAGCGGGTCGTCGACGTGATCGAGCTGGTCGAGCACCTGCCGCACACACCGCATGACGGTCCACGACTCGACCTCGCGGGTCGCGCGGTACATCGGGATCAGCGCACGGTCGAAGACCGACATGTCGACCCCCGAGCCGTCCTGCGCGGTGCGTGCGAGACCCGCCAGGGCTCCGGCGCCCCGCACCCGCGCCGGTGTCGCCGAGACCAGGTCCTCGGCGTCGCGCGGTTCGGGCAGCACGAGATAGCTCGGGTGGGTCAGGCTCCACTTGTCGCGGAAGTACTTCACGGTGCCGGAGAACATCGCGCGCACGCCGGGCTTGATGTTGTGCTTGACCCGGTGCGGGTTGAAGAAGGTGACGTCGATGCTGTGACGATCGGAGCGCAGCCGCACCGCGAGGCGTTTGCCGGCGCGGGACTTCATCGGCACCTCCTGCGCCGACTCGACCCGCGCGATGATCGTGATGTGCTGGCCCTCGGTGGGCTGACTCTCGCCGAGCTCGGCGCCCTGGGTGGCGTAGCGGTGCGGATAGTGCCTCAGCAGATCCTCGACGGTGGTCATCCCGAACGCGTCGTGCAAGGCGTCCGCCGTCTTGCGGCCGAGGACATGATCGAGCCGGTCCGCGAGTGTCGCCACTGCCGTCCCTTCCGCTACTCCTGCGGTGGCCTCGCGGCGCACCGGCTACTCGACGCCGAGCTGCAGCAGGTCGCTGCGCTGACCGCCCTGGTAGACCGCCACGTCGATCTCCGGGTGACGGTGATCGAGATGGGCGACCAGTTGCTCGACGAGTCCGTCGGGGGCGTCGGCACCGACCAGCATCGTCACGAGCTCACCGCCCGCGGCGAGAATCCTGTCGAGCAGCGACGCTCCCGCTGTCACCAAATCATGCTCGATCACTACGACATCATGGCCGGCCAGTCCGAGACTGTCGCCGGGTTCGCACGTTCCGACCCAGGTCAGCGCACGTTCGTTCGCGTACCGCAGCGACCCCCACCGCACACACGACGCCGCCTCCGACATCGCGAAGGCGTCGTCGACGGTGGCGCGCATCGGATCGTGCACGGCCAACGAGGCCAGTCCCTGAACGACGGAGGAGGACGGCAGGAACATCACGTCGCGGTCGTCCCGCCGCGCCCGCGCACCCACGGCGACGACGTCCTGTGCAGAGAGCGCACCGTTGGGCAGCACGAGGACGTCCCGGCTCGGCACTGCCCGGATCGCCTCAAGCAGTTCGTCCGGGACGGAGATCTCCTCGGCCCGCAGCACCCGGGCGCCCTCCGCCTCGAACAGTTCGGCGGCGCCCTCGCCGCCCACCACCGCGAGGACCGCCCGGGACTGCTCCCCCGCCGACTCGGCGCGGACCGCGGCGGTGGCCGTGCCGAGCGCCACGGGACCGTCGCCGCATCCGCGACGCGCGGACTCGAGCGCGAAGCACGTGATGTCGATGCGGCTCAGCGAGCCCGCCGCGAGACCGGCCTCCACAGCAGCTCCGGGATCGCAGCAGTGCACATGCACGGACCAGCACCCCGCTTCCCCGGCGACGATCGCGACCGAGTCGCCGAGCGCGTCGAGGGAGGACCGCAGGGCGTCCATACGCGCGTCGTCGGAGTTCCCGACGAGATACATCACCTCGTATTCCTGCTGGTCGCTGTCGGGACGTTCGTCGACGATCTCGGGTTCGACCACGGGACGCGAGGCGCCGGCGAGCACCATCCGGCGGTCGGGACGTGTTCCGGTGGTGACCTCCACCAGGCAGTCGAGCAGCACGAGCAGGCCGAGACCGCCGGCGTCGACCACCCCGGCCTCGGCGAGGACGTCGAGCTGGGTGGTGGTGCGCTGCAGCGCGTCGGCGGCGGCGTCGGCACTCGCGACGGCGACATCGCACACGGTCGCATCCGTCTCCGAGGCGACGCGGGTCGCGCCGTCGGCCGCGGCTTCGAGGACGCTGACGATGGTGCCCTTCGCGGGCGCGCTGAGCGCTCCGGTCACGAGCGTCGCGGCATTGGAGAGGGCCGCGGCCAGGTCACGGGCGCCGACCGTCGTCAGTCCCGCGACCGCGTCGGCGACACCGCGCAGCGCCTGCGCCAGGATGATCCCCGAGTTGCCCCGCGCCCCGGCGAAGGCGCCGCGCGCGAGCCCTTCGGCGACGTCGGATGCGGTGAGCGCGCCGTCCACGGGCCCGCCGATCCGGGCCGCCGCGGCCTGCAGGGTGATCAACAGATTGTTTCCGGTGTCCCCGTCGGGCACCGGGAAGACGTTGAGCGAGTTGATCTCCGCTCGGCGCTGTTCGAGCGCTTCCACACCGAACTCGACCCACCGGCGCAGCGCCCGCCCGTCCACCGTGTCCTCGGCTCCGAGCAACGATTCCACCCCCTTCGCCTCGTCCTGCGGGCATCGTCCACCTCTACGATCGGTACCGTCGAACACGGTGCCGAGCCCTGGCGAACAGGTTAGCCGCGACCCGGCGCACCGTCCGGTTTGGCCAACCGCCCTCGAGTTCGCTAAGCTTGCCGGGTTGCCTCGCACGGGCGGCTCGTTCCCCGTGTTCGCAAGGCGAAACAACAGACAGAAGATCTATCCACTAGACACAAGGAGTTCGCGACATGGCTGCCGTCTGCGACGTATGCGCCAAGGGCCCCGGCTTCGGGAAGTCGGTCTCGCACTCGCACCGGCGTACCAACCGTCGCTGGAACCCGAACATCCAGAGCGTGCGCGCTCAGGTTGCACCGGGCAACACCCGCAAGATGAACGTGTGCACCTCCTGCCTCAAGGCCGGCAAGGTCGTCCGCGGCTGATTCCCGGTCGAGTCGTAGCGAAGGCCCCCTGCGCTGATTGCGCAGGGGGCCTTCGCCGTTCGATCCCCCGGCCGGATATCGTGCGGGAATGACCGAGAATCAAGTTTCCTTCCCCGACAGCGACTCTCTCCGCTCACTGGTGAGCGTGGAGGACCGCGTCCTGCGGATCGCCGTGGCGACCTCCGAGTACGGCACCTCCCTGTCCCCCGCAGGGATGGAGCAGGGCATCGCGGCCCTGCGCGCGGCAGGCCCCGAGATCGGCGCCGTGCTGCTCGTCGGTGAGGGTGCGAACTTCTGCGCGGGCGGAAACGTCCACGGATTCGCCGCGGCCGAGGACCGCGGCGCCCACCTGCTCGACATCGCGAACCTCTTCCACGACTTCGTGCGCGAGCTGGACAAGGCGGCCGTGCCGGTCGTCGCCGCCGTGCACGGCTGGGCTGCCGGCGCCGGGATGAGCCTGGCGCTGCTCGCCGACATCGCGCTCGCCGGCCCCGGCACGAAGATGCGCGCCGCGTACCCGTCGATCGGTTTCTCCCCCGACGGCGGCATGTCGTGGACCCTGCCGCGGATCGTCGGTCCGTCGCGGGCACGGGAGATCATCATGACCGACGCCGTGATCGGCGCCGACGAAGCCGTGCGTCTGGGTCTGCTGAGCCGGCTCGTCGCCGACGGCGAGATCCAGAGCGAGGGGTTGCGACTCGCACGGACCCTCGCGCACGGCCCCACGCAGTCCTACGCCGCCATCCGCTCGCTCGTGGCGGGCTCGGCGGAACGATCGCTGTCCGAGCACCTCGATGCGGAAGCCGCCTCGATCTCCGCGGCCGCGACGTCGCCCACGGGTATCGAGGGTGTCGACGCCTTCGTCGCCAAGCGGCGCCCGGACTGGGATTCGGTCCGCGCCTGATCTCCGGGCGGCGGATCGATGGTCAGGGCAGTCGCCAGTCCACCGGTTCGCCGCCCTGCTCGACGAGCAGAGCGTTCGCGCGGCTGAACGGACGCGACCCGAAGAATCCGCGTGAGGCCGACAGCGGGGACGGGTGCGCCGACTTCACGGTGGGCACACCGCCGAGCATGGGTTCGAGGGTCGCCGCGTCGCGGCCCCACAGGATCGCGACGAGCGGGGTCCCGCGTGCGACCAGCGCGCGGATCGCCTGCTCGGTGACGGCCTCCCAGCCCTTGCCGCGGTGGGAGGCCGGCTGGCCCGGTGCGACGGTGAGGACCCGGTTGAGCAACAGGACGCCGTGTTCGGTCCACGGCGACAGGTCGCCCGTGGAGGGCTGCGGCAGCCCGAGATCGTCGGTGTACTCGCGGTAGATGTTGGCGAGACTGCGCGGGATCGGCCGGACGTCCGGGGCCACCGAGAAGCTCAGTCCCACAGCGTGACCCGGAGTGGGATAGGGATCCTGACCGACGATCAGGACGCGGACGGATTCGAAGGGCTGCGTGAAGGCACGGAGCACGTTCGGACCGGACGGCAGGTAACTGCGGCCCGCGGCGAGTTCGGCGCGGAGGAACTGCCCCATCGCGGTGATGTCACCGGCGACGGGTTCGAGTGCTCGCGCCCAGCCCGGGTCGACGAGTTCGGACAGGGGCCGACCGGAACGGGGCTCGTCCGCTCCCCCGGCCGCGGACTGTGTGTCGACGGTGTCGGCCACCTGTCACTCCTGATCGATGCGGCGGAGGGCGGTCCGGTAGTAGGCGGCGTTCGCCGCGTACATCTCGGCGTTGGCGTCGAAGTTGTTCTCGGGGACCTCGTAGCCCTCGCGGACCTTCGCGGGGATACCCATCGCCATGCGGCGGGGCGGCAGTTCGAAGCGCGGCGGGATCAGGGCGCCGGCGGCGACCTGCGCGCCGGCACCGACGACCGAGCCGTTGAGGACGAGCGAACCCGAGCCGATCAGCGCACCGTCACCGATCGTGGCGCCCTCGATGTGCGCGTTGTGCCCGACGACGCAGCGAGCGCCGATGACCGTGGCCTCGATCGCGGTGCAGTGGATGATCGTGCCGTCCTGGATGTTGGTCTTCTCCCCCACGGTGATCGTGCCGTAGTCGCCGCGCAGCACCGCCGAGGGCCACACGGAGGCGCCGGCACCGAGGGTGACGTTGCCGATCACGACCGCGTCGGGATGAACCCACGCGTCGGGATGGATATCGGGGACACGCTCGCCGAGTGCGTAGACAGCCATGACTGCAGAACCTATCTCGAGCGAACCCCACCCGGAGTGGTCGCCCTAGCGATCAGCGCCCGCCGCGAAGCTCTGCCAGCCCCCGGATCCGTTGTGGTGTCGCCCGTCGACGGTGACGCCGGAGCCTTCCAGGACCACGCCGATGGGCCGCCATCCGTCCGGCAGGGTGACCTCGCGAGGGAAGCACGCCGCGAGGGCGTGGTCCTCGCCGCCGGTGAGGATCCATTCCTGCGGGTCGACCGACAGTGCCTCCCCGGCGTCCCGGAGTTGCGTGTCGGGAGCGAGTGCACCCGGGTCGAGATCGATCGCGACCTCCGATGCGGTGCAGATGTGCCCGAGATCGGCGACGAGACCGTCGGAGATGTCGGTACATGCGTGGGCGCCTGCCGCGGCCGCGGCAGGACCTGCGGCGTAGGGCGGTGTGGGCACACGATGCGCCGCGACGAGTTCGGGGAAGTCCCGGTTGCCGGCCAGCAGCAGGGCCAGGCCCGCCGCGGAGCGACCGGTGCGACCGGCGAGGGCGACGACGTCGCCGGGGCGCGCAGTGGAGCGGAGGAGCGGTGGCCGTCCGTCGAGTTCGCCGAGCACGGTGACCGAGACGATCACCTGACCCGCCTGCACGAGATCACCTCCCACGACTCCGGCGCCGATCTCCTCCGCAGCCTCCCCGATGCCCGCCGAGATGCCGTCGAGCACGGCGACGGGTGTCTCGGGTGGGCATCCGAGGCCGACGACGAAGGCGGTGGGACGCGCACCGACCGCGGCGACATCGGCTCCGTTCTGGGCGACCGCCTTGCGTCCGACCTCCTCCGGGCTCGACCAGTCGAACCGGAAGTGACGTCCTTCGACGAGCATGTCGGTCGAGATCGCGATGCGACCGTCGGCCGCGGACACGACCGCCGCGTCGTGGCCCGGCCCGACGAGTGTGCTGTCGGGTTGCCGCCGTGCCCTCACCGCGCGTTCGATCACGGGGAATTCGCCGATGTCGGCGACGGTGGGTCCGGTCGGGTTCGTCACGGTGACGGTCGCCTCTTTCTCGGTCGGCGGTGGGAGAGAGCCGGCACGTGCCCTGCTACGTTCGATCACGCTACCGCCCCCTGTCCCCGAGCCCGGATGCTGGACACGATGAACGACACCTCTGCTTCCGATCGCGAACCCTCCGACGACGTCCCCGTCGAGGCGCCCGGATCGGACGGGACGCGACGCAGTCCCGCTCTGATCGCCACGGCGATCGCACTGCCCGTCGCTCTGCTGGTCGGTGTGGTGGTCGCGGCCGTGATCGTGTCGCAGTCACCGGTGAACACGCCTGTCGGTCTCGGTCCCGTGCCGGCTCCGGAAGCGGAGTCCGAATCCTGCTCGCAGTTGCTCGACGCGCTGCCGGAGGAGCTCGGCGACTACACGCGCGCCGAGCTGGCCGATCCGGCACCGGTGGGTGCGGCGGCCTGGCAGTCGGACGACGGCGAGGAGGTGGTCCTGCGCTGCGGTCTCGACCGGCCCGACCAATTCGACCAGGCGGCGGCGCTGCAGGTGATCGACGACGTGCAGTGGTTCGAGGTGTCGGGGGCCGAGCAGGGCATCCCGGCGAGTACGTGGTTCGCCGTCGACCGTCCGGTCTACGTGGCATTGACCGTGCCCGACGGATCCGGGCCGACCCCGCTGCAGGACATCACGGCGACGATCTCCGCGACGCTCCCGCAGCAGGAGATCGATCCGGCGCCGATCCGCTGAGTCGGACGAACGAGAAAGGTCGGCCCCGGCACCGTGGTGTGGTGCCGGGGCCGACCGTGTTCGTCGCCGCGTCGATCAGGACGCGTGCATGGTCCCCGTGCGCTGGTAGCGCTCGTGGAAGGAGAACGCCTCACCGAGCAGGTGCGGGGTGTGACCTGCTCCGGGGGCAGCTTCTGCACGCTCGATGTAGTCGAGCAGTTCGGCGCGGTAGTCGGGATGCGCGCAGCGCTCCACGACGACCCGCGACCGACGGCGGGGAGACAGGGCGCGCAGATCGGCGAGACCTTGTTCGGTCACGATGACCTGCACGTCGTGCTCGGTGTGGTCGACGTGCGGCACCATCGGGACGATCGACGAGATCGCACCGTCGCGGGCCGTCGACGGGCTCAGGAACATCGACAGGTAGCCGTTGCGCGCGAAGTCGCCGGAGCCACCGATGCCGTTCATGATGCGGGTGCCCATCACGTGGGTGGAGTTGACGTTGCCGTAGACGTCGGCCTCGAGCATGCCGTTCATGGCGATGATGCCGAGTCGGCGCACGATCTCGGGGTGGTTACTGATCTCCTGCGGCCGCAACATGATGTGGTCGCGGTAGAAGTCGATGTTCTCGACGAAGTCGTTCAGTCCCGCTTCGGACAGCGCGAGGGCGGTGGCCGATGCGAACCGGACGGTGCCGTGCTTGACGAGATCGAGCATGCCGTCCTGGATGACCTCCGAGTAGCAGGTCAGCCCCCGGTACGGTCCGCTGTCGAGACCGGCGAGCACCGCGTTGGCGACGTTGCCGACACCAGATTGCAACGGGAGCAGCGTGTCGGCGGGCAGCCGGCCGGCGGCGACCTCGTGCGCGAAGAAGTCCAGGACGTGGTCGGCAATGGCCCGGCTGGTGGCGTCGGGTGCCGTGAGCGCGGTCGCGCTGTCGGGGCGATCGGTCTCGACCACCGCGACGACACGTTCCGGATCGATCCGGAAGTAGGGCTGGCCGATGCGGTCCTCGACGTCGGTGAGGTCGATCGGGCGGCGGTTGGGGGGAAGCGCGGTGCCGTAGTAGACGTCGTGTACGCCGTCCATGGCGGCGGGGATCCACGAGTTGACCTCGAGGATCACCTTCTCGGCGACGTCGAGCCAGGTCTTGTTGTTGCCGATGGAGGTGGCGGGGATCAGCTCGCCCGTCTCGGTGATGCCGGAGATCTCGACGACGGCGACGTCGACGTGTCCGTAGTAGCCCTCCCAGACCTGCTGGGCGACATGCGACAGGTGGATGTCGACGTAGTCCATGCGGCCTTCGTTGATCCGTCCGCGTGCGGTGGGCTCCGCCTGGTACGGCATACGCAGCGCGATTCCGTCGACGTCGGCGAGCATGCGCTCGGTGTCGGAGGCCACCGATGCTCCGGTGAGCAGGTTGATCCGGAAGTCGCCGCCGGTCGCCCGCGTGCGGCGGATGTGTTCGGCGAGGGCCGGGGTCACGGCCTTCGGGGTACCTGCGCTGGCGAAGCCGCTGATGGCAACGGTGTCGCCGGGGCGGATCCACTGGACGGCGTCCTGCGCCGACACGATCTTCTTGCGGTAGGTCTCATGACGTACCCGAGCCTCGGCCGGGGTCACGACGACCGACTCCACAGACGGTGCTGCGGGGGATGAAAGGGCTGCGTACATGACGACGACCATAGCGGCGCGGATGATCCGCTCGTCACACTCGGGCCGGACCGGCGATCGCCGTCACCAATTTGGACACAGAGTGTCACGAGTCGCACTCCAAGATCGATGTAATCGGAAGTTGTTGTTCCGCAAGATTTTACACGATGATTACCGCCACGCGGACTGACACTGGGTGCCACCACCTTTCGCGAGAGCCGCTCCGCCGCCATCTCTACGGTATCCCCGTTCGCCGCCGCATCAGTACCGTTCGCCGCCCCCGACGAACCGTTCACCGCCGCCGTGACGGAACGCCGTCGGGCACGATTGCAGCATGACGAACTCCACCGACCTGTTGCGCGACGATGCCGAGCACCTTCTCCGCGAGCTGGCGGGCCCCGATGCCCGGCTCCGGGACGACCAATGGGTCGCGATCGAGGCACTGGTGGTGCACCGTCGCCGCGCCCTCGTCGTCCAGCGCACGGGCTGGGGAAAGTCGGCTGTCTACTTCATCTCCGCCAAGCTGCTGCGCCGGCAGGGCCGGGGTCCCACGGTGATCGTCTCGCCGCTGCTCGCCCTGATGCGCAACCAGGTCGCGGCCGCCGATCGCGCCGGGGTCCACGCCGCGACCATCAACTCCGGCAACGTCACCGAATGGGCGGAGATCCACGAGCGGATCGCGGCGGGCGAGGTCGACGTCCTCCTCGTCAGCCCCGAACGCCTGAACAACCCCGACTTCCGCGACCAGGTGCTGCCCTCCCTCGCCCGCGACGCCGGGCTGGTGGTCGTCGACGAGGCGCACTGCGTGTCGGACTGGGGTCACGACTTCCGGCCCGACTACCGCCGCATCCGCACCCTCGTCGCCGAGCTCGGCGACGACATCCCGGTGCTGGCGACCACCGCGACCGCCAACGACCGGGTGGTCGCCGACATCGCCGCCCAGCTCGGTGTCGGTGGGAACAGCAGCGACGGCCCGGGTGACACGCTCGTGCTGCGCGGCGGCCTCGACCGTCCGTCGCTGCACCTGTCGGTGGTGCGGATCGACGAGCCGGCACGACGCGCAGCGTGGCTCGCGCAGCATCTGAAGGACCTGCCGGGCTCCGGCATCGTGTACGCGCTGACGGTCTCCGCCGCCCGCGACCTCGCGGCGCTGCTCGCAGACCACGGTTACGCGGTGGCGGCGTACACCGGGCAGACCGAACCGACCGAGCGCGAACAGCTCGAAGCCGATCTCCTCGACAACAAGGTCAAGGCGCTCGTCGCGACCTCGGCGCTCGGCATGGGTTTCGACAAACCCGACCTCGGCTTCGTGGTGCACCTCGGCGCTCCCTCGTCCCCGATCTCCTACTACCAGCAGGTCGGGCGTGCGGGTCGCTCCACCGACCGCGCCGAGGTGGTTCTGCTCCCCGGCCCGGAGGACCGCCGGATCTGGCAGTGGTTCGCCTCGGTCGCCTTCCCGGACGAGGAGCTCGTCCGACGTGTGATCGCAGCACTCGATACCGAACGGCCGGTATCGACGCCCGCCCTCGAACCGCGGGTCGACCTCACGCGCTCCCGCCTGGAGATGGTCCTCAAGGTCCTCGACGTCGACGGAGCAGTGAAGAGGGTCAAGGGCGGCTGGCTCGCCACCGGGCAGCCCTGGGTGTACGACGAGGAGCGCTACGGGCGCCTCGAGGAGGCGCGCACCGCGGAACAGGAGGCGATGCTCGAATACGAGCGCACCACCGAATGCCGCATGGTCTTCCTCCGCCGTCAACTCGACGACCCCGATCTCGACGCTGCAGGCACCGGCTGCGGCCGGTGCGACAACTGCATCGGCTCCCGGTGGGAGACGTCCGTCGGCGACGACGAGGTCGCCCGGACCCGCGCCCGCCTCGAACGCCCCGGCGTCGATCTGCCACCGCGACGGCAGTGGCCTACGGGGATGTCGACCCTCGGGATCGCGCTGTCGGGCCGGATCACGGACGGTCCGCGTCCGGGGCGTGTATTGGGCCGGTTGTCGGATCTGGGGTGGGGACCGCGACTGCGCGAGCTGCTCGACGGGCCGGACCGCGAAGTGCCGAAGGCGGTGGTCGACGCGTCGATCGCGGTGCTCGCGGCGTGGGACTGGGAGGAGCGGCCCACCGCCGTCATGGCCATGGACTCCCCCACGCACCCCCTGCTCGTCGAGTCACTCGCGTCCCGATTGGCACAAATCGGACGATTGCGAGATCTAGGTGTATTGCGACGCCGAAGCGGGAATACGGAGCCCACGGCAGCGAACTCGGCATACCGGGTCGCCGCACTGATCGATGGGTGGGAGCGACCCGACGACGTCGGGTCGGTTGGTCCGATCCTGCTCGTCGATGCGGTGACCGACACCGGCTGGACGTTCACGATGGCGGCGAGAACCCTCGTCGCCGCGGGAGCCGACGCGGTGTTGCCGTACGCACTCGCGAGCCCGAAGTAATCGCCACGAGGAGGACCGACGTAACATGTTTGTGACCGGCATCACAACATGCGCTCGACCTGCACGGACCACAGGGTTCCGATCCCGATTCCGGAGACGGGCGTGATCTCGACACCGGAAGTTGTTAGGTTGAAAGGACATATGAGGCCCGTCAAGGAAAGAAGTACCCCGACCCCCGACTCGGCTGAATCGAATACCGCGACCACTTCTTCGGACGTGGCCGCCACCGAGTCCGGTAGTGAGCCGGCTGCAATCGAATTCCGGCGTCCGCGTATCGCCGACGGTAGACGACTCTGGCAGATCGCGCGTGATTCGCAGGTTCTCGACGTCAATTCCGGTTACGCATATGTGCTGTGGTGTCGCGATTTCGCAGACACATCGGTCGTCGCAACGGACGACACCGATCGCCCCGTGGGATTCGTGACCGGCTACCGCCGCCCCGACTCCCCGAACACCTTGTTCGTCTGGCAGGTGGCAGTCGACGCAGACCAGCGTGGACGTGGAGTGGCCGGCCGTATGCTCAACGCACTGCTCGACCGACTCGAGCCGCTCGGCGTGACCCGTCTGGAAACGACGGTGAGTCCCGACAACGAAGCGTCGATCGCAATGTTCACCGCTCTCGCACGTCGCCGCGGAACGCATATCACTCGCACCGAG
Source organism: Rhodococcus sp. BUPNP1 (assembly GCF_002215235.1). Taxonomy (NCBI): domain Bacteria; kingdom Bacillati; phylum Actinomycetota; class Actinomycetes; order Mycobacteriales; family Nocardiaceae; genus Rhodococcus; species Rhodococcus sp. BUPNP1. Next base: position 96,577 of record NZ_NERM01000005.1, read on the forward strand.
TTGTTCGCGCCCGACGATTTCCCCGATTCACATCTGGCCGAGGATCTCTACACCATCGGCGAATGATCGCAGCGCATGTGCGCGCGACATCTTCATAATTCTCGAATAATCACAGGAGGACCACGACATGACCATCCTGGAAAACAAGCCCGAGACCACCGGTAAGCCCGATACTGCGATTTTCTCGCACCTCGAATCCGAGGTTCGGAGTTACAGCCGCGGCTGGCCCGCCGTTTTCGACAAGGCATCGGGATCCTGGCTGCGCAGCGAGGACGGCAAGGACTACCTCGACTTCTTCGCCGGCGCCGGAGCCCTGAACTACGGCCACAACAATCCGGTTCTCAAGTCGGCCCTGGTCGACTACATCATGAGCGACGGCGTCACCCACGGCCTCGACATGCACACCGTCGCCAAGCGCAAGCTGCTCGAGACCTTCGAGTCGCACGTGCTCGCGCCGCGCGGCCTGGACTACAAGGTCCAGTTCCCCGGCCCGACCGGCACGAACGCCGTCGAGGCAGCGCTCAAGCTCGCCCGCAAGGTGACCGGCCGCGAGTCGATCATCAACTTCACCAACGCTTTCCACGGCATGACCCTGGGTGCGCTCTCGGTGACCGGTAACTCGATGAAGCGCGCCGGCGCGGGTGTCCCCCTCGTCCACGCCACGCCGATGCCGTTCGACAACTACTTCAACGGCGTCACCGAGGACTTCCAGTGGTTCTCGCGTGTGCTCGACGACGCGGGCAGTGGCCTGAACCGTCCGGCCGCGGTCATCGTCGAGACCGTGCAGGGTGAGGGCGGCGTGAATGTTGCTCGCCCCGAGTGGCTTCGCGCTCTGGCCGACCTGTGCAAGGAACGCGACATCCTGCTGATCGTCGACGACGTGCAGATGGGTTGCGGCCGCACCGGCCCGTTCTTCTCGTTCGAGATCGCCGGCATCACGCCCGACATCGTGACCCTGTCGAAGTCGATCGGCGGATACGGAATGCCGCTGGCGCTCACCCTGTTCAAGCGTGAGCTCGACGTGTGGGGTCCGGGCGAGCACAACGGCACCTTCCGCGGCAACAACCCGGCCTTCGTGACGGCGGCTGCCGCCCTCGAGCACTACTGGGCCGACGACAAGCTCGAGCGCGACACCCTGCGCAAGGGCGAGCGCATCCGCCAGACCTTCATGAACCTGTCGGACATGTTCGACGGCGTCTCGACCCGCGGCCGCGGTCTGGTCCAGGGCCTGGTCTTCGACAAGCCGGAGGACGCCGACAAGGTCTGCGCCCTGGCCTTCGAGGAGGGCCTGCTCGCCGAGACCTCCGGCCCGTCGGACGAGGTCGTCAAGCTGCTGCCGCCGCTGACCATCACCGACGACGAACTCGAGTTCGGGCTGAACATCCTGGCGGAAGCGACCGCCAAGGTCCGTTCCTGAGCGGTCCCCCGCTCCGCCCGTTCCGAAACTACTTGCAGAAGAAGGACTTTCGACACCCATGATCGTTCGTACGACAGAAGAGATCACCGGCACCGAGCGCGACGTCGTCTCGGAGGACGGCCAGTGGCGCAGCAAGCGCATCATCCTCGCCGGCGACAAGGTGGGCTTCTCGTTCCACGAGACCACCATCGAGCCCGGCACCGTCAACGAGTTCCACTACGCCAACCACGTCGAGGCCGTGTGGCTCGTCGAGGGCACCGGCAAGCTCCAGGACCTCGACAACGACGTGGAGTACGACCTCGCTCCGGGCACGATGTACCTGCTCAACGGACACGAGCGTCACCGCGTGCTCCCCGAGACGCGCATGCGCATGCTGTGCGTCTTCAATCCCCCGGTCACCGGCCGTGAGGTGCACGACGAGAACGGTGTGTACCCGTTGATCGTCGAACCCGCCTGAGTGCGGTAACCACGTGACCGATGCGGGGCGGACGCTTAGAGTCGAGACCATGACTCCCGAGCGTGCGCCCCGCATCGCTGTCGGCCCCGAGCACGACCCCCGTTTCGAACGGGCGGTCTCGGGCGGGGGCGGCGTGCCCTGCGGACTCGAGGACACCCCGGACGCGCTCGTCTGGACGGCCGGGCCGCAGGACTTCCCCGAGGTCCTCCCCGCCTCCGTCCGCTGGGTGCAGCTTCCGTCCGCCGGTGTCGAGTACTGGCTGTCGCAGGGCGTCGTCAAGGCTCATCCTCGCGTCACCTGGACGTCGGCCGCCGCCGCCTACTCCACGACCGTCGCCGAGCACGCGCTCCTGCTCCTGCTCGCCGGGGTCCGGGCCCTACCCGCGCATCTGGCGGCCACCTCGTGGGCACCCGAGAGCCTCGCGCCCGCCGTCGGCACCCTCCGCGGCGCGACGGTCGGGATCATCGGTGCCGGTGGTGTCGGTCGTGCACTGATCCCGATGCTGGCCACGCTGGGCGCACATGCGCTCGCCGTCACCCGCAGCGGTCGTCCCGTGCCCGGGGCCGTCGAGACGTTCCCCGTCGAACGCATCGACGAGATATGGACTCTGGCAGATCATTTCGTCATCTCCGCGACTGCCACCCTCGACGTCGAACGCCTCGTCGGCGCAACCGAACTCGCAGCGATGAAATCCACGGCGTGGGTCGTCAACGTCGCCCGGGGTGATCTCGTCGACACCGACGCCCTCGTCGCCGCCCTACGATCCGGCGCGATCGGCGGTGCAGGGCTCGACGTCACCGACCCCGAACCGCTCCCCGACGATCATCCGTTGTGGACGCTCCCCAACGCCGTGATCACGCCCCACGACGCCAATCCGCCCCCATTGCGCATCCCGGCCTATCTCGAGCACGTGACCGAGAACGTCACGCGGTTCGCGTCCGGCCTCGTGCCGATCGGGGTCGTCGATCCCAGCGCCGGCTACTAGGCCACATCTACCGGACCACAGTTGTCCGACCACAGCGCTCACTCCGACCCCTTGTCCTGCTTCTCGTCGCGTTCCGCCCATTCCAGCAGCGGATCGAGGGCGAAGACCGCGTCGTCGATCCCCGCGTGCAGGTCGCCCAGTTCCTCGAACCGCTTCGGCACGGTCCGGATCGTGAAATCCCGCGGATCGAGGTCGTCGATCTCGTCCCACCGCACCGGCGTGGAGACCGTTGCCTCCGGTACACCGCGGACCGAATAGGCACTGGCGATCGTGTGGTCGCGCGAGTTCTGGTTGTAGTCGACGAAGACCGCCGACGGATCACGTTCCTTGCGCCACCACGCCGTCGTCACGTCCCCCGGCGCGCGTCGCTCCACCTCCCGCGCGAAAGCCCATGCGGCCCTTCGGACATCGTCGAACTCCCACTCCGGTGCGATCCGGACGTAGACGTGCAGGCCGTCGCCGCCCGAGGTCTTCGGCCAGCCCACGGCACCGAGCTCGTCGAGCACCTCGTGCGCCACCGACGCCACGCGCCGCACCCGGTCGAAATCGCAGTCGGGCATCGGGTCGAGGTCGATCCGCCATTCGTCGGGCCGCTCCACGTCGCTGCGCCGCGAGTTCCACGGATGGAACTCCACGGTGGACATCTGCACGGCCCACACCACATCGGCGAGGTGGGTGACGCACAGTTCGTCGGCGTCGCGGTCGTAACGCGGGAAGTGCACCCGCACGGTCTCGACCCAGTCCGGCGCCCCGCGGGGCAGCCGCTTCTGGTGCACCTTCTGCCCTTCGAGTCCGTCGGGGAACCGGTGCAGCATGCAGGGCCGCTCACGGAGCGCCCGGACGATCCCCTCCCCCACGCTCAGGTAGTAGTTCGCGAGATCGAGCTTGGTCGCCCCGATCTCGGGGAAGTACACGCGGTCGGGATGCGTGATACGCACCGGGCGACCGTCCACGTCGAGCTCGACCGCCTCGGAGTCCTTGCTCATCCGCGTCTCCCGTCCCTCCCGCTCGTGCACGCGTCCCGTGCACCATCCTGGCCTCTCGATTCCCGTCTGCGTGCGGAAATACACCCCGGCGCACGATTTCCTCCGCGTGGCACGGCCGGGCGCTAACGTCGAAGCGATGCTGCTGCACTCGGTTGTCGACACGTCCGTCGCCGTCGCCGCCACGCGGTCACGACGCACCAAGATCGATCTGCTGCGGGAATTACTGGAGCGCGCCGAATCCCACGAGGTCGAAGCGGTGGTCTCGTGGTTGTCCGGAGAGATGACCCAGGGCCGCCTGGGTGTCGGCTTCCGCACCCTTGCCGGTCTCTCCGCACCGGTCGCCGACGATCCGACGCTCTCCGTCGACGAGGTGTCCGGTTTCCTCGACCGGCTCGCCGACATCTCAGGTCCGGGATCCACCGCCGCGCGGCAGCAACTGCTCCTGGACCTGTTCGGCCGGGCCACCGAGGGCGAGCAGCGTTTCCTCGTCGCGCTCCTCGGCGGTGAGCTGCGGCAGGGTGCGCTCGAAGGGGTGATGACCGATGCGGTCGCAGCGGCAGCCGGTCTCCCCGTCGAACCGGTCCGCCGGGCGGTGATGTTGTCGGGTCGCCTCGCCCAGGCCGCAGCGGCGGCCTTCGACGGTGGTGTGGACGCGCTGGCGGAGTTCGGCCTGGAACTCGGCCGACCGGTCCGGCCGATGCTCGCCTCGCCCGCCGAGTCGCTCGACGCGGCCCTGACCGAGTTCGACGGGGCGGTGAGCGTGGAGTACAAACTCGACGGCGCACGCATCCAGGTGCACCGCCACGAGGACGCCGTGTGGATCTTCACCCGCACACTGCGCGACATCACCGCGTCGGTTCCCGAACTGGTCGAACTCGTCCGGGCGCTGCCGTGCCGCAGTGTCGTGCTCGACGGCGAGACGCTCGCGCTCACCGATTCCGGCCGTCCCCGACCGTTCCAGGAGACCATGAGCCGGTTCGGCGCCCGCTCCGAACGCGAACTGCTCCTCCACCCGTACTTCTTCGACTGCCTGCACCTCGACGGCGACGACCTGCTCGACGAGCCGCTGTCGGTGCGTCTCGACCGTCTCGCCCATGTCGCGGGTGAGCACCGCATCCCGACGCTGGTCGCCCCGCACGCCGACAGCGCCGAGGCGCATCTCGGTGACTCGCTCGGCAACGGTCACGAGGGTGTGATGGTGAAGTCCCTCACGTCGACCTACACCGCCGGACGCCGGGGCCGAGCGTGGCAGAAGGTCAAGCCCGAGCACACCCTGGACCTCGTGGTGCTCGCCGCCGAGTGGGGTTACGGGCGCCGCACCGGCTTCCTGTCCAATCTGCACCTCGGTGCCCGCGACCCGGACGGTGGTCCGCCGATCATGGTCGGGAAGACGTTCAAGGGACTCACCGACGCGCTGCTGCAGTGGCAGACAGAGGAGTTCCCGCGCTACGAGACACACCGCGACGAGCACACCGTCCACCTGCGACCCGCGATCGTCGTCGAGATCGAGCTCGACGGAGTGCAGACCAGCAGCCGCTATCCGGGCGGGGTGGCGCTGCGCTTCGCACGGGTGCTGCGGTACCGGCCCGACAAGTCCGCTGCCGACGCCGACACCATCGACGCGGTGCGCGCGCTCCTGCCCGCAGCGCCGGTGCCCGGAAGCGGCCTACCGTAGATGGGGTGATCGACGTTCCACTCCGTTCCGACGACCTGCCCGCTCTCCTGCACAGCCGTCGGATCGCGGTTCTCACCGGCGCCGGGCTGTCGACGGACTCCGGTATCCCCGACTATCGCGGACCCGACTCGCCCCCGCGCAACCCGATGACCTACCAGCAGTTCGTCGGCGATGCGGAGTTCCGGCAACGCTACTGGGCGCGCAACCACGTCGGCTGGAAACACATGGACGCCGCCCGCCCCAACGCCGGGCACCGGGCGCTCGCGGCCCTCGAACGCGCCGGTTCCGTCGTCGGTGTGATCACCCAGAACGTCGACCTGCTGCACACGAAGGCAGGCAGCCGGCGGGTCGTCGACCTGCACGGCACCTACGCGCAGGTCCGGTGCCTGTCGTGCGAGCACCGCATCTCGCGGTTCACGCTGCACGAGCGGCTGTGCGCGGCCAATCCGGGATTCGACGACCGGATGCGCGCGACGACAGGTCTCGAGGTCGCCCCCGACGCGGACGCAGTGGTCACCGACACCGAGGACTTCGTCGTAGTGGACTGCGACCGCTGCGGCGGGATGCTCAAACCCGACATCGTGTACTTCGGCGAGACGGTGCCGCGCCCGCGGGTCGAACTCGCCTTCTCGGTGGTCGACGGCTCCGACGCCCTGCTGGTCGCCGGAAGTTCGCTGACGGTGCAGTCGGGGCTGCGTTTCGTGCGCCGCGCCGCACAGCGGAACATCCCGGTGGTGGTGATCAATCGTGGCCCCACGCGCGGGGATGTGCTGGCGACCCTCAAGCTCGAGGCGGGCACCTCGGAGACCCTCGCCTTCCTGGCCGACGCAGTGACTGCACCGAGCCGGTGACGGCGACGACCGCACCGAGCGGGTGACGGCTCTCAGACCACCCGGACGAGGTCATCGGCGTGCACGACGGGCCGCTGGAGATCCGGCGGCAGCTGACCGGTCGAGAAGCCGATCATGAAATCGAGTTCGGACGCGTCGTAGGCCACCACACCGCGCGCGACCGTGCGGCCGTCGGGTGCGACGATGCCGACCACGTCGCCTGCGTGGAAACCGCCACTGGTGCCGGTGATTCCAGCGGCGAGCAGCGAGCGCCGCCGCTCCACCACGGCCCGCACGGCACCCTCGTCGAGATACAGCGAGCCGTGGACGTCGGCGGCGTGCCGCACCCAGAAGCGCCGCGCCGACAGACGCTGCGGGCGGGCCGCGAAGGCCGTGCCGACGTCGGCGGCACCCAGCGCACGATCGGCCTGGGAGGCGGCGGCGAGCAGCACCGGCACGCCGGAGTCCGCCGCGAGACGGGCTGCGGACAGTTTCGACGCCATGCCACCGGTGCCCAGCGCGCCACCAGACCCGGCGACCACACCGTCGAGATCCTCGGGGGTGCGGACCTCGGGGATGAGGTTCGCGGAGCCCTTGCGCGGATCCCCGTCGTACAGACCGTCGACGTCGGACAGCAGGATCAGCGCCTCGGCGCCGATGAGATGCGCGACGAGCGCGGCGAGCCGGTCGTTGTCGCCGAAGCGCAGTTCGACGGTCGCGACGGTGTCGTTCTCGTTGACCACCGGCACCGCACCGAGCGAGCGCAGCCGGTCGAGGGTGCGTTGCGCGTTGCGGTGCTGGGTGCGCCGGCCGATGTCGTCGGCGGTGAGGAGCACCTGGCCCACGGTGCGGTCGTAGCGGGCGAAGGAGGTGCCCCAGGCGTGGGCGAGGGTGAGCTGCCCGACGCTCGCCGCGGCCTGCTTCGTCGCGAGATCACGCGGCCTGCTCGTGAGGCCGAGCGGTGCGAGCCCGGCACCGACCGCACCCGAGGAGACCACGACGACACTCGAGCCCGTGCGGATCCGGGACTCGATGGCGTCGACGAGCCGATCGAGCCGGCCGCGGTCGAGCCCGCCCACCAGGCTCGTGATCGCCGACGAGCCGATCTTGACCACTACGCTGCGGGCGTGGGAGACGACCTCCCGGGTGTCGCTCATGTTCTCCTCGGTACGCTTCGGGCTTCCTGAACGGTGGGAACGCGGGGCCGGTTACTCGAACTCGTCGTCGGTGGCCAGACCGCGGCGCACCTTCTTCGCGTGGCGACGCTCGGCGGCGCCGACGCGGTCGACCTGGTCGAGACGGGCGTCCGTGCCGCGACCGGTGGGCACGACGTCCACGCCGGCCTGCGTCTGCGGTTCCCACTCGAAGCCGACCTCGCCGATGGTGACCCAGCATCCGGGTTCCGCGCCGAGCTTGACGAGCTTGTCCTCGACGCCGAGACGTGCGAGGCGATCGGCGAGATAGCCCACGGCCTCGTCGTTGTCGAAGGCCGTCTGGCGCACCCACCGCTCGGGACGGGTGCCCCGCACGATGAATCCGCCGGGCACCTCGGGATCGCGGACCACGGTGAAGGCCTCCTCGTCGCGGGCGACGGGACGGATCACCGGGCGGGTCGGCGCGGCCGGCGGATGTGCCTCGCGGTACTCGTCGACCATCTTCGCGAGGGCGAACGTCAGCGGACGCAGGCCGTCGCGGCTCACGGCCGAGATCGTGAAGACCGGCCAGCCGCGGGCCTCGAGTTCGGGGGTGACGAACTCGGCGAGTTCCTTCGCGTCGGGCACGTCGGCCTTGTTGAGGATCACGATGCGGGGGCGCTCGGCGAGGTCGCCGAGTCCGCTGTCGCCCGACAGCGCGGGCTGGTAGGCGGCGAGTTCGGCCTCGAGCGCGTCGATGTCGGAGATCGGGTCGCGGCCGGGTTCGAGGGTCGCGCAGTCGACGACGTGCGCGAGCACGGCGCAGCGCTCGAGATGCCGGAGGAAGTCGAGGCCGAGGCCACGTCCCTCACTGGCGCCGGGGATCAGGCCGGGCACGTCGGCGACAGTGAAGGTCGTGTCGCCCGACTGCACCACACCGAGGTTCGGCACGAGGGTGGTGAACGGGTAGTCGGCGATCTTCGGCTTGGCGGCCGACAGCACCGACACGAGCGACGACTTGCCGGCCGAGGGGAAGCCCACGAGGCCGACGTCGGCGACGGACTTCAGTTCGAGGACGAGGTCGAGTTCCTCGCCTTCCTCGCCGAGCAGCGCGAAGCCGGGGGCCTTGCGTGCCTTCGACGCGAGTGCGGCATTGCCGAGACCACCGCGACCGCCGTGCGCGGCGACGAAACGTGTGCCGGTGCCCACGAGGTCGGCGAGGATCCGGCCGTCGCGGTCGAGCACGACGGTGCCGTCGGGAACCTTCAGGACGAGGTCGCCGCCGTTGGCACCGTTGCGGTGGCCGCCGGCGCCTTGGGCACCGTTGGTCGCCTTGGCGTGCTGGTGGAAGTGGAAGTCGAGCAGGGTGTGGACGTTGCGGTCGACTTCGAGGACGACGTCGCCGCCGTTTCCTCCGTTACCGCCGTCGGGGCCGCCGAGCGGCTTGAACTTCTCGCGGTGGACGGAGGCGCAGCCGTTGCCGCCCTTGCCGGCGCTGACGTGCAGCACCACCCGGTCGATGAAGCGGGACATGGGTGGACCTTCTCTCGTCCTAAACAAACCTGGTGATCAACGCAACAAGGGCGGGTCAGGGTGTGCGACCCTGGCCCGCCCCTATTGGGAGTATGTCGCGGGAGCTGGTCCCGCGGTGTCCGTTACCGGACGGCAGATCAGGCGTCTGCCGCAGCCGGAACGATGTTGACGGTCTTGCGACCGCGCTTGGTACCGAACTCGACGGCACCGGCCGCGAGGGCGAACAGCGTGTCGTCGCCGCCGCGTCCCACGTTCACGCCGGGGTGGAAGTGGGTGCCGCGCTGGCGCACGATGATCTCGCCGGCGTTGACGGCCTGGCCACCGAAGCGCTTGACGCCGAGGCGCTGTGCGTTCGAATCGCGACCGTTACGGGAGCTGGATGCGCCCTTCTTGTGTGCCATGACGAACCCTCCTGGGGTTGAAGCTCGAAGCTCGGTTTACTTGATGCCGGTGACCTTGACGACCGTCAGCTTCTGACGGTGGCCCTGGCGCTTGTGGTACCCGGTCTTGTTCTTGAACTTGTGGATGCGGATCTTCGGGCCCTTGGTGTGCTCGACGATCTCGCCGGTGACCGAGACCTTGGCCAGCTTGTCGGCGTCGGTGGTCAGTTCGGATCCGTCGACGACGAGGACCGGGGCAAGCGAGACAGCAGCGCCGGGCTCACCCTCGATCTTCTCGACCTTGACGAGGTCGCCTTCAGCGACCTTGTACTGCTTACCGCCGGTCTTGACGATCGCGTACGTTGCCATCGGACGGCTACCCCTTGCTTCTTCGAACGTGCTCGCGCCACAGTGCTGCGGACGCGACTGGTCTGGTGTGGTTGCTGACTCGGGTCCCGCCGGCATCCTGAATCCGGACGCGGCTGGGCACTATCGCCGAGTAGCGACTGAACAAGATTACGGGAAGGTGACTCCCAGGGTCAAACCGGGTGGCACGGTAGTGCCTGCTTCCGGGCCGGTCGTGACCGGCCCGGAAGCGGAGGGTCACGCTTCGGCGTCCACCGGAGGTCCGGCGGGGCGCCCTGCGGCACGCCGCGAACGCGGCCGCCGCACGATCTCCACCGGCGTCTCGACCGGTGTGCTCGGCCGGGAGTCCGACTCGGCCCCCGTCGACGTGTCGGTCGTCGCGGGGACGACGAACACCTTGGCTGCAGGTCCACCGTCACCGGCGGGCGCTGCGGCCGCCCGTGCGACCCTGCGGGCCCGACGACGACGCGGAGCCGGTTCTGCGGCCTCGACGGAAGCCGCACCGTCGGTGCTCTCCCCCGCGCCGGAGACGGCCGTCCCGGACACGGCAGCCTCGGGAACAGCGGTCTCTGCGACCGCGGATTCGGCCGCTGCGACCTCGGCTTCGATCTCGGCGGGCTCGTCGGAGGCGGTCGTCACCGTGGTGGCGTCCTCCCCTGCGACGGGCTCCTTCGTCGGTGCGGCGACCTTCTCGGGCTCGACGGCCCGCAGCGGCTCGGTGACCTTGACCGGGTCGACGTCGGCCGCCGTCTCGGATGCGGCCTCGGCCGCTGCTGCCGACTCTGCCTCCGGAGCGTCCGCGGCCGGTGTCGAGTTGTGCGCGGCCATGGCGAGCGCCACGGGGTGCGCGGCACGCTTGACGACCTCTTCGGGCGACGGCGTCGCGTGCGCCTCGGCGGCGGGCTCCTGCGAGCTCTTGTCGCGTCCACGCTTGCGCCGCGAACCACCGCCGGACGAACGACCGGAGTCGTCCGAGGACTTCGACTCGATCGGCTCCGAGTGCACGATGAGGCCGCGGCCGCTGCAGTGCTCACAGGTGGTGGAGAACGCCTCGACGAGACCGGTCCCGAGCCGCTTGCGCGTCATCTGGACCAGGCCGAGCGAGGTGACCTCCGAGACCTGGTGGCGGGTGCGGTCCCGGCCGAGAGCCTCGGTCAGGCGCCGCAGCACGAGATCGCGGTTGGACTCGAGCACCATGTCGATGAAGTCGACGACGATCATGCCGCCGATGTCGCGCAGGCGCATCTGGCGGACGATCTCCTCGGCCGCCTCGAGGTTGTTACGGGTGACCGTCTCCTCGAGGTTGCCGCCGGACCCGGTGAACTTGCCGGTGTTGACGTCGATGACGGTCATCGCCTCGGTGCGGTCGATGACGAGCGTGCCGCCGGAGGGCAGCCACACCTTGCGGTCGAGAGCCTTCGCGAGCTGCTCGTCGATGCGGTGCGCGCCGAAGACGTCCACCGAGTTCTCCGAGCGGTAGCGCTCGACGCGGGGCAGCAGGTCGGGTGCGACCGTCCGGATGTAGCTCTCGACGGTGTTCCACGCCGAGTCGCCCTCGATGACGAGCTTGGAGAAGTCCTCGTTGAACAGGTCTCGCACGACCTTCACGAGCAGATCCGGCTCCTCGTAGAGGGTCTTCGGCTGTCCCGATGCGTCGGCCTGCAGCTTCTCGGACTGCTCCCGGATCGCCTCCCACTGCGTCTGCAGACGGGTGACGTCGCGCGAGAGTTCCTCCTCGCTCACGCCCTCGGCGGCGGTACGGATGATCACGCCCGCCTCGGAGGGGACGATCTCGCGGAGGATGTCCTTGAGACGCTTGCGTTCGGTGTCGGGCAGCTTGCGGCTGATGCCCGTGGACGAGCCGCCCGGCACGTACACCAGGAAGCGTCCGGCGAGGCTGATCTGGGTGGTCAGACGCGCGCCCTTGTGACCGACCGGGTCCTTGCTGACCTGCACGACCACCTGGTCGCCGGGCTTGAGGGCCTGCTCGATCTTGCGGGAATTGCCTCCGAGGCCCGCGGCCTCCCAGTTCACCTCACCGGCGTAGAGCACGCCGTTGCGGCCACGCCCGATGTCGATGAACGCGGCTTCCATGGACGGAAGGACGTTCTGCACGCGGCCGAGATAGATGTTGCCGACCATCGACGCCGACCCGGAGGTCGTGACGAAGTGCTCGACGAGGATGCCGTCCTCGAGCACCGCGACCTGCGTCATGCCCGCGTGGGAACCGCCCGTGCGTTCGCGCACGACCATGACCCGGTCGACCGCCTCGCGGCGGGCGAGGAACTCGGATTCGGTGAGGATCGGGGGCCGGCGGCGACCGGCCTCGCGGCCGTCACGCCGACGCTGACGCTTCGCCTCGAGACGCGTGGAACCGCTGATGCCCTGGACCTCGTCCTTGGCGCGGCTCTTCGGACGCGGCTCCCGCTCGTGGACGACCGTGGGAACCGAGTCGTCGTCGGTGCTCGCGGTGTCGGTGTCGGAACCGCGACGACGACGGCGACGGCGGCGGCGGCGGGACGTCCCCCCGCCCTGCTCGTCGTCGGTGTCGTGCTCGTCGCCCGAGGCGGCCTCGTCGGAGGTGCTCTCCTCGGTGCCGGCGGTCTCCTCGGCGTGGGTCTCCGCTGTGGTGGACTCTGCTGCGGTGGACTCCGCTGCAGCGGGCTTCTCCGTCTCCGCGGCGGCGGACTCGGTGTCCTCGCCGGTCGCGGTGGTCTCGTCCTGCTGGTCGGTGTCGGTGCCGTCCCCGCGGCCACGTCCACGACCGCGACGTCCGCGGCGGCGGCGACGCGGCTGGTCGTCCTGGTCTTCCTCGGCCTGCTGCGACGGCGCTTCCTCGGTGGACTCGGCGGCGGCCGGCTCGGCGGTCTGCTGCTCGTCCTCGGCCGGAGCCTGCTCGGTGTCCTTGCCGCGGCGTGCGCGTCGGCGACGCGGGCGGGTCTCCTCCTCCTCGGCCGGCGAGGGCACCTCGGGCTGGAGGAACAGCGGTGCGGCGACCATCGGCTCGGCCGTCGTCGACGGCTCGGGCATCTCGAACAGCGGAGTGCTCTGCTCCACCGACGTGAACAGCCCGGTGGGTCCTCCGACGGAGGGGATGTCGACGGCCTGCGGCGCGGTCTCGTCCGCGGTCTTCTCGGCGGGTCGCAGCTCGTCGCTCTCGACCGGCACGGCCTCGGCGGTCTCCGCCACCTCGGCCGCAGGCTCGGGCGTCGCCTCGGCGGCGGGCTCGGGAGCAGCCTCGGCCTCGGGAGCCGTCTGTGCTGCAGGTTCGGGAGCCGTCCCGGCTTCCTGCACGGTGGGTTCGGCCGTGCCCGTGTCGTCGCTCAACGCGGCGTGCAGGTCCTCCGCGACGTCGCGTGGGAGGGTCGAGTGCGCACTGCGCAGCTCGGTGCCGCGCTCGGCGGCTTTCGCAATCACCTGCTTACTGGTCAGCCCCAGCAGCTTGGCGAGGGCATGGACGCGGATCTTGGCAGGCAGACCGAGGAGGTTCCGTCCCCCTGCGTCCGACGCTTCGATCGAGTTGTTCTCCGGCGGCTCTTGATCGGCCACGTAGGTCTCCTAAGGCCCCCGGGCGCGTCCACCACCGACAACAGCGATGTGAGCGGCCACGCGGGGGCGCAGCTTGTGTACTCGCGCCGGGTGGGCGCGAGTCCTTCCGGTCTCGCATCGCGCGGTCGTCCGGTGCCCGTTTTCACTGCACGGCCGAGCAATGCCTGGCTTGATCGCGGGTCGAGCGCCGGAACATCCAGCGTGCCGCCGAGCGAGGTGTCTCCTTCGTCCTCGGCCACAGCGATGTCGGGCATCGATCCGTGATGTCGTTCGGCCGCTCCGCACGCGGTGTGTGCGGGGCAACCTATGCCAGTATCCCACACGGAGATGCACGGATACGCCAACGGCGCCCCGGAGGGCGCCGTCGGCGGTGTCGGGAGGCGCGAAGCGCGACGCCCGAGAGGTTTCGTGAGCGACACGCCAGGCGCCGCTCGTGCGGGGCTGTTACTTCGCAGCCAGGGCGGGGAACCAGAGAGCGATCTCGCGCTCCGCGGACTCCACCGAGTCGGAGCCGTGGACCAGGTTCTCTCCCGGATCCAGGCCGAGGTCGCCACGGATCGAGCCGGGCACGGCCTTCTCGACCGGATCGGTGCCACCGGCGAGCTGCCGGAACGCCGCGATCGCGCGGGGGCCTTCGAGGACCGCCGCCACGAGGGGGCCACCGGTGATGAACTCGATCAGGGAGGGGTAGAAGGGCTTGCCCTCGTGCTCGGCGTAGTGCGCTCCGGCGACCTCCTCGGTCGCGGTACGCAGCTCGAGAGCCACGATGTCCAGCCCCTTGCGCTCGATGCGCGAGAGGATCTCTCCGACGTGACGGCGTGCGACGCCGTCGGGCTTGATCAGTACCAGGGTCCGCTCAGTCACGCGACAAGCCTAGAGGTCAGTCCCGCTGGCCCGGGAGCAGACCCCTGGATTCGCGATCCCTGATGTCCTTGCGCAGGTAGAAGATGTACGCCCACACCACGGCGAAGAGCACACCCACCGCACCGAACGCGAGGTCGACGAAGAAGCCCAGCACCGCCAGCACCTGCAACGTGATGTTGAACGGGATCGCCCACGACTTCTTCTGTATCCCGGCTCCGAGGAACATGAGAACGGCGAGGCCCACGACATAGGTCGTCGACCACGCGCTCAGTCCCCCGCCGACGGTCGCGATGACCGGCAGCACCAGCAGCACCACGATCGCCTCGAGCACGAGCGTTCCCGCCATCACGCCGCGGAAGCCCTTCCAGGGGTCCGTCGTCGGCGGCCGGAACTTCTGTTCCTCCGGCTTGTCGTTGCTCACGCGGGATCCTTTCCGAACAGACTGCGGGCCGCACCTGCGGTCACCACCGAACCGGTGACCACGACCCCGGCGCCCGACACCGCTTCGCCGGGCTCGCCGACCTCCTCCGCGATCGCGATCGCGGTCTCGATCGCATCCGGGAGCGTCGCCGCGGTGACGACCCGTTCGTCGCCGAATCGGGCGACGGCGATGTTCGCCAGATCGTCGACGTCCATCGCCCGCGGCGACCCGTTGTGGGTGACGACGATCTCGTCGAAGACCGGTTCGAGCGCCTCGATCAGACCCGCGACGTCCTTGTCGGCCATCACGCTCACGACACCCACGAGCTTGCGGAAGTCGAATTCCTGGGCGAGCGCGGCCGCGAGGGCCTTCGCACCGTGCGGGTTGTGCGCGGCGTCGAGGAAGACGGTGGGCGCATTGCGCACCCGTTCGAGCCGGCCCGGCGTGGTCACCGACGCGAACGCGTCGCGCACCGCCTCGACATCGAGCTGCTTGTCGGGGCCCGCCCCGAAGAACGCCTCGACCGCGGCCAGCGCGACCGACGCGTTGTGCGCCTGGTGCTCGCCGTGGAGCGGCAGGAAGATGTCGGTGTAGAGACCGCCGAGACCCTGCAGGTCGATCTGCTGTCCACCGACGGCGACCGCGCGCCGCACCACCGCGAACTCGGAACCCTGGCGGGCCACGGCCGCGTCGGCCTCGACGGCCTGCCGCAGCAGCACGTCCATCGCCTCGGGTTCCTGCTGCGCGATGATCGCCACGGTGTCGCGGGGCACGAGACCGTCGTCGGGTGCCTTCTTGATGATCCCGGCCTTCTCCCCCGCGATCTCCGTGAGGGTGTCGCCCAGATAACCCGTGTGGTCGATCCCGACGGGCGTGATCACCGCGACCTGCCCGGTGACGACGTTGGTGGCGTCCCACCGTCCGCCGAGACCGACCTCGACAACCGCCACGTCGACGGGCGCGTCGGCGAACGCCGCGAACGCCATGGCCGTGGTGACCTCGAACTTGCTCATCTTCGGGCCACCGGCCGCCTCGGACTGCTCGTCGATCATCCGGACGTACGGTTCGATGTCGCGGTAGGTGTCGACGTAGGTCCGCGGCGAGACCGGCGCGCCGTCGATGCTGATCCGCTCGGTGGCGAGCTGCAGATGCGGGCTCGTCGTCCGGCCGACGCGGTGGTGCATGCGGGTGAGCAGCGCGTCGATCATCCGGGTCGTCGACGTCTTGCCGTTCGTGCCGGCGACGTGGATCGACGGGTAGCTGTTCTGCGGCGACCCGAGGATGTCCATGAGCGCGGCGATCCGCGCCAGGGACGGCTCGATCTTCGTCTCCGGCCAGCGCTTGTCGAGCTCGGCTTCGACGAGCGTCAGTTCGGCCAGGTCCACCGGGGACGGCGCCCCCGGGGTGTCGGTGCTCACGCCGCGCCCAGCTCCTTCAGTCGTGCGGTGATCCGTGCGATTTCCTCTTCGGCGATCTGCTTGCGACCGCGGATCTTCTCGACCACCTGGTCGGGTGCCTTCGCGAGGAAGGCCTCGTTCGACAGCTTCGCGGAGGTGCCCGTCAGCTCCTTCTCCGCGGCGGCGAGATCCTTGCGAAGGCGGGCGATCTCGGCGCCGACGTCGATGCTGCCGGAGGTGTCGAGCTCGACGGTGACCGTCGCGCGGCTCAGCCGGACCTCGATCGACGCGGTGGCCGAGAACGACTCCTCCGGCGCGGTCAGGCGCGCGAGCGACTGCGCGGCCGGCACCTGCGCGACGAGATCGGCGTCCTCGACACCGACGAGCCGGGCCGCAACCTTCTGCGACGGCTTGAGGCCCTGATCGCTGCGGAACCTGCGGACCTCGGTGACGAGCTTCTGCAGGTCGGCGACACGCTGCGCCGCGGTCTCGTCGGTGGCGACGCCGGACGCCTCGGGCCAGGACGCGATCACGACGGACTCGCCGCCGGTGAGCACCTTCCACAGCGTCTCGGTGACGAACGGGATGACCGGGTGCAGCAGGCGCAGCAACTGGTCGAGGACGGTGCCGAGCACGACCTTGGTGCCGTCGGCGTAGGCGCTGCCCTCGGCGAGCTGGACCTTGGCGAGCTCGAGATACCAGTCGCAGACCTCGTCCCACGCGAAGTGGTAGAGCGCCTCGCACGCCTTCGAGAACTCGTAGTGGTCGAAGGCCGCGTCGACCTCGGTGCGCACCTGCTCGAGGCGGTCGAGGATCCACCGATCGGCATCGGTGAGCTGGTCGCGGGCCGGGAGCTCGCCGATCACCGCGCCGTTCATCAGCGCGAACTTGGTCGCGTTGAACAGCTTGTTCGCGAAGTTGCGCGACGACTGGGCGTGGTCCTCACCGACGGCGAGGTCGCCACCCGGGTTCGCGCCGCGCGCCAGCGTGAAGCGCAGGGCGTCGGCGCCGAAACGCTCGACCCAGTCGAGCGGGTCGATGCCGTTGCCGCGCGACTTCGACATCTTCTTGCCGAACTGGTCACGGACGAGGCCGTGCAGGAACAGATCCCGGAACGGCACCTGAGCCTGGTGCACCGCGTCGTCGCCCGACACGTAGGTGCCGAACATCATCATGCGGGCGACCCAGAAGAACAGGATGTCGTAGCCGGTGACGAGAACGCTGGTGGGATAGAACTTGTCGAGCTCGGGGGTCTTCTCCGGCCAGCCCATCGTGGAGAACGGCCACAGCCCGGACGAGAACCACGTGTCGAGCACGTCCGGGTCCTGCTCCCAGCCCTCGGGTGCGGTCTCGTCGGGGCCGAAGCACTCGACCTCGCCGTTCGGGCCGTACCAGATCGGGATGCGGTGACCCCACCACAGCTGACGCGAGATGCACCAGTCGTGCATGTTGTCGACCCAGTCGAACCAGCGCGGTTCCTGGCTCGCGGGGTGGATGACGGTGTGGCCGTTGCGCACTGCGTCGCCGGCGGCCTTGGCGAGCTTGTCGACCTTGACCCACCACTGCATCGACAGGCGCGGCTCGATGGTCTCGCCGGACCGCTCGGAGTGGCCGACGCTGTGCAGGTAGGGGCGCTTCTCGGCGACGACACGGCCCTGCGCGGCGAGTTCCTCGCGGATCGCGACGCGCGCCTCGAAACGGTCCATGCCGTCGAAGCGGGTGCCGGAATCGGCGATGCGGCCGGCCTTGTCCATGATCGTGGGCATCGGCAGGTCGTGCCGCAGACCCATCTCGAAGTCGTTGGGGTCGTGCGCAGGCGTGATCTTCACTGCGCCCGTACCGAATTCGGGGTCGACGTATTCGTCGGCGATGATCGGGATCTGCCGCCCGGTGATCGGATGCTCGAGCGTGGTGCCGATGATGTCCTTGTAGCGCTCGTCCTCGGGGTGGACCGCGACGGCGGTGTCACCGAGCATCGTCTCCACGCGGGTGGTGGCGACGACGACGTGCGGCTCGTCGTCGTTCAGGGAGCCGTAGCGCAGGGAGACGAGCTCACCCTCGACCTCCTCGAACTTCACCTCGATGTCGGAGATCGCGGTCTGCAGCACGGGCGACCAGTTGACCAGACGCTCGGCGCGGTAGATCAGGCCCTCGTCGTAGAGACGCTTGAACATCGTCTGCACGGCGCGGGACAGGCCCTCGTCCATGGTGAAGCGGTCGCGCGACCAGTCCACGCCGTCGCCGATGCGACGCATCTGGCCCTGGATCATGCCGCCGGACTCGGCCTTCCACTGCCAGACCTTGTCGATGAAGGCCTCGCGACCGAGGTCCTCCTTCTTCTTACCGTCGGCAGCGAGCTGCTTCTCGACGACGGTCTGGGTGGCGATGCCGGCGTGGTCCATGCCGGGCAGCCACAGCACCTCGTAGCCCTGCATGCGCTTACGGCGGGAGAGCACGTCCATGAGGGTGTGGTCGAGGGCGTGACCCATGTGCAGGCTGCCGGTGACGTTCGGCGGCGGCAGGACGATCGAGTACCCGGGCTTGTCGCTCGTGGGGTCGGCCTCGAAGTAGCCGGCGTCGACCCACTGCTGGTAGAGCTCCGCTTCGACGGCGCTGGGGTCCCAGCTCTTGGGAAGGGCGTCGGCGGGGTTCTGCGAGTTCTCTGGCGCACTGGTCACCCGTCAATCGTAAGCGTCGCGGCGAACCTCCTGGACAGGGGCCACGACAGAGCCGGACAGGGGCCAGGACAGAGTGTGGCCCGACCCCCGACGGGGTATCGCAGTGCCGAGCGGCCGAATGCGCGGACGCCGAACGACAGGACGGAGGACACCGTCATGATGCGGGCATTGATCTTCGCTGCAGGTGCAGCCGCGGGATTCGTCGCGGGGACCCGGGCGGGACGCGAGACGTACGACAAGTTGCTGGGACGTTCGAACGAGCTGTGGCACAACCCGGCGGTCCAGGAAAAGGTCATTCCTGCGGTACAGGACAAGGTGACGGAGGCGGCCGGCGTCGTGAAGGAGAAGGCGCCGCACCTCCAGGAGACGGTCGGTGGTCTCGCAGAGAAGGTCACCCATCGCGGCGGATCGGGTCAGCACTCGTCGACCGGCTCCGGTTCCGGTTCAGCGACGAGCGAGTCGACACCGGCCACCGATGAGCCCACCCGTCCGCCGGCCTCGCCGGGCGACCAGCCACGGCCACCCGAATAGCGGGGCGGCGAACCCCGAGCAGACGTGCTCGGTCAGCCCAGCTCGTCCGGCAGGTCGAGCGGGCGGCCGAGCACGTGCTCGGACAGGAACGCCTCGACGGTCCGGTACCAGATCTTCGAGTGCTGCGGCTTCAGCACCCAGTGGTTCTCGGACGGGAAGTACAGGAAGCGGTGGACGGTGGTGCCGTCGTCCTCGGCGGGCCGTCCCGATTCGTTGAGCAGCTCGTACCACAGGCGCAGGGCCTCGCCGATCGGGACGCGATAGTCCTTGTCGCCGTGGATCACGAGCATGGGCGTGACGATGTCGGCGACGAACAGGTGCGGTGAGTTCTCGACCGCCATCTCCGGGGTCATCTCCCGCTGCCAGTACCAGGCCACGTCGGTGGTCGGGGTGAACTGGTCCAGCGCCCACAGACCCGCGTGGGTGACGACCGCGCGGAATCGGTCGGTGTGCCCGGCGATCCAATTGGCGAGATATCCACCGAACGATCCGCCCATCACCGCGGTCCGCTCCTCGTCGATGTCCTCACGCGCGACCGCGGCATCCGTGACGGCCATCAGATCGGTGTACGGTTCGCTCCCCCACCGCCCCCAGCCACGCCGCACGAAGTCGTCGCCGTAGCCGGTGGACAGTGCGGGATCGGGCAGCAGCACCGCATAGCCGCGGGCGACGAGGAGCCACGGGTTCCAGCGCCACGACCAGGTGTTCCAGCTGCTCAACGGGCCACCGTGCACCCACAGCAGCATCGGCGCGGGGTCGTCGGCGGACGCGGTGTGCGGAATCGCGAACCACGCCCGCACCGGCGTGCCGTCGGGGGCCTGGGTGGTCAGTACCTCGAGACGTCCCGGGAGTTCCGGAAGCGCAGCGGGAGCACGTAACGGCGTGACGGTGCCGGCGTCCGGTCCGGTGAGGTCGATGCGCACGGGGTGCGGCGGCCCTTCGTAGGAGGCTCGCAGCGCGTATGCCCTGTTGCCGTCGGGCGCGATACGGACGTCCGTGTAGGCGGCGTCGTCCGGGGTGAGGCGGTCGGGCTGTGCGGACCCGAGCCTCTGCACGAACACCGGCGCGCGACCGTGATCGTCGGCGGTGAGCACGAGACCCGAACCGTCGGGCAACCACGTGACGGAAGTGGGACGCCTGTCCCACTCCGGGGCCTCGACGGTCGTGGTCCCGGTCGCGATGTCGAGGACGCGGACGGTGATCTGCGGCGGGTTCTCCGCGTCGCCGATCGACTCGTGCAGGTAGGCGAGCCTCGTCCCGTCGCGCGAGATCACCGGGTGCGTCGCGTCGCCGGTCTCGTCGTCGACGAGCGGGGTGCGCAGGCCGGTACCGAGATCGACCCCCACGAGTGTGACGCGCCGCGAGGCGAGCGGACCGGGGACCACCCATGTCGCGGCGGCGAACGAACCGTCGGCAGCGATGTCGACAGAGGCATCCCGCAGCGCCCCCCTGATCCCGGGTGTGAGGTCGGTGAACCCGTCGCCGCTCTTGTCCGGGACGAGCAGGTGCGGCTGGTCGGGTCCGAGATCGTGGTCCCAGTAGCGCACCGGATAGCCTGTGTGCAGCACCGCGGTGACGGCCCCGTCCTTACGGGCGTCCCGGATCCGTCCGTCGTCGGACTCGCTGTGGCCGAGGACGGACGCGACGAGGACGATCCGGTCGGCCTCGGATGCCGCGTGCACCGATGCGAATCCCCCCTTGCGGGACCCGACCTGCTCGGCCTCGCCACCCGACGCGGGCAGTCGCCACAACGACACCGGCGGGTCGTCCTTGCCGCGGGCGGCGGTGAACAGCAGGTCGCCGGTCGCGGTGAAGGTCGGGTTCGATTCACCCGTGGTGCCGTGGGTGAGGCGTCGCGCCGGGGCGTTGCCTTCGGGATCCACCTCCCACAGAGCCGCTGTATACGAGGTGGCCTTGTCGTCGAGCGTCGACTGCGTGATCACCAGACGATTCCCGTCGGGGGACATCGTGAGGGAGGTGACGCGGGGAAGCGCCAGGTAGTCGTCGAGCTCGTGGAAGGCCGTCATGCCTGGACGATATCGGGAGCGACGGTGGGCGGTCCGCAGGTGGCACCTGGTTCGTCTGTAACCTGGTCGTTCGGCGGGTACATCCCGTGGAAACGCCGTCTCCCAGTCCGAACGGAGCACTCACATGGTCGACCTCGCATACGTCATCGCCGGCTCGGAAGCGACCGGTGGCGCCGGTCTGCAGGTCGACCTCAAGACGTTCCAGCAGCTCGGTGTCTACGGCGTGGGCACCACGACGTGCATCGTCTCGTTCGACCCCAAGAACGACTGGGGCCACCGCTTCTTCCCGGTCCCGGCCGACGTGATCGCCGACCAGATCGAAGCTGCCACCGCCGCCCACAACCTCGACGTGGTGAAGATCGGCATGCTGGGCACGCCCGCGACGATCGACGTCGTCGCCGAAGGTCTCGAGAAGCAGAACTGGCGGCACGTCGTGCTCGACCCGGTCCTGATCTGCAAGGGCCAGGAGGCCGGCGCCGCACTCGACACCGACAACGCACTGCGCGCCCAGGTGCTCCCCCACGCCACGGTCGTCACCCCGAACCTGTTCGAGGCGCGCACCCTGTCCGGCATGGACGAGATCACCTCCGTCGACCAGCTCATCGAGGCCGCGCGTCGCATCCACGACCTCGGCCCGAAGTACGTGGTCGCGAAGGGCGGCGTCGAACTCGACGGCGAGGACGCCGTGGACGTGCTGTTCGACGGCTCCGAGGTCACGCTGCTGACGGCCCCGAAGGTCGGCAACGAGCGCGTCTCCGGCGCCGGCTGCACTCTCGCCGCCGCGATCACCGCCGAACTCGCGAAGGGCGCATCGGTCGCCGACGCCGCAGCCCGCGCGAAGGACTTCGTCACGACCGGGATCAAGGGACGCGTGTCCGCCAACACTCCGTTCGACACCGTCTGGCAGGGCGCCTGATCCGAAGGCGGGGAGCATCCGCGATCCGATTCGTCGTCCGCCGCGGCAATTGCGGTAGCGGATGACGAATTCGATCGCGGATCGATACCCGTCAGCGCGGTTGGCGCCACATCCCCCACAGCGTCGGCCCGCCGCCGGGGATGACGATGGCGCGGGTGACCTCGAAACCGAACCGCTCGTAGTAGGGAACGTTCGATTCCTTGCTCGACTCGAGGTAGGCGGGAGCGTGTTCGGCGTCGGCGCGGTCGAGGCCGGCCTTCATGAGGGCTGTGCCGAGGCCTGTCCCCCGCGCAGCGGGTGAGGTGCCGATCGTCGACAGGTACCAGTGCGGTTCGTCCGGATGCGCCGCGTCGAGGGTGACGTTGACCTGCCCTCCCCGCTTCATGTACCGGCCGAGCGCGGCGTAGAGGCCGGGCAGGAGGCGGAGCGAGGTCCACACATCGGTGCGCCATCGTCCGGGCGGTGCCCACATCGCCGCACCTCCGACCGTCCCGCCGGACTCGGCGATGTCGGTGGCTCCCAACGGCACCATGTGGTGCCGGGCGTCGGCGGCGAAGAAACGGGTCATGCGGCGGATACGGTGCTCCTCGTCCGGGAACATCCACACGAAGACCGGATCGTCGAAGAATGCCTCGGCGATCACCCGAGCGAAGACCGGAATGTCGCGGCGCGTGGCGGTTCTCGGTTCGACGGCCATGTCCGCAGCCTACGACGAAGACCTGTCGGACGACCTGCCTTCCGTGGCCAGTTCCTTCGCGAGCGGTGTGGGGAAACGCGGCATCACCCGCACCCCGCCCAGCCAGTCGTCGAGGCGGGCGGCTTCCTCGCGCAGCACCGCGGTGCCTTCGGCGCCGATGTCCTCGAGCAGGTGCAGGCTCACCCCACCCGTGTCGGTCTGCCACCACGTGCCGACGATCCGTCCGTCCCACCAGGCGGTGGGACCGGCGTTGCCGTTGGAGTCGAACAGCGCCTCCTTGTACGGCCCGAGATACCACTCGCGTTCGGTCCACCCCATGACCGTGGGGTCCAGACCGGGCAGCAGCGCACCCCACGGTTCGACCTCGCCCTGCGGTTCGAGGTCGTCGGGCAGCAGGTAACCGGTGCGGCCGTCGAGATCGACCTCCACCACGTCGAGTTCGGCGAGGGCGGCGCGGACGGCGGTGAGGGTGGAGCCGAGCCACCACTTCAGATCCGCCTCGGTGCCGGGACCGAATGCGAGCAGCCACATCCGCACGAGTTCACGCACACCCGTCGCCTCGTCGACGGGGTCGATGGCCGTGCCCAGCCACGACTCGGTGGTCGTCCAGGTGGGGCGCGAGACCCGCCACGACCCCTTGTTCGACGCCCGCACCACTTTCCCCTCGGCGGAGAGCACCGTGAGGACACGAGGCGCGAAGGTGACCAGCCCACCCCAGGATTTGCCGGCACCGAACCCCAGCGCGCCGTCGAGGAGCGGGATCTCGGCCTTGAGCTCGCTCGATGTCACCTCCCGCCCGTCGGCCAGGGCGGCGAGGATGTGGCGGCTCACCTCGTCGAGCCAGCTCTCGCCGTCGTCGTGCAATCCGGCCTTCACGACGTCCTTGACGACCGTGCGCCGTTGTGCGGCGGCGACCCGGGCGCTCGCCCCGGCCTGCACCACCGGGAGGGTGTCGCGCGGGACAACGAAAACGGTGCGTCGCATGGCCATGTGCTTGACCATGGTGCGGTCGTCGTAGAGCACCCTGTCGAGGTCGGCCACGGTGAAGTCGTCGACGCGGGCCCACGCCGACAGGTAGACGGTCGCCGGGTCGGTGCCGTGTAGGCACACCACACTTCTCGCGGCATCGACCGCGTCGGCCGCACGATGCTTCGGGTGCAGGCGGTGCCTGGCGGCAAGTCGTGCTCGGCGTTCGGTTGCGTCGATCCTCCGCTCGGCCATGGCCGACATCGTAGAGGTGGTGTCCGACACAGGAGAGCTACCGCCGAGCCGAATCGAGAACTGCGGGGAGGTTGTGTGCGTGTCCATCAAAAATTCCGCACACAACCTCCCCTTCGTTCTGCGTTCAGGATTGGACGCCCCCGTAGGTACGCAGCCAACGCAGACCCGGTCCGCGGGTACGCGTTATTCCCTTGTACTCGGCCATGTCGTCGGGAAGTTCGTCGAGGACCGAGTGGAGACGCTCGGACCATTCGGGCACCCGGGCGATGTCCTCGAACGACAACAGGTGCGTGCGGATGAGGAACATGATTGCGCCGGAGACGCCGAGACGCACGAGGTGCTGGACCTCGACGCGGAGGTGCAGGCGTCGTCCGACGTCCTCGAGCGGCCCCTCGGCGAGCAGTCGGCGATCGCGGCCCCATTCGGGATAGGTCTCGGTGGACTGGTCGAGTCGCCGGTCGACGCTGAGCGACCAGTTCGTGCGTCGGTAGCACTGTCCCGCCTGCAGTCCCATGAGAAATTGCTCGGCGCGCGGGATCACTCCTTCGGTGTGGACGCGCGGGACGGGCCCGTGGATCTGGCGGAAACTCATGCCGACGTCGAAACGCAGCGACCAGTCGGCCGCGAAGGTGACCAGGCCGGCGTCACCCCACAGCGCACCTTCGCGCTGGTCGAGCAGGACGACATCCTCCTGGATATGCCTGCCGATGAAACGCAGCGGCGGTTCGGACAGCGTCGACCGATCACCGAAGACGAAGGACTGTTCGACGCCGAGCGCGCGGTTGACGAACAGTCGCGCCTCACCGTCGCGCTCGAACGCGAAGGTCTCCGGGTACGCGTCGGCGAGCATCCGCATCAGTGTGACCATCGCGTCCCACTGCGCGATCTCCATGTGCGGCAGGGACTGGAACCGGGTGGGGTCGGCACCGAGGATGCGCTCTCGTTCGGCGAGGTCGTCGAGATAGTGCTCGTCCATGTCGACGGGATGCCGGCCCCATCCGCCGACGGCGGTGTCCACGGGACTTCCGGCGGGTTCGACGTTGGTGCTGTAGCGGTAGGTGTCGCGGACGAACGGGAACGGGAAGCGCGCGATCCGATCAGGCAGGCCGAGGTCGTCGTCGCGGACGACGAGATCGATTGTCGTACTCACAGATCCAGCTCCAATCGGGGTCCGTTCGATCGGGAGACGCACGGCATCATGCAGTCTCCCGCGTCCTTCTCCTCAGCATTCAGGTACAGATCGCGGTGGTCGATCCCTCCGCTCGTCACAGGCAGTCGACATTCACCGCACACGCCCTGTCGGCACAGGCTGGGTACTGCGACGCCACGACTTTCGAGTGCGTCGAGCAGGCTGACGCCCGAGTCGACGGCGACGTCGATGCCGCGGCGGGTCAGGTGGGCGATGAACGGCTCTCCCGGGTCGAGGTCGCCGAGCCCGAAGTGCTCGTAGTGCACACGCGCGTCGGGCCACCCCGCGCGACCGGCACGTTCGCAGAGGTCGTCGACGAGACCGGTCGGACCGCACAGGTAGAGGTGGGTACCGATGGGCTGTTCCAGCAGCGTCTGCCCGATCCGCTCTCGGAAGACCTCTCGCGCCGTGTAGGTGTGCAGGCGAGGTTCGCACAGATCATGCAGTTCGCCGAGGTGGGCACCGTCGCCGGCGCGGAAGGCGTAGTGCACCTCGAACGATCGGCCCCACTGCACGGCCGCGCGGACATGGGACAGGATCGGCGTGATCCCGATCCCACCCGCGACCAGCAGATGGTGCCGGGCCGTGAGGATCGGAGCGAATGCGCTGCGCGGTGTGCCGACCGGGACTCGGTCCCCGACCTGGAGGTCGTGGACCCACTGCGAACCGCCGCGACCGGATTCCTCCAAGCGCACCGAGATCGCGTAGTGGTCGGGTTCGAAAGCGGGACCGGTCAGGGAATACGAGTTGCGACGCGGTCGCCCGCCGGGTCCGGTGCCGCAGGTGAGGACGACGTGACTACCGGGAGTGAAGGAGGGAAGCGTGCGGCCGGCGGGGTCCGCGAGACGGACGTGTCGCACGGTGGGCGTCAGCGCGATCGTCTCCGTGACGGTCAACTGCAGTTCCGTTCCGCCGGCCGATGTGCCCACCGGGACATCGGATGTCAGCGTCATCGGCATTCCTCCGCATCGACGGCGAAGCCGAGATAGGCGGCGTGCAGTCGGGAGACGTGGTGGTGGACGAGGAGTTCCGTGGCGCAGGTCGGGCAGGCACTGGACTGTCCGATCGCGACGTCGGCGATGTGCGTCGAATGGCAGTGCGCGCAGTAGACGGTGCGTGCCGCCGAATCCCCAACAAGGGGAAGGATCTCGTCGTCGAGGAGTCCGGCGGCCACGGCCGCCGATCGCGCCGCCAGCACTGCTGCTTCGGGTCCGACCAGGACGAGGCGCCACCCCACGCGAGCTGCGCTCGCCTGCCGCTCCAGGATCTGTGCGGCCGTGTCACCCCACTCCTCCGGCAGGCGGATCCAGTCGACACGACGACCCCCGAAGGACGACACGAGACTGCGCGCCTGGTCCAGGGCGGCGTCACCGAACGACAGGACGGTCACGTAGCGACCCCCGCCGGCGATGCGTCGTTCCTCGCCCCATCTCGGGACGCTGGTGGTGTCCATGCATACGTTCACGGAGTTCCCCCAAGCACAGACAGCCGGGCATCGGTCCCGAAAACAGTTGCGGTGGAGTTTATGTCGGACATGAGAGCTCCTCGGAACGGACTATGCACATGCGCGCAGTGCAACGAGACAATCGATCGCTGACGTGAAACAAACGGTAATGCGAAGAAACGCCAACCGGAGTTGCCGCGCGGTTAACGCATGTAACCGATTCCTCTCCCGCACCGCGGCAGCCGGCCCGCGCTCCACCCGGCAACCGTGACGGCAATCTCATCGGCACGTAACATGCACGTCATCAACAGGCTGTTTCCTTTCATTTGACACCGATTCACACAGTGAAACTCGTCGAACCCGACCAGTCGAATCCGAGGAGCCCCCATGACGCTGGAAGCCACCGACACGTCCGTGCTGCGCCTCCCGTCCGCGAACGGCCCATCCCCCGAGACCTCCGGATCCCCCACCCTGACCGAACTCGCCCACGCGGCCGGCACCCGCTACATCCTCGCCGTCTTCACCACCCTGTCCGGAAAACCCTGCGCCAAGCTCGTTCCCGTCGAATCCGTCGGAGAGCTCGAGACCGAGGGAGTCGGGTTCGCCGGCTACGCCGCCGGGTCGATGGGCCAGGTCCCGAAGGATCCCGACCTCGTCGCCATCCCCGACGCCGCGTCGTTCACGCCCATCCCGTTCGTGCGCGAGGGTCTCGCTCTCGTCCACTGCGACCCGCACGTCGAAGGCAAGCCCTGGCCGTACGCACCGCGTGTGATCCTCAAGTCCGTGCTGGCACAGGCCGCCGAACTCGGCCTCGAGGTCAACGTGGGCGCCGAGATCGAGTACTTCCTCGTCAACAAGGACGAGAACGGAACGCTGCGCACGGCCGACGCCCTCGACACCTCCCGTCAGCCCTGTTACGACGCCCGCGACGTCACGCGCATGTACGAACACCTGACGTCGATCTCGTCGGCGATGAACACCCTCGGATGGGGCAACTACGCCAACGACCACGAGGACGGCAACGGTCAGTTCGAGCAGAACTTCCAGTACGCCGACGCCCTGACCACCGCCGACCGGGTCGTGACCCTGCGCTACCTCATCTCCGTGCTCGCCGAGCAGCGCGGCATGACCGCGACCTTCATGCCCAAGCCGTTCGCCGACCGCACGGGCTCGGGCATGCACATGCACCTGTCGCTGTGGAGCGACGGTGCCTCGGCGTTCCCCGACGCATCGGACCCGCGCGGCCTGGGCCTGTCGAAGACCGCTTACTCGTTCATCGCCGGCATCCTCGAGCACGCCTGTGCTCTGCAGGGCGTCATCGCGCCGACGGTCAACTCCTACAAGCGCACCGGCGCGACCAGCACGTCCTCCGGCGCCACCTGGTCGCCGCGCTACGCGACCTACGGCGGCAACGACCGCACCCACTACCTGCGGGTCCCCGATTCCAACCGCGTCGAACTGCGCGGCGGCGACGGTTCCGCGAACCCTTATCTCGCCACCGCCGCGACCGTCGGTGCAGGCCTCGACGGCATCGAGCGCAATCTCGACCCCGGCGCTCCCGGTACGGGCGGTTCCACGGAGACCCTGCCGATGACGCTGTTGCACGCGATGGATGCCCTCCAGGCCGATCCTGTCGTCTCCGGCGCCCTCGACGCAGCGGGTGCGGGTGTCGCCGAGTACTTCGCCTCCCTCAAGCGCGAGGAGTTCTTCCACTGGCACAACACCGTGACGCCGTGGGAGATCGACAGCTACCTGACCGCCTTCTGAGAAATCTTCGCCTACTTCCCCACCCCATCGAACAGGAGAGACGACCATGTGCGGAATCGTCGGACTTCATCTGCGGGACACCTCGCTCGAACCCCGGCTGGGCAGCCTGCTCACCGGAATGCTCGGGCAGATGGTGGACCGCGGACCGGATTCGGCGGGCGTCGCCGTCTACGGCAACCCGGTCTTCTCCCCCGCCGGGGAGTCGTCGGTCTCGGTACTCGACGCACCCTCGGACCTCGCCACGATCGTCGGCGACGCACTGGGCGTGACCATCGGGTCGCTCGACCTCGCACCCACCACCGTGCTGCACGCCCCCGTCCCCGCAACCCTGCTCGCCGACACCGTCCGCGCACTGGCCCCCACGGCGACCGTCATCGGTTTCGGTGACGATGTGACGGTCCTCAAGGGCACCGGTGATCCGCGCGTCCTCGCCGAGAACTTCGGCCTGCCGGCCGCATCCGGATGGCAGGGGGTGGGCCACACCCGCATGGCCACCGAATCCGCCGTCACCGCAGCCGGATCACATCCCTTCGCCGTCGGACCGGACCAGTGCCTCGTCCACAACGGCTCGTTCTCCAACCACCTGTCGATCAAGCGCGAACTCGAGGACGAAGGCGTGGTGTTCGACAGCGAGAACGACACCGAGGTCGGCGCACGTTTCGTCGCCAAACACCTGGCGGAGGGCGCCGATCTCGAGAAAGCACTGCGCCTGCTCGGCGAACGCTTCGACGGTTTCTACACCCTGCTGGTGTCCACCTCCGATTCCTTCGCCGTGGTCCGCGATCCGATCGCCTGCAAGCCGGCGATCGTCGCCGAGTGCGACGCCTACGTCGCGATGGCCTCGGAATTCCGCGCCCTGGCAGGACTTCCCGGCATCGCCGACGCCCGCATCTTCGAACCCGAACCGGACCGGGTCTACGTGTGGCGACGCTGACCGGCCACGCGAATCCCGAACCCGCCGTCCCGATCTCATCCCCGGAGGCAATCATGACCACCTACACCCTGCTCCCGACCGCCACCTACGACCTGACGACGACCACCACCCGCGAACTCAATGCGGCACTGCACGCGACGGAGGCACCGGCCTCGGTCGAGGTGGTGAACCCGCAGGGCGCCCACGCACTCGCCTGCGGCCTGAACCGGCCGATCGACGTCCGCATCGACGGCCACGTCGGCTACTACGCCGCCGGGATGAACCAGCACGCCCACGTGACCATCGACGGCAACGCCGGCGTCGGTGTCGCCGAGAATATGATGTCGGGCAGCGTGCGCGTCACCGGCGACGCCTCGCAGTCCGCAGGCGCCACCGCCCACGGCGGGCTGTTGGTGATCGAAGGCAACGCCGCCGCACGCTGCGGCATCTCGATGAAGGGCGTCGACATCGTCGTCGGCGGCGACATCGGGCACATGAGCGCCTTCATGGGGCAGGCCGGCCGACTCGTCGTCCTCGGCGATGCCGGTGAGGCCCTGGGCGATTCGCTGTACGAAGTGCGGATCTACGTGCGGGGCACCGTCGCCTCGCTCGGCGCGGACTGCGTCAAGAAGGAGATGCGCCCCGAGCACATCGCCGAACTGCAGGAACTGCTCGACGCGGCCGGTTTCGATGCCGAGCCGGCCGAGTTCACCCGCTACGGCTCGGCCCGGCAGCTCTACCACTTCCACGTCGACAACGCTTCGGCCTACTGAGAGCCCCCGACGTCCTTCCGCCCGCTCGACCCCGAGGAGACTTCCATGACCTTCCAGCCCGGACTGCGTGAGTCGGCCACCTTCGACCGCAACGTCATCCACGAGATCCAGCGCGCCGCCGCGACCGGCATCTACGACATCCGCGGCTGGGGCGCCAAGCGCAAGGTTCCCCACTTCGACGACCTGCTCTTCCTCGGCGCATCCATGTCGCGTTACCCGCTCGAGGGTTACCGCGAGAAGTGCGAGACCGACGTCGTCCTCGGCGATCGCAACGCGAAGTACCCGCTGCACCTCGACATCCCGGTCACGATCGCCGGAATGAGCTTCGGTGCGCTGTCCGGTCGCGCGAAGGAGGCCCTCGGGCGTGGCGCCAGCGAGGTAGGCACGTCCACCACCACCGGCGACGGCGGCATGACTCCTGAAGAACGCGGGCAGTCCAAGCACCTGGTCTACCAGTACCTTCCGTCGCGCTACGGCATGAACCCCGACGACCTGCGCAAGGCCGACGCCATCGAGGTCGTGCTCGGCCAGGGCGCCAAGCCCGGTGGCGGCGGCATGCTGCTCGGGCAGAAGATCACCGAGCGGGTCGCGGGGATGCGTACCCTGCCGGTGGGCATCGACCAGCGCAGCGCGTGCCGGCACCCCGACTGGACCGGGCCCGACGACCTCGCCATCAAGATCCTCGAACTGCGCGAGATCACCGGCTGGGAGAAGCCGATCTACGTCAAGGTCGGCGCGACCCGCACCTACTACGACGTCAAGCTCGCCGTGAAGTCCGGCGCGGACGTCGTGGTGGTCGACGGGATGCAGGGTGGCACCGCTGCCACCCAGGACGTCTTCATCGAGCACGTCGGCATCCCGACCCTCGCCGCGCTCCCCCAGGCCGTGCAGGCCCTGCAGGAGATGGGTGTGCACCGCACCCCCGGCGGCGTGCAGCTGATCGTCTCGGGCGGCATCCGCTCGGGCGCCGACGTCGCCAAGGCGATGGCCCTCGGCGCCGACGCTGTCGCCATCGGCACGGCCGCGCTGATCGCTCTCGGCGACAACGATCCGAAGTACCAGGCCGAGTACGAGAAGCTGGGCTCCGCGGCCGGTTTCTACGACGACTTCCAGGACGGTAAGGACCCCGCCGGCATCACCACGCAGGATCCCGACCTGCAGGCGCGTTTCGATCCGATCGAGGGTGGCCGTCGCCTCGCGAACTACCTGCGCGTGCTCACCATGGAAGCCCAGACCATCGCCCGCGCGTGCGGCAAGTCGCACCTGCGCAATCTCGAACCGCAGGACCTCGTCGCCGTCACGATGGAGGCCGCCGCGATGGCACGGGTCCCCCTGGCCGGCACCGACTGGATCCCCGGCCGCAGCACCTTCTGACCGTGGCAACAGGCCTGCCACCGTACTTCCCGAGAGGACACAGACATGACCGCCTTCGACACGCTCTGGGCATCGATCCTGGATGTCGGTAAGCATCCGATGACGGGGGGCTATCGCCGATTCGCCTGGAGCGATGCCGATCTCACTCTCCGCGAGTGGTTCCGCGGCTGCGCCGCCGAGCGTGGCATGGACGTCGAAGAGGACCGTAACGGGAACCTGTGGGCCTGGTGGCTCCCCGACGGCTGGGAAGGCGATCCCACTGGCGCCTTCGTCACCGGTTCGCATCTGGACTCGGTGCCCGACGGCGGCGCGTTCGACGGCCCGCTCGGCGTGGTCTCGGCGTTCGCCGCGGTCGATCTGGTCCGTGAGCGCGGCATCGTCCCGACCGTACCGATCGCGATCACCGCCTTCTCCGACGAGGAGGGTGCCCGCTTCGGTGTGGCGTGTGTGGGCAGTCAGCTCACCACCGGCGAGCTCGCTCCGCAGCGCGCCCTCGGCCTGCGTGATCGTGACGGAATCACGCTGGCCGAGGCCATGACCCGTGCCGGCCGCGCGCCCGAACACATCGGCGCCGATCCCACACTCGTCGACCGGGTCGGGGTGTACGTCGAACTGCACGTCGAACAGGGCCGGGCCCTCGACCTCGTCGACGCGCCGGTCGCGGTCGCGTCGTCGATCTGGCCGCACGGCCGGTGGCAGTTCACCTTCACCGGTGAGGCCAACCACGCCGGCGCCACGCGCCTGGTGGACCGCCGCGACCCGATGCTCGCCTACGCCTCGTCGGTGCACAGTGCCCGCTCGTGTGCCGCGGCGGCCGGCGCGGTCGCCACCTTCGGCAAACTCGAGGTACTGCCGAACGGCGCCAACGCGATTCCCTCCGAGATCAAGGCGTGGCTCGACGCCCGCGCCGCGGACGAGGAGACCCTGACGACGCTGGTCGCCGAGATCGAGTCCGAGGCCCGCAAGCACTGCCTGCCCGACGAGATCGGACTCGACGTCTTCGCCGAATCGATCACCCCGATCGTCGAGTTCCCGGCCGGGCCGCGCGAGCGGTTGCGCCGCGCGTTGTCGCATCTCGGGGACATCCCGGTGCTCCCGACCCAGGCAGGGCACGACGCCGGGATCCTCTCCGAGAAGGTTCCCACCGCAATGTTGTTCGTGCGCAACCCCACCGGCGTCTCGCATTCACCGCACGAGTTCGCCGAGGCCGACGACTGCAACATCGGAGCGCAGGCGCTGGCCGACATCATGGCGGACTGGACGACGGCAGCTGGATGGCCGCGCAGGTGATCCGGTCCGACGACCGACGGCGGGTAGCCTGGCGCAACGGCGCAGGGACCACGGAGGAGGTCGCGACCGGACCCGACGGCCCCGCCGGCCGTCCGCTGTGGCGGATCAGCGTGGCCGATCTGGGCTCGGCTCCCAGCGAGTTCTCCGCCTTCCCCGGCACGGATCGCGTCTTCACCGTCATCGGTGAGCACGGCGTCGACCTCGACTCGGACCACGGAACCCAGTCGCTGGATCCGTGGCAGCCGCACCCGTTCGCCGGTGAGAATGCGCCCCACTGCGTCCCCCGAGGCGCCACCCGCGCATTCAATGTCATGACCGAGCGCGGGGCCACCACCGCGGCCGTCGGGTATTTCACGCTCGACACGGCGTTCGACACCGTCGCGGACGGAGTCACGGTCCTCTACGTGCGATCGGGCTCCGTGCAGGCGGGCACGGCACGAGCCGAGCCCGGGGACTGCATCCTGATCCGCGGCGAGGCCATCACCCTACGAGCCTCGTCGGCCACCGGACTACTGGTCCGCATCGAGCCGACTTCCTCCCTCTGACATCGACTCCCCCACCGACCTCCCGATTCGGAGGCCGACCGAACAAAGGATCCTCAGGTGACGGACACGACCAAGTTTCTGATCGTCGGCGGCGGCCTCGAAGGCCTGGCCATCGCCTACTCCCTCGCCGATCGCGGCGAGACCGACGTCCTCGTCCTCGAGCGCGACACCCTCTGCTCGGGCATGACCGGCAAGTCCAGCGGCGTCGTGCGGTGCCACTACGGCACCCCCTCGCTGGCCGCGATGTCCTGGTACGGCGTCGACATCTTCACCCGGGCGACCGAGATCTTCGGCGACGACATGGCATTCCGCCAGTGCGGTTACGTCGTCGGTGTCGCGGAGAACAACGTCAAGCCGCTCGAGGCGAACATCGAGATGATGCAGGGCCTGGGTATCGCCACCGAACTCATCGCCCACGACAAGATGGCCGAACTGTGGCCGGGCCTGAACCTCGACGATTTCGCCCTGTTCGCCTACGAACCTCTCGGTGGTCGCGGCGAGGCCTACATGGCGGGAATGGCGTTCGGGGCGACGGCACGTCGGATGGGCGTGAAGATCCGGCAGAGCACCCCGGTGGTGTCGTTGCTGCAGAATGCCGCGGGCCGGGTCTACGGCGTCACCCTCGCCGACGGATCCGAGGTGCACGCCGAGCAGGTCATCGTCGCCGCGGGACCCTGGACGCCGGCGCTCGTCGCCGGTGTCGGCGTCGACATCGACGTCCGCGCACAGCGTGCGCAGTTGGTCCTCGTCGACCAGGGTGTCCCGACCCCGGAGGTGCCGGTGCTGTCCGATCTGGCGGGCCTGCAGTACATCTGCCGTGAGCCGAACGGCGAACTGCTGGTGGGGAACTCCGATCACCAGGCGCCGGAGTACATCGACCCCGACAAGTACGTCAACCGCGCCGACGACTCGACGATCGAGAAGAACATCATGAAGCTCGGCAACCGCCTGCCCGACATGCCGGACCCGCGGATCACCAGTTCGTACGTCGGCGCCTACGACGTCACCGAGGACTACAACCCCGTCATCGGTCCGGCGCCGGTCGAAGGCCTGTTCCTGGCGACGGGATTCTCCGGGCACGGGTTCAAGATCTCCCCCGCCGTGGGCAGACTGGTCGCCGACCTGCTGATCGACGGGACGACCGATCTTCCGAACGTGAACCCGGACGACTTCCGTTTCTCCCGCTTCGAGGAGGGTGATCTGCTCCTGAGCCTCAACCCCTACGAAGGCGCCGGCGAGATGCGCTGACGCGCACCCGCACAGGGCTCGTGCCCTCCACGGACCCGGCCGATCCCTGTCGTCCGGATCCCTGGAGGGCACCGTCGTGTCCGCATTGCGGCGTTCACCACCGGTGGACACACGCTACGCTGACGATATGGCCAGCCCAGATCGTCCCGTCCTGTACGACGATTCCGGACGCGAAGTCCCGCGTGGCACCCCGACGGGTGTGGATCTCGAGCGCGCGATCGCCCACCAGGTGAGGTCGCTGCGACTGGCCAGCGGCCTGTCCGTCGGCGACATGGCGGCGAAGGTGGGGATCTCCAAGGCGATGCTCTCGAAGATCGAGAACGCCCAGACCTCGTGCAGCCTCTCGACTCTCGCGCGCCTCGCTGCCGGCCTCGACGTCCCCGTCACCTCACTCTTCCGGGGCGCCGACGCGCACCGCGATGCGGTGTTCACCAAGAACGGTCACGGCGCCGAGATCGTCGGCCGCGGTACGCGGGTCGGTCACCACTACGAACTCCTCGGCGCGCTGCGCGGCCAGCACAAGCGACTCGAACCGGTGCTGGTGACCCTCACCGATGCGAGCGATGTCTTCCCCCTCTTCCAGCATCCGGGCACCGAGCTGCTGTACATGCTCGAGGGCGAGATGCTCTACGGCCACGGCGATTCCGAATACCACCTGCAACCGGGCGACGCCCTGCTCCTCGACGGCGAGGGGCTGCACGGGCCGAACGAACTGGTGAAGCTGCCCATCCGGTTCCTCGCCGTCACGGCATATCCCGACAACCACCAACCGTGAACGACCGGCAACCGTGAACACGATGGAGCCCTCACCGCGCGGTGCGGCGAGGGCTCCTGCCGTTCGGTCGGGGAAACTCGCCGGTCAGGACTTGGGCACGATCACGTCGCGATCCTCGGCGAACACCTCGGGGCGCAGCGTCGACGGGCCGGTCGGCGAGAACGAGTCCATCACGTAGGCCGTCTCCCCGTGGACCGGGACGTCGATGCCCCGCATCTCCGTCTCGGCATCGACCCGGATGCCCATGATCTTGTCGAGCACCTTCGCGATCAGGAAGGTCACCGCGAACGAGTAGGCGAAGACGGCGGCCATCGCGACGACCTGGCGGCCGAGGAAGTCGATCCCGCCGCCGAAGAACAGACCGTCGACACCGGCCGGCGCGGCAGCAGTCGCGACGAAGGCGATGAGGGTGGTGCCCACGACGCCGCCCATGAGGTGGATGGCGACGACATCCAGCGAGTCGTCGTAGCCCATGCGGAACTTCCAGCTCACGGCGAAGCAGCCGACGGCACCGGAGACCACGCCGATCAGCAGGGCACCGAGCGGGGACACGAGGCTCGCTGCGGGCGTGATGCCCACGAGTGCGGCGATCACGCCCGAGATGGCACCGAGCGTCGTCGCGTGCTTCTCCTTGATGCGTTCGACGATCAGCCAGCCGAGCAGGCCGGCCATCGCGGCGACGAGCGTGTTGAGGACGACGACACCGGCCATGTGGTTGGCGCCGCCCGCCGAACCGCCGTTGAAACCGAACCAGCCGAACAGCAGGATTCCGCCGCCGAGCACGACGAGGGGCAAGTTGTGGGGACGGGCCACGTGCGGGAATCCACGGCGGCGACCGAGCGCGATGGCGAGTGCCAGCGCCGCGACACCCGAATTCATGTGCACGGCGGTCCCGCCGGCGAAGTCGTGGGCGGCGAGCGTGTTGGCGATCCATCCGCCCTTCGTGCCGGCTTCCTCGTCGTCGAAGGCGAAGACCCAGTGCGCGACCGGGAAGTAGACGATGACGACCCAGATGCCCGAGAACACCAGCCACGCCGAGAACTTCATCCGGTCCGCGACACCACCGGCGATGATCGCCACCGTGATGCCCGCGAAGAGGAGGTGGAAGGCCGCGGTCAGTGCGGCGGGCATCCCTCCGTCCGGGTTCTCCTCGAGCAGCGACCCCAGACCGATGTCGGTGAAGGGATCGCCGATGAGGCCGAGGCCCCCGACGCTGTCACCGAGCACGGCGGCCGGACCGAACAGCACCCACAGGACGGCGGTGACGGCGAATCCACCGAACACCATCATGATCATGTTGAGCGCGCTCTTGACTCCGAGCATGCCGCTGTAGAACAGCGCCAGGCCCGGAACCATCAGTACGACTGCTGTGAACGCCGCCAAAACCCAGGCGGTATCGGCGGCCGCGAGTGCCTGTTCCATATAAGTCCACCCTGTTCGATCCCGGGGTTCACGACCCCTACGTCAGTCGGTGACCCACATTCATCACCGTCCCCTGAGAGTGGACCCACTCTGTAATGTCCCTGCGAGGTGCGGGTGAACTTCGTGTAACGCCACCGCAGTTCACCGGACAGGGCTGCCACTGCGTGCGGGCAGGCAGTATGGAGGACGAGACGCCACATCCCGCCGTGTGCACAACCTGTGCCACGGGGGTACCCCGGCCCTGCCGGGGTTTCGTGGGAACGACGGCTCGAACCGCTGCACGCATCTGGGAGGTAGACGATGGGACGGGTCACGACACGTCGACCGGTACTGCGCATCACTGCGGACAGGGCGACGCGACGTCCCGACACCCTCGCCGTCGAGGAACCGCTCGAGATCAGGGTCGGCGGTGAGTCGCTCACCGTCACGATGCGCACCCCCGGGCACGACGTCGATCTCGTACACGGATTCCTGCTGGCCGAAGGGATGATCGGCAGCCGCGAGGACATCGCCGCCGTCCGCTACTGCGACGGGGTGGACGAGAGCGGCGCCAACACCTACAACGTTCTCGACGTCGCTCTTGCGCCCGGCGTCACCATTCCCGAAGGGACCGGGCGACGCGCGTTCACGACGACCTCCGCGTGCGGGGTGTGCGGGAAGAACTCGCTCGACGAGGTGCGCACGCGCACGCGCTATCCGCTGAAGGACGCCGGCACCACCTCGATCGGTACGCACACCCTCACCGAACTGCCCGACACGCTGCGTCGGCACCAGCAGGTGTTCGAGTCGACCGGCGGTCTGCACGCGGCCGCCCTGTTCACCCCCGACGGGGCGCTGCTGGCCCTGCGCGAGGACGTCGGCCGGCACAACGCCGTCGACAAGGTGATCGGCTGGGCCCTGACCGACAACCGGGTTCCGCTCTCGCACAGCGTGCTCATGGTGAGCGGACGCGCCTCGTTCGAACTCGTACAGAAGGCGGTCATGGCCGGGATCCCCGTGCTCGCGGCAGTCTCGGCGCCGTCGTCGCTGGCCGTCGACCTCGCCGCGGAGTCCGACCTCACCCTCGTGGGCTTCCTCCGCGGCGACACGATGAACGTCTACACCGTCCCCGAACGCATCAAGACCGACTGATCGGCGGCATCAACCGCACGTGCCGTCCTGCGCCTCGCCCGCGCGTACTCCGTCGACGAACGCCCGCACGTCGTCGAAGGACTCTTCGAGAACCGCGCGGTGATCGGCTCCGTCGTACACCCGGTAGCTCAGGTCGGCTCCGTTGTCACACAGCGCCGCGGTCACCTGATCGGTGACCGGACGCAACACCAGCGCGTCGTCGCTTCCCTGCACGACGAGCGTCGGCACCGTCAAGGTGAGCGGTTCGACCTCCTGGCCGGCGTAGTACTCGCGGAGCGGCTCGAGGTCCGCATCGGGAGCGAACACCTGATCCACCGGGACCGTGCTCGCGACCTCGCGGATGTCGTCCATGCACCCGGTGCGTGCTGCGTCGAGCAGGGGTCGCGATGCATCGGTGAGCATCGCGTCGGCGTCGATGCTCGGGTCCGCCGCCTGCGCGCCGAGCAGCAGTACCGGCAGGAATCCGAGTGCCGGACCGATCGCGGGGCCCGCGGTCGCGTAGTACTCGGTCGTCTCACTGGTGCGGCTGCCCGGAGCGAAGGCGACCGCGCCCTGCAGTTCGAGTTCGGGGGCGCGTTCCGCGCCACGTGCCGCCGCATACAGCGCGGCGTGCCCGCCCTGGCTGTGCCCCATAGCGACCCATCGCGTGCCGACACCCGGGTCGAGTTGCCGCGCGGCACGCACGATGTCGACGACGCTGTCGGCTGCGCTGTCGCCGTTCATGTAGGGATGTCCGCCCGGCGTGCCGAGGCCCTCGTAGTCGGTCTGGACCACGGCGTAGCCGTCTGCGACCCACCGGTCGAGCATGGCGGTCGTTCTGCCGACGTAGGAGTGGGCCGGGCCACCGGGTGTGTCGGCGGAGGGCGCACAGGCGTCACCGACTCCGGTTGTGCCGTGTGCCCAGCTGATCACGGGCCAGCCCCCGTCGGGCGCCTCCCCTTCGGGGATCGCGACCGTGCCCGAGACGAGGGTGGGACGCCGATCGGCGCCCTCGGACAGGTAGGTGATCAGATGCGTTCGCGACGCGCTGGGAAGCGCCGCCGTACCGGTGAGGGTGCGTTCGGTGACGAGGGAGCCCGGTCCCCCGGCAGTCTCCTCGGTGTCGTCACCGGAGTCGGAGCAGGACGTGACGCCGAGCATCGACGCTGCGGCGAGTACAGCCATCACACGCCGGGAAGTACGAGAGATCATGAATCCTCCGTTGGGATCTCAGTCCACGTTCGGCGCCCACTGCACGCCGTTGATGTGGCTACCGCCGTCGACGAACAGCGTGTTGCCGGTGAGATAGCGCGAGTCGTCGCTCGCGAGAAAGGCCGCGACGGTACCGATGTCGTCGAGAGGGTCGCCGATGCGACCCATCGGGTTCGCCGCGGCCTGCGTGGCGGCCATCTGCGGGTCCGCCGCCGCGACCCGCTGATATGCCGCGCTCTGCGCACCGGGACAGATCACGTTGCAGCACACCTGTTTCGGCGCCCATTCCCGAGCTGCGGTGCGAGTCATGCTGCGCAGCGCCTCTTTCGCGGCGTTGTACGACACCGAGTACATGTGCGCATTGACACCGTTGAGACTGCACATGTTGATCACGCGGCCGGTCCCGTGTCGGGCGAGCTCCGGGTATGCGCGCTGCATCGCCCAGAAGGCGGCCATCACGGCCATGTCGAAACCCGCCTGCATGCTCTCCTCGGGCGTGTTCTCCAGCCGCGCGAAACCCAATGAACGCCAGGCGTTGTTGACCAGGATGTCGAGACGCCCGAATTCGCGCACCGCGGCATCCACCACGGCGTGCACCTGTTCGCGGTCGGTGACGTCGGTTGGTACGAAATGTGCGGCCACGCCCCAATGCTCGGTGAGCCACCGCGCGGTGGCCGCGCCTGCATCCTCGTCGACCTCGGCGACGACGACGCTCGCTCCCTCACGGGCCAGCGCGCCGGCAACCCCTCGGCCGATCCCCATACCGGCGCCGGTGACGATCGCCACCCGCCCGTCCAATTTCCCCAAGCCCGTTCCTTTCCGATGGTGACGGCGTGTGCGGTGCAGGTCGTCAGCGCGGACGGGGAACCGTCCTGTCGATGAACAGCGCCTCGACGGACACGCACACCGTGCCGTCCGCGGTCCTGATCTCGCCGACCGTGTTGATCTTGCGGCCGTCCTGCTCGACCAGACGACCGGTGATCGTCAGCGGCTCGAACAGCGGGGTCGGCCGGTGGTACCGCACGTTGAGCTGTGCGGTGGCGCCACTGCGCCCGGCCCAGGCGTTCGCCACGCCCAGCGTGTGATCGAGCAGGAGGGCGGAGACTCCGCCGTGCACGTGCCCGGGCGGGCCCTGGTACGGGAAGGTCAGTTCGACGACGCCTTCCACCGATCCGTCTTCGCGACCGGCCAACACCAGCGGCGGAGCGAGCGCGTTCTCCGGCCCGGTGACCGGATCGTGCCGGGTGACGCCCTCCCCGTGCCACATATCGATCAGTCGCTCCCGCACTTCGGGAGCGTGTTCCTCGAGGTGCTCGGCGATATTGTCGAGCTCTTCGGCGACCCGCTCGAGATTCGCGTTGCCACGGTCGGTGCGCAGCAACGCGTCCACCACGCGCCGCGCGGCGGCGGTGGCGCGGTCGACGGCGGTGTCCTGCGGTGCCGAGGTCAGAACCGTACCGTCGGGCGCGTGTCCGACGACGGGGTGGGTGTCCGGGTCGACTCTCATCGAATCTCCATCGTGGCGTGGGTGAGCACCGGTTGCCCGTCGCGCTCGGGACATGTGGCGAGCAGGGTGAGGGTGTCGCCGTCTCGCCAGACCGCCGTCTCGATCGTCTCCCCGGGGTACAGCGTGCCGGCGAAGCGGACCGAGAACGACCGGACCCGGGTCGGGTCTCCATCGAGCACACCGTCGACGACGGCCTTGCACACGACACCGTACGAGGCGAGTCCGTGCAGGATCGGCCGATCGAAACCGGCTGCCTTCGCGAATTCGGGATCGGCGTGCAGCGGGTTCATGTCGGCACTGAGCCGGTACACCAGTGCCTGTTGCGTGCTCGTAGGTGACACCAGGGTCTTGTCGGCGTCCCGTTCGGGCACTGCGTTCGACACATCGGGCCCGGCGTCTCTGCCGAAGCCGCCCTCACCGCGCGCCCAGATCTGCATCGCACTGGTCCACAACGGGTTTCCGTCGGCGTCCACTGCGGACTGTTCGAGCACGATCACGGCGGCCTTGCCCTTGTCCCACACATCGGAGATGCGAGACGAGACGGTCGCCGAACCCGAGATCGGGATCGGGGCGTGCACGGTGACGGACTGGCCACCGTGCAGGATCCTGCGCAGGTCGATGTCGATTCCCGGCAGGCTCAGTCCGGCCGGTGTCACCGCACCGGCAGAGACACCCTGACCGGCGACCATCGCGAAGGTCGGCAGGACCCGCAGGTCCTTCTCGTACACCCACCGCAGTTCGGCGGGATCGAGCGAGTCGACGCCCGCACTCAGACCGAGGTGGTAGAGGATCACATCGCGTTCGGTCCACGAGGCGTCGCGGACGGTGGGCGCAGCGGAGAGCGCGACATCGGTATCGATGGGCATGGGCGTCACTTTCCGGGTTCGGGATCGCGGGGCAGGCCGAGAAGCCTCTCACCGATGATGTTCAGCTGGACGTTGGTCGTCCCACCGGCGATGGACATGCACTGCACGTTGAGGAACATGTGGGTCGCCGAGGTTCGGTCCTGGTCGTCGAGCAACGACGCAGTACCGGCCCAGTCCATCGCGGTCTCCCAGACCTGCTGGAGGTGCTCGACGCCGAGGAGCTTGGCGACGGAGGACTCGGCACCCGGCTGTGCACCGGCCAGGGACCGTAGAGCGGTACGCAGACCCATGAGGCCACCGGACGCGGCATCGCCGAGAACCTTGCCGAGGACGGTGAGTTGTTCGTCGTCCGGCCCACCGGGCATACCGTTCGCGAGCGCCATGAGGGTCTCGCAGCCGGCACCGAAAGTCGAATCGTGCGAGAGGGAGACGCGTTCGTTCGCGAGGGTGGTACGGGCGAGCTTCCATCCGTCCCCGGGCTCGCCGACGAGGCACTCGTCGGGCACGAACACGCCGTCGAGGAACACCTCGTTGAACAGGGCTTCGCCGGTGATCTCCCGCAGCGGCCGGATGTCGAGCCCCTCGGTGTTCCTGATGTCGATCAGGAAGTAGGACAGGCCTTTGTGCTTGGGCGCTTCCGCGTCGGTGCGGGCGAGGCAGATGCCCCAGTCCGCGACCCGCGCCATCGACGTCCACACCTTCTGGCCATCGAGCCTCCATCCGCCGTCCACCTTGACGGCCTTGGTGGACAGGCCCGCAAGGTCGGACCCGGCGCCGGGCTCGGAGAAGAGCTGACACCACACGAGATCCCCGCGCAACGACTGCGGGACGAATCGCTCGATCTGCTCGGTACTGCCGTGCGCGATCAGGGTCGGCACCACCCAGTTGCCGATGATCATGTCGTGCGGTTCGAGTTCGGCGGCGCGCAGTTCCTCGGCGACGACGAGTTGCGTGACGGCGTCGGCGGCCTTCCCCCACGGTTCGGGCAGGTGGGGAGCGGTGTAGCCCTTCTCCGCCAGATACGCCTTCCGCGCTGCGTTCTCCAGCGACTTCGCCGGCTCGAGTTCGGCACGGACGTCGGCGCGGATCCGTTCCGCCTCGGGCGGAAGATCGACGCTCAGCACGCGGCGGGCACCGTCGAGCGTGAGGTGGGCGACCCGGCGCCGCCACGACGCCGTGGAGCCGAGCAGGATCCGGAGGGACTGCGCGCGGCGCATGTACAGGTGCGCGTCGTGCTCCCAGGTGTAGCCGATACCGCCGAGCACCTGGATGCAGTTCTTGGTGACCTGGAAGGCGGCCTCCGGGGCGATGGACGCGGCGACCGCCACGGCCAGCGACGCCTCGTCGTCCGGCACGTCCTCGCGCCGCGCTCGCGCTGCGTCCCAGGCCACGACCCGAGCCTGTTCGGTGAGGCAGAGCATCCGGGCGACGGTGTGCTTGACACCCTGGAACTGTCCGATGACACGGCCGAACTGCTTGCGGACCCGCGCATAGTCCGCGGCGGTGGTGGTCGCCCAGTCCGCGAGACCGGCGGCCTCGGCGGCGAACAAGGTCGCGGCGATATCGACGATCCGATGCGGGTCCGATCTCAGCACGTCCCCGTCGGACAACGTCAGGGCGCTCACGGTGATCTCGGCGTTGCGGCGGATCACGTCGTAGCTGGGCAGGTTCGTGACC
Source organism: Rhodococcus sp. BUPNP1 (assembly GCF_002215235.1). Taxonomy (NCBI): domain Bacteria; kingdom Bacillati; phylum Actinomycetota; class Actinomycetes; order Mycobacteriales; family Nocardiaceae; genus Rhodococcus; species Rhodococcus sp. BUPNP1. The sequence continues at coordinate 139,752 of NZ_NERM01000005.1, forward strand.
TCGACCCGGTCGCGGGTCACGACGACGAATACCCGCTCACCACCGTCGTCGGCCGCGAGCAGGAACACATCCGCGACCTGGCCGCCGAGGGCGACACCGGAGGTTCCCGAGAGCGTGACGGAATCGCCGTCGCGCTCCACGCGCAGGTCCCCCGGCTGCAGGGCGACCGCACCGAACAGCGAACCGTCCGCGAGCCCGTCGAGTTCGCTGCGACGGCCGGCCTCGTCGAGGACCGCGGACACGATCACGGTCGGAAGGAACGGGCCCGGCACCATGGCCCGTCCGAGTTCTTCCGCGACGATCGCCGTTTCGAGTAGTCCGAAACCGGCGCCTCCGACCTCTTCGGGCAGGTGCAATCCCAGCATGCCGAGTTCGGCGAACGAGCTCCAGTACGTCGGGCGGGCTTCCGTCTTCGCTTCGACGGCCGTGCGGATCACGTCGGGTGTGGCGTGTCGTGCCGCCCAGCCGCGCACGGAGTCGCGGAGTTCGCGGTCCTCGTCGCTCAATCCCAGAGTCATTACGGGTCCTTTGGGTAGAAGATGTCCGGCGTCAGATGCGCTCGATGATGGTGGCGGTGGCCAGCGCGCCACCCGCACACATCGTGACCAGTGCAGTCGAACGGCCCGAGCGTTCGAGTTCGTGCAGGGCACTGGTGATCAGTCGCGAACCGGTGGAACCGACGGGATGACCGAGCGCGATGGCACCGCCGTTGACGTTGACCTTGCTCATGTCCGCCTCGTGGACTTGCGCCCAGGACAGCACGACGGAGGCGAAGGCTTCGTTGATCTCGACGATGTCGATGTCGGACAACGACATTCCGGTGCGCTCGAGCACGGCTCGGGTCGCGTCGATGGGGCCGTCGAGGTGGTAGTACGGGTCCGAACCGACGAGCGTCGACGCGAGGATACGGGCACGTGGCCGCAGACCCGCCTCGCGCGCCTTGTCCTCGCTCATCAGCAGTACAGCGGCCGCGCCGTCGCTGACCTGGGAGGAGTTTCCGGCGGTGTGGATTCCGTTCTCGATGACCGGCCGGAGACCGGCGAGTCCTTCCGCGGTGGTTTCGCGAAGACCTCCGTCACGCGTCACGGTCGCGATCTCACCGGTGGGCTCGCCCTCCTTGGTCACGACCGGCGCCTGTACCGGGACGATCTCGCGATCGAACCGGCCTTCGGCCCACGCGACCGCGGCGCGCTGCTGCGACTGGAGCCCCAGGGCGTCGACGTCGTCACGCTTGATGCCGCGCTTGTGGGCGATCCGTTCGGCGGAGGTGAACTGGTCACCCATGTCGATCGACCAGTCGTCCGGATAGGGGTTGCCGGTGCCCGGTGCGTTGGCCTGACCGAGGAACACCCGGCTCATCACCTCGACGCCGCATCCGATTCCCGCGTCGATCTGCCCGGACGCGATCAGTCCGGCCACCATGTGGACCGCCTGCTGCGACGAACTGCATGCGCAGTCGATGGTGGTCGCGGCGGTCGTGTACGGGAGACCTGCGTGGAGCCAGGCCTGGCGGGTCACGTTGTTGGACTGCTCCCCCGCTTGGGTGACGGCGCCCCCGACGAGCTGACCGACCTGGTCGGCAGGCAGCCCGGTGCGGTCGAGAACGGCCTTCTGGGCGGCACCGAGCAACACCGCGGGGTGGACCCCGGCCAGCTGTCCGCGGCGACGACCGATCGGTGTCCGCGCGGCCTCCACGATGACGACGTTCCTCATGCCTACTCCCAGCTCTCGACGTTATTGAAATTTATTCTAGTGACGGTGATCGCGGTTTCCCGCACGGTCCCACCGAGCGGGACCGGCCTTGCGGAATGTGGCCTTCGGGAATCGCCCGTCAGCGCGTACCGGCGGGCAGATCGACCAGCAGAAGGTCGCACGCGACGCGCAGATCGGACTCGACCTCGGGGATCGATATCCGCCCGTTGAGCGCGGACTGGACGAGACCGAACCACAGCGCCACGACCAACCGCACGACGGTCGCGTCCCGCACCGTGGGTTCCGCGATACCCGCGGCGGCCAGGAGCAGTCTGTCGAAGTGCTGGTCGATCTTCGCCACGTCGGGAATGGTGGCGGCGTTCGACGACGCGGCGGATTGGATCATCGCGTTCGCCAGCAACGGAGTGCGCACGAGCGCCCGGGTGGCCTGCAGCAACGCGTCGTATACGACGTCGACAGGCGACGAGGACGACTGCGATCGCCTGGAGAGGTGGATTCCCATCCGATCGATCTGATCCACCATGACCGCGACGAACAGATGGGTCTTGGACGGAAAGTAGCGGTAGAGGGTCCCGATGGCGACACCGGCGAGTTCGGCGACCTCCTGCATCCGGACGCGCTCGAGATCCTTCATCGCGCCCAGGTGCGCAGCAGCATCGATGATCCTGCCGTATCGCGCATGCTGTTCCGCCGAACTCGGTTCTGCGGCGTCCCGGGCCTCCGCAAGTCTGGGCATGCTCGGTTCCTCCCCTTCACGACCGGTGGCGCATCGACCACTGCCGGCGACGAACGTTCCAGGTGGGCACGTCTCGTATCCCGCCTGATCCCGGCCAGTGGGACCTGTCCCGTGGGTGGACCGACCACCACCCGAGACTAGAATGAATACTAATTCCGGCGCGGTGCACTGACGAACCGCCGCAATCGAACAGGAGACGTTCCATGGGTGAATCCGTAAGTCTGGCCGGGCGCGCGGCGGTCGTGACCGGCGCCGGGGCCGGCCTGGGCCGCGCCGAAGCCCTCGCCCTCGCCGAGGCAGGTGCCGCCGTCGTCGTCAACGACATGGGCGACGCGGCGCACGAGGTGGCAGAGGAAATCGTCGCGTCGGGCGGCCAGGCCATCGCCGTTACCGGCGACGTGTCCGACTGGGCTCTCGGCGGACACCTCGTCGAGGAATCCGTCAAGTCGTTCGGGTCCTTCGACATCCTCGTCAACAACGCGGGCATCATCCGCGACAAGATGATCTTCAACCTCACCGAGTCCGACTGGGACGACGTGATCCGGGTCCATCTCAAGGGCCACGCCGCCACCTCCCACGCGGCGGCGGTGCACTGGCGTCAGGCGAGCAAGGCTGCGGGTGGACCGGTCTACGGCCGCGTCGTCAACACCTCGTCGGAGGCCTTCCTCTTCGGTTCCGCCGGACAGCCGAACTATTCCGCCGCGAAGGCAGGCATCACGGCACTGACACTGTCCACGGCGCAGGGCCTGGCGCGCTACGGCGTCACCGCGAATGCGATCTGCCCCCGTGCACGCACCGCGATGACCGCGGAGGCCTTCGGCGAGGCCGGCGCCACGACCGGACTCGATCCCCTGGCGCCGGAGCGCGTGGCCACCCTCGTGCGTTACCTCGCCTCACCGGCGTCCTCGGAGATCACCGGACAGGTGTTCGTGGTGTACGGCAAGATGGTCGCGCTCATGGCAGCGCCGACCGTCGAGAACCGCTTCGACGCAGCCGGTTCGGCATTCACGGTCGAGGAACTCGACGAGCAGCTCTCGTCGTACTTCACCGGCCGCGGCCCGTACGAGACCTACGCCGCCTACAGCATCGCGGAACTCGAGAAGGTCGCGCTGGCCGTCGACTGATCGCTTGACACCACACCCACGAAGGGAGCACGCCATGAGGCTTGCAGACAAGGTCGCGATCGTCACCGGTGGCGCCGGAGGAATCGGGCGCGGCATCGTCAGAGCATTCGTGGACGAGGGTGCCCGCGTCCTGTTCGTCGACATCGACCGGCCCGCGGGTGAAGCCCTCGAAGCCGAGGTCGGCGAAGCCGGGAAATTCCTGTACGCGGACATCTCCGACGAGTCGAGCGCCGAGATGATCGTCGCGTCCGCCGTCGAGCATTTCGGAAAGCTCGACGTGCTCGTCAACAACGCGCACGCGTCCCGGCAGGCGCCACTGCTCGAGACCACTCAGGAGATGCTCGACCTGTCGTTCGGCACGGGCTTCTACCCGACGTTCCGGTTGATGAAGGCAGCACACCCCCAACTCGCCGCGAACAAGGGGTCCGTGATCAACTTCGCGTCCGGGGCAGGGATCGACGGGAGCGCCACGCAGAGTTCGTATGCCGCTGCCAAGGAAGCGATCAGGGCGATCAGCCGGGTCGCGGCGAACGAATGGGCCGCGGAGGACATCAACGTCAACGTCATCTCGCCTCTGGCACTGACCGAGGGTGTGGAGGCGTACATCGCGGCCAACCCCGGCGTCGAGGAGGCTCTGCTGGCGAAGACCCCGATGCACCGGTTCGGCGACCCGCAGGCCGATATCGGCCGTGTTGCGGTCTTCCTGGCCAGTGAGGATGCGTCCTACATGACCGGCCAGACCCTCATGGTCGACGGCGGAACCGTCAAACTACGCTGATTCAGCAGGGGCCGGATTGGGCCGGAACGACGACGAGCGCCTCGGCACTTTCGTGCCGAGGCGCTCGTGCATGGCTGGAGGTTCTCCGGATCAGGCGCTCTTGTCGCGACGCTCCCGATCGGCCTTGCGCGGAACGATCGTCGGAAGGACGTTGTCGTTGACGGTCTCGGCGGTGACCACGACCTTGGCGACGTCGTCGCGGCTGGGGATGTCGTACATCACGGGCAGGAGCACCTCCTCCATGATGGCGCGGAGACCGCGGGCGCCGGTGCCGCGGAGGATCGCCTGGTCGGCGACTGCTTCGAGTCCGTCCTGGGAGAACTCGAGTTCGACGCCGTCCATCTCGAACAGGCGCACGTACTGCTTGACCAGAGCGTTCTTCGGCTCCGACAGGATCTGGACGAGCGATTCCTTGTCGAGATTGGTCACCGACGCGAGGATCGGCAGACGGCCGATGAACTCGGGGATCAGACCGAACTTGATGAGGTCCTCGGGCATGACGTCGGCGAAGTGGTCGGTGGTGTCGATCTCGGCCTTCGACCGCACCTCGGCGCCGAAGCCGATACCGCGCTTGCCGACGCGGTCGGAGACGATCTTCTCGAGACCGGCGAACGCACCCGCCACGATGAACAGCACGTTCGTGGTGTCGATCTGGATGAATTCCTGGTGCGGGTGCTTGCGGCCACCCTGCGGCGGGACGGATGCCTGGGTGCCTTCGAGGATCTTCAGCAGCGCCTGCTGCACGCCCTCGCCCGACACGTCGCGGGTGATCGACGGGTTCTCGCTCTTGCGGGCGATCTTGTCGACCTCGTCGATGTAGATGATGCCGGTCTCGGCGCGCTTGACGTCGTAGTCGGCGGCCTGGATGAGCTTGAGGAGGATGTTCTCGACGTCCTCGCCGACGTAGCCGGCCTCCGTCAGTGCGGTGGCGTCGGCGATAGCGAACGGCACGTTGAGCATCTTCGCGAGCGTCTGCGCGAGATAGGTCTTGCCGCAGCCGGTGGGACCGAGGAGCAGGATGTTGGACTTCGCGAGTTCGACCGTCTCACCGCGGGAGTCGCGGCCCTTGTCGCCGGCCTGGATGCGCTTGTAGTGGTTGTAGACCGCGACGGCCAGCGTGCGCTTGGCGGCGTCCTGGCCGATCACGTAGTTGTCGAGGAAGTCGCGAATCTCGGCCGGCTTGGGCAGCTCGTCGAGCTTGACCTCGCTGGTCTCGGCCAGCTCCTCCTCGATGATCTCGTTGCAGAGATCGATGCACTCGTCGCAGATGTAGACACCGGGGCCCGCAATGAGCTTCTTGACCTGCTTCTGGCTCTTTCCGCAGAAGGAGCACTTGAGCAGATCTCCGCCGTCACCGATACGTGCCATCAGTCAGGTCCCTACTTCCTCGTGTGCGTGCAACCGGTCCCGCAACCACCACACGGGGCGGTCCCGGGGAGCGGGCCCTTTGATCGACCGTACCCGGATGTCGGCGCGCAGGTCGACCGGTTCTGCGCGTTTCCGGTCATATTTGTACAGCACAACATGTGTCGACGATCACAGTCCCGGCGTCGGCGGCTCCGGAAGACACCGTGTCTCCCGGAACCGCCTGCGACGTTCTACTTCTGGGCCGAGAGCTTGCGGTACTCGAGGACCCGGTCGATCAGACCGTATTCGACGGCCTGCTCCGCCGTGAGGATCTTGTCCCGATCGGTGTCCTTGCGGATCTGCTCGGGATCCTTGCCGGTGTGCTTCGAGAGCGTGTTCTCCATGAGGGTACGCATGCGCTCGATCTCGGCGGCCTGGATCTCGAGGTCGGAGACCTGCCCCTGGATGCCACCCGTCGCGGGCTGGTGGATGAGCACGCGAGCGTTGGGCAGCGCCAGACGCTTGCCGGGGGTGCCGGCGGCGAGCAGGACGGCCGCGGCGGACGCGGCCTGGCCGAGGCACACCGTGGTGATGTCGGCGCGGACGTACTGCATGGTGTCGTAGATCGCCATGAGCGAGGTGAACGAACCACCGGGCGAGTTGATGTACATGGTGATGTCGCGGTCGGGATCGAGCGACTCGAGCACCAGCAGCTGGGCCATCACGTCGTTGGCGGACGCGTCGTCGACCTGGACGCCGAGGAAGATGATGCGCTCTTCGAACAGCTTGTTGTACGGGTTGGATTCCTTGACGCCGTAGCTCGAGTGCTCGATGAACGACGGGAGGATGTAGCGGCTCGCGGGCGAGGCAGGAGCGGCGCCGCCGAGCTGGCGCGGATCGAACATGTTGGTCATCGCTTCTCCAAGAATTCGGTGGTGTGAGGGCAGATCGGGCCGGGACCTAGTTGGCGGTGCCGCCGGCCTGCTGCGCCCGGGAGACGACGTGGTCGACGAAGCCGTATTCGAGCGCCTGCTGCGCCGTGAACCAGCGGTCGCGGTCGGAGTCCTTGGTGATCTGCTCCACCGACTGGCCCGTGTGCTCCGCGATGAGCTCGGCCATCTCGCGCTTGGTGTGTGCGAACTGCTCCGCCATGATCGCGATGTCGCTCGCCGTACCACCGATGCCTGCGGACGGCTGGTGCATCATGATCCGCGCGTGCGGGAGTGCGTAACGCTTGCCCTTGGTGCCGGCGGAGAGCAGGAACTGACCCATCGAGGCGGCAAGGCCCATCGCGAAGGTCGCGACATCGCACTCGACGAACTTCATCGTGTCGTAGATCGCCATACCGGCAGTGACCGAACCGCCCGGCGAGTTGATGTACAGGGAGATGTCGCGGGTGGGGTCCTCGGCCGACAGCAGAAGGATCTGCGCGCACAGCTTGTTCGCGATGTCGTCGTCGACCTGGGTGCCCAGGAAGATGATGCGCTCGCGGAGCAGGCGTTCGTACACCGAGTCGCTGAGGTTCAGCCCAGCGGTGGCCGAGGTCATCGCGGGACCGATGGATGTCGCCGGATTCTGAGGAGTCACGGGTACCTGCCTTCTCGTCGATCGTGGGTTGCTGACACTGACACTAACGAAACGGGGCGGCACCGGATGCCCGGTGCCGCCCCTCTTCGCTGAAAGCGGAAATTCGTGCCCCTGGGGTTTCGAATCTCCGTGGGTCCTCCGACTACTCGGAAGCCGAGTCCTCGGTGGTCTCCGCCTCGGCGTTCTCGCCCTCGGCGTCGTCGTCGTTCTTGGTGCCGAACAGCTCGCTGGTGTCGACGGTCGCACCCGTGGTGTCGGTCACGGTGGCGCGATCGACGACGGTGCCGAGCGCCTTGCCGCGGCGGACGTCGGCGAAGACGGCGCCGAGCTGGTTGGCCTGGCTGATCTGCTGGATGAACTGCTCCGGCGGGATGCCGTAGCGCTGCGCCTGGAAGAAGATGCGCTCGGTCAGCTCCTGCTGCTCGACCGTGGTGTTCTCCGCCTCGGCGATCGCGTCGAGGAGCAGCTGGGTCTTCACCGAACGCTCGGCGGACTCGCGTGCTTCCTTGTCGAACTCCTCGCGGCTCGTACCCTGGGCCTCGAGCAGCTCGTTCAGCTTGGTCTCGTCGTGATCGAGCTCGTGGATCGCGTCGTGCAGCGCGCTGTCGACCTCGGCCTGGACGGCGGCCTCGGGGACCGGGATCTCGACGGTCTCGAGGAGAACTTCGAGGACCTTGTCGCGGATCTGGCCGGCCTGCTCGACCTGCTTGACGCGCTGGACGCGCTCGCGGAGGTCGGCCTCGAGCTCGCCGATGGTGTCGAACTCGCTCGCGAGCTGCGCGAACTCGTCGTCGGCCTCGGGCAGCTCGCGCTGCTTGACGGTGTTGACCTTGACGGTGACGACGGCTTCCTTACCGGCGTACTCACCGGCGACCAGCGTGGAGGTGAACTCCTTCGACTCGCCGGCGGACAGGCCGATGATCGCCTCGTCGAGTCCGTCGATGAGCTGGCCGGAGCCGACCTCGTGCGACAGGCCCTCGGTGGCGGCCTCGGGAACCTCGTTGCCGTCGACCGTCGCGGACAGGTCGATGGAGACGAAGTCGCCGTCCTGCACCGGACGCTCGACGCCCGTGAGGGTGCCGAAGCGCTGACGCAGCGACAGCAGCTGCTCGGCGATGTCCTCGTCGGTGATCTCGACGGGATCGACGGTGACGGCGATCTCGGAGAAATCGGGGAGGGTGATCTCGGGACGGACGTCGACCTCGGCGGTGAACGCCAGCTCGACGTTGTCCTCGAGCTTGGTGACGTCGATCTCGGGCTGGCTGATGACCTTGACGTCGTTCGCGGTCACGGCCTCGCTGTAGCGGCTCTGGATGGCCTCGTTGATGACCTGGTCCAGAACGGCGCCGCGGCCGACGCGGGCCTCGAGGATCTTGCGAGGAGCCTTACCGGGGCGGAAGCCCGGGATGCGGACCTGGCCGGCGAGGGCCTTGAAAGCGCGGTCGAAATCAGGCTGGAGCTCCTCGAAGGGCACCTCAACATTGATACGGACTCGCGTCGGGCTCAGCTGCTCGACGGTGCTCTTCACGGACATGCTCCTTCTGTCGTGCTCTCTTGTCGGTCGTTCGTGTCACTACTGAGCGCGCTGACGCTGTTCGATCTGGTCGGGATGACAGGATTCGAACCTGCGACCCTCCGCTCCCAAAGCGGATGCGCTACCAAGCTGCGCCACATCCCGGTCGTGAAGGCACCGCATCCGACCCGCGGGACCCATCGCAGAATCCTACGGCCCCCCGATTATGAAATCCAAAGCGAGGTCCGGTACAGTCACATCTCGCAAGCCGCAGCACCGGTCGACACCGGCGCCGCAGCCGCAACGGGGATGTAGCTCAATGGTAGAGCCCCAGTCTTCCAAACTGGCTACGCGGGTTCGATTCCCGTCATCCCCTCCACGGAGGAAGCCCGCCGGGTGCACACAGCACCGGCGGGCTTCGTCGTTCCGGACCGTCGCCGACGTCCGGTTTCCGGCAGGTGACATGCACATTCCTGGACACATCGTCCCGAAGGGTGTCATCATGCCGTCGAGGTTGAGAAGCAGCCCACCACAGGTCGTCCGAATGCGACCTCGGCTGCAGTCCACTTCGGTTCGACTCGCATCGGCCTCGGTCCTCGCCCTTCTCGTCCGGCCCCGTCCCGTCCGGCCCGCCCATCCGCATTCCGACGACCGCACGAACCACCGCGTCGTGATTCCTCGTCGCGTCCCTCCAGCGGACGCGACCGCGAACGGGTGGGGCGTCGTCGGATGACACCGCAGGGGGTGTCGAGGGACCGGCCTCGCCCCACCTCCGGCCGGCCGGAGTCGGGAACGACTCCGGCCGGTCCCTCTCCCCATCGAATGCCCTTCTCCGGTGTGAAATCCGAGTATCGTCGTCTCACCCCCGTAGGTCAGCGGTCGGTCGAGAAGGCGCCGGCGTCACCGACGGCGCCGGCTGTACCGACGGCGCCTCGCTATGCAGGGAGGCAACGATGCCTCGGCGCCACAGACCGACTCCGGACATGCCCCCGACCTCCGCTCCGACCGTCGGCGTCGAGGAGGAGTTCTTCCTCGTCGACCCGACCTCCGAACGGCTCACCGCGAGCAACGACCTCGTCGTGGCCGCAGCCGCCCGGCTCGGACTCGACATGGACTACGAGCTCAAACGCATCCAGGTCGAGGTGAACACACCGGTCTGCCGCAGCTCGGCCGAGTTGCGTGCGCGTGTCGTCGAGGGCCGGACCATCGCAGCCGCGGCCGCGCGGGAGGCGCACGTGGGTCTGCTCGCGTCGGGTGTGTCGCCCACGCTCCAACAGCTCGCGTCCGTGACGGATGTGCCGCGCTACCGGACGATGGCCGAGCGGTACGGACGTCTCGTCGAGGAGCAGGAGGTCTGCGGCTGCCACGTCCACGTCGGTGTCGCGGACCGCGAAACCGCCGTCCTGGTGTGCAATCACGTCCGGGTGTGGTTGCCCACCCTGCTGGCCGCGACGGCCAACTCGCCCATCCATCGGGGCCGCGACACCGGGTACGCCAGTTGGCGGGCGATCATGGCCTCCCGCTGGCCGTGCGCGGGTCCTCCCCCGCGGTTCACGTCGGCGGAGCACTACGACGCGATCGTCGCCATGATGATCGAGAGCGGCAACATCCTCGATCCGGGCATGGTCTATTGGGACGTGCGTCCCTCGGCGCATCTGCCTACCGTCGAGATCCGGGTGAGCGACGTGCCGGCAACGGTCGACGAGACTGTTCTCCTGGCGATGCTCGTCCGCGCGCTCGTCGCCACCGCCGAACGAGAGGTCCGGGCGGGCATCACTGCTCCTCCGGTCGCCGACGAGGTCGTCCACGCCGCGTACCTGTGCGCTGCTCGCGAGGGGCCGACCGGACGTGCCGTCGACGTGTTCACTGGACGGCCCGCCACCGCGCAACAGTCGTTCCGCGCTTTCCTCCGATACATCCGCCCACAACTCGAGGCGACCGGCGACCACCGGTGCGCGGCGGCGATGTGGGAGACGATCCTCGCCCGCGGCACCGGGGCGATGCTGCAGCGACGCGCGTTCGCCCGCCGTCACGCCGTCGCCGACGTCGTCGACGCACTGCACCGCGCGTTCGTCGACGGACCGCAGACTCCTCCCCTGTCCGGCGGCGCCCACCCCGCCCCGGACGTTCCGGCGCTCTGATCCCGCGACCTGCCGTTTGGAGGTCCTTCCCTCGGGTATTCGCGACCACACGAGCCACGACGAGGGAGCACGTATGCGCGCGATGGTCTATCGCGGCCCGTATCGGGTCCGCGTCGAAGAGAAGGACATTCCCCGGATCGAGCATCCCAACGACGCCATCGTGCGCGTCGAGTTGGCGGCGACCTGCGGTTCCGACCTGCACCTCTACCACGGGATGATGCCCGACACCCGCGTCGGTACGACCTTCGGCCACGAGTTCGTCGGGGTGGTCCACGAGGTCGGTCCGTCGGTGCAGAGCCTGAAACCCGGCGACCGCGTCATGGTCCCGTTCAACGTCTTCTGCGGGTCGTGCTTCTTCTGCGCGCGCGGCCTGTATTCGAACTGCCACAACGTCAACCCCAACGCCACCGCGGTCGGTGGCATCTACGGCTACTCGCACACCTGCGGCGGCTACGACGGTGGCCAGGCCGAGTTCGTGCGGGTGCCGTTCGCCGACGTCAGTCCCACCGTCGTGCCCGACTGGATGGACGGCGAGGACGCTCTGATGCTCACCGACGCCCTGGCGACCGGCTACTTCGGTGCCCAACTGGGCGACATCGTCGAGGGCGACACGGTCGTGGTCTTCGGCGCCGGCCCGGTGGGCCTGTACGCGGCGAAGTCCGCCTGGTTCATGGGGGCCGGCCGGGTCATCGTGATCGACCATCTCGAGTACCGGCTGGAGAAGGCCCGCACCTTCGCACACGCCGAGACCTACAACTTCGCGGAGTACGACGACATCGTCGTCCATCTGAAGAAGATCACCGGCCATCTCGGGGCGGACATCGCCATCGACGCCGTCGGCGCGGAGGCCGACGGGAACTTCCTGCAGCACGTCACCGCCGCGAAGCTGAAGATGCAGGGTGGCTCGCCGGTCGCGCTGAACTGGGCCATCGACGGTGTCCGTAAGGGCGGCACCATCTCGGTGATGGGCGCCTACGGCCCGATCTTCAGTGCCGTGAAGTTCGGCGACGCGCTCAACAAGGGCCTGACGCTGCGAATGAACCAGTGCCCCGTCAAGCGCCAGTGGCCGCGGCTGTTCGAGCACGTCCGCAACGGCTACCTGAAACCGAACGACATCGTCACGCACCGCGTTCCGCTCGAACACATTGCGGAGGCCTACCACATGTTCTCGTCGAAGCTCGACGGGTGCATCAAACCGATCATCGTCGCCGACGGGAGCTGAGGAGGACCATCATGGCCTACACCGCAGACAAGCCCGAACCGCCCGAGACCCCCGACCAGCTGCGTGCCCGTATCCCCGGCTGGGGCGTCGACCTGGATCCGCGCGACCGCCCGTCGGTGCCGAAGGAACGCTTCGCGCCCGAGGCGACGGGCGCGCACTGGGACTTCCCCGAACGCCAGCCGGGACACGAGACCCGCGAACGCTCGATCGAGCACGCCTTCGTCACGCCGGTCTTCGGCACCACCGCGCCGTTGAAGGGACTGTCGGGTGTCGTGCGCAGGCACGCCTACCGCCGGTACAGCGAGGCCCGCGCCGCGCACTGGTTACTTCTGATCGGCGCCGACCGCATCGACGTCGCCGAGAGCCGGGTCCGGGCGCTGCTGCAGGGCCGCCCCGACAATCCGGTGACCGAGAGCGGACTCCGGGCGGAGATCACCGCGCACGATGGGGCATCGCGACGTCGGAGTTCGCGGGCCGACGTCAATCACCAGTGGCTCGATCCGTTCGTCTCGGGAGCACCGTGGATCGCCGCGGCGGGTCTGGGCGCAGTGGCCGTCGGACGTTGGAGAGGACGAGCGCGGCGGTGAGGACCGGCATGTGGGGACATCCCGAATCCAGCAACGACGTGTCACCTTTTCGACTCGATAGTGCAAAGCGAGAGTCAAGCGCGGGTGTGTGTCGTTCACGATATGAGACCGTCCCTGTTGTGAAGGATACCTCCGACGACCTCGCCCGGGACTGCTCCCCCGGCTCCTCGGTCGTCGCCGCCGTCCTTCTCGACGCCACCCCCGACTGGGATCGGGTCGCGGCGGTGCTCGCGCCGGGCAACCACGAGTCGCCGAGCTTCCGGCACCGCGTGGTGGAACTTCCGTTCGGCCTCGACCCGCCGCGCCGTACCGGGCATCCGGACTCGGATCCGCCCTGGCATCTCGAGCGGGTCGAGCTGCCCGCCCCGGCGAGTTTCGAGGAGGTGCTCGCCTACGCCCGCACCGCACCCGAGCCCTCGGGACTCGGGCACCCGCGCTGGGAACTGACCCTGCTCGACGGCCTCGACGGCGGCCAGTCGGCACTGGTGATCCGCCTGCGCCATCTCGGCTCCGTGCCGGCTCCCGGGCAGTCCGACTCCATGTTGTCGTGGGCGAAATCGGTGTCCGAGCAGAGCGCCGAGTCGTTCCGCACCGCCGCGCACGTGTTCACGTCGCTGGGCACCGGATTGATCAATGCCCTGCTCGGACGCACCGGCGACCGCGAGGAGCCCGCACCCCGCGCGCCGCGACTGCACGTGCTCGACGCGGATCTCGCCGCCCTGCGTCACGCCTGCGAACGCGCGGGCTGTCGCGTGTCGAGCGGGTTCTCCGCCGCGATGCTCCTCGCGTGCAGCGAGTACCGCCGTCGACACGGCCGCTCGATCGACGGCCTGCGCGTCGTCGTGCCCGGGCCGGACGGCGGAGCGGTGGCCATGGCACCCGAGGACGAGACGGAGATCCACGCGATGGACGCGGTCGATCTCATGCGACGCATCGACATCTCGTTCCCGTCCTCCGCCGGAGCACAGGCCGACATCGCCGTCGGTCCGCGGGACGTGGTGGTGTCCACGCTCCCGGGTTCCCACGCACCGCTCTACGTCGGTGGCGCGAAGATCGAGCGGTACTACGGCTTCGGCGCGGCCGACGGCGCAATGATGACCGCGTCGGCGATGTCCTACCGCGACACCTGCTGCATGGGCCTGGCGGTGGACCCCACGGTCCTCCCCAACCGCGATTCGTTCGATTCCTGCCTGCAGGAAGGGATGCGCGCGGTCCTCGGGGAGTGACTCCCCGCGTCGGTACGCTGGAGAACAGGACCCTCCCCACCGGAAGGATCGGCCGTGGAACTTCTGCTCATCCTCGCCGCCGTCGGTGCCGTGGTGTACTTCGTCTCCCGCTCCCAGAAGAGCACCACCCGTCACCGCACCGTCACCCTCGACGACGCCAAGGCCGACGCACGGCAGGCGATCGAGCGTCTCGGCGGCCAAATCTACAACCTGACCGGCACCGACGACGCCTCACGCCAAGCGCTGGCGGACGCATCCGAGCGCTTCACCGCCGCCGGCTCCCAGATCGAGCAGGCGAACTCGCCGATGCAGGCGCGTCTCGCGAAACAGACCGCGCTCGAAGGTCTGTACTACATCCGCGCCGCGCGCCTGGCGATGGGCATGGACCCGGGTCCGGAGATCCCGACGCTCGACGGACAGAAGTCCGCCGGCGAGGTCACCGAGAAACGCACCGTCGACTTCGAGGGACGCACCATCGCCGCGTCGCCGTCACCGTCCTCCGCGACACCGAACTACTACCCGGGCGGTCGCGTCGCGGGCCGGCCCGTCCCTGCGGGCTGGTATTCGGAGCCGTGGTGGAAGCCCGCCCTGGTGGCAGGCGCGTGGGGTGTCGGCTCGATGCTGCTCTTCTCGACGATGTTCGCCGGGATGGCCGGTGTCCCCTACGACGCGCAAGCATTCGAATCCGGCGTCGGTGATCCGTCCGCGGAGACAGGCGGGGGCGACGACTTCGGCGGTGGTGACGAATACGGCGGGGGCGACGAGTTCGGAGGCGGTGACGATTTCGGTGGCGGCGACTTCGGTGGCGGGGACGGCGGCGGATTCGATTTCGGCGGCTTCGATTTCTGAGCCGGGTCGACTGAGCCGAATCCCCTGAGTCGGGTCAGCTCGGCTGACAGACCGGGCACCAGAACAGGTTCCGCGCCTGCATGACCGAGTGCAGGACGGGAGTCCCGCAGATCCGGCAGGGTTCGCCGGCACGGCGATAGACGTACGTACGGGGTCTGTTCTTGGCGTAGGCCGGCGCGCCGTGGTCGTGTTCGGGTCGCACGACGTGCATGCGCCCGTGCTCGACACCGACGTTCATCAGCTCGACGAGGTCGGCCCAGATCGCGTCGAACTCACTGCGGGACAGCTTGTTTCCCGGACGTTCCGGATGGATGCCGTGGCGGAAGAGCACTTCGGCGCGGTAGACGTTGCCGACCCCGGCGATGACGGCCTGGTTCATGAGCAACGCCCCGATCGCGGTGCGTGATCTGCCGATGCGGCGCCACGCCCGCTCGGGATCGGCGTCGGGACGCAGCGGGTCGGGACCGAGCCGGGCCTCGATCGACTCGACCTCACCGGGGGTGAGCACCTCGCACGCCGCCGGACCACGCAGGTCGCTGCCGTGGCGCGCGCCGATCATCCGCATCCGCACCTGTCCGACCGGTTCGCCGAGCGGCAACTCGCGGTCGGTGAACTCACCGTAGATACCGAGATGCACGTGGACGGCGAGACCACCCTCGTAGTGGTGGAAGAGATGCTTGCCCCACGCGTCCGCGTGGGTCAGGACGCGTCCGTCCACGGCGGCGGCACCGTCGGCGAACCGCCCCTGCGGACTGGACACCCGCACCGGCGCACCCGAATACCACTCGTGGTGCAGCCGGGCGAGCCGGTGCAGGATGTGTCCTTCGGGCACGGATCAGGCAGGCGCGCCGGGAACCGCCGGGGCCTCGCCGGTCTTCTCGTACTCGGCGAGGATGTCGATGCGGCGCTGGTGACGCTCCTCGTTCGACCACTCGGTCGACAGGAAGGCGTCGACGATCGCGAGGGTCTCCTCGAGGCTGTGCATACGGCCACCGATGCCGATGAGCTGCGCGTTGTTGTGCTCGCGCGCAAGCTTGGCGGTGTCGACGCTCCACGCCAGGGCGCAGCGCGCACCCGGCACCTTGTTGGCGGCGATCTGCTCGCCGTTGCCGCTACCCCCGAGCACGATGCCGAGGCTGCCCTTGTCGGCGACGGTGCGCCGCGCGGCCTCGATGCAGAAGGCCGGGTAGTCGTCGAGGGCGTCGTACTCGAACGCACCGCAGTCGATCGGCTCGTGGCCGTTCTTCTTCAGGTGCTCGATGATCTCATTCTTCCGTTCGAAGCCCGCGTGGTCGGCTCCCAGGTAAACGCGCATGGGCCGAGTCTAACGAGGCCGGTCGGTGTGTCAGACGCCGACGGGTTCGCGGGCCTCCTGGGCCTCGAGTTCGCGCACGATCGGCGGCACGTTCCTGCCGAAGTACTCGACCTCCTCCTGGAAGTGCAGGAAACCGGCGAGGATCAGGTCGACGCCGCGACGACGGTATTCGACGATGCGATGTGCGATCTGCTCGGGCGTGCCGATGAGCTGGGTCTTGAAACCGTCGTTGTACTGGACGAGATCCTCGAAAGTCGAGTCCGCCCACATGCCCTTCTTGTCGCCCGTGGACGAACCGGCCTGCCGGACGGCACTGCGGAAGCCCTCGACGGCCGGCTTGTTCGCCTTCTCCACGATCTCCCGGAGGGTGTCGCGGGCCTCCTTCTCGGTGTCGCGGGCAATGATGAACCCGTTGAGCCCGATCTTCACCTCGCGGTCGTGGGCACGGGCGACCTCGCGCAGCTCGTCGATCTGGGCGGTGATGCCGTCGTAGTCCTTGCCGTTGCTGAAGTACCAGTCGGCGTAGCGACCACCGTTGGCGATGGCGGCGGTGGAGTTGCCACCCTGGAACAGCTCCGGATTCGGGCGCTCGGGGGTGTTGGCCGGCTTCGGCTTCAGTGTGAAGTCGTGGATCCGGTAGAAGTCGCCGCGGAAGTCGACCTCGTCCTCGGTCCAGATCTTGCGGAGCACCTGGAGGAACTCGGCGCTGCGCCGGTAGCGCTCGTCGTGCTCGAGCCACGGCTCACCCATGTGGGTGAACTCGTCCTTGAACCATCCGCTGACGACGTTGACCGCGAACCGGCCACCGGACAGCTGGTCGGCGGTCGCGCCGAGCTTGGCCAGCACGGCCGGCTGCCACAGACCGGGGTGGACGGCGGCGATGACCTTGAGCCGCTCGGTGGCGAGCAGCAGGGCGAGGCTGAAACTCGTCGACTCGTGCTGGAACTCCGCGCCGTAGCTGGCCTCGTACCGCACCTGGCTCAGTGCGTATTCGAAGCCGTTGTTCTCGGCCGTACGGGCGAGCTCGACGTTGTACTCGTAGTCCCAGCTCGTGCGCTGTTCGATGTCCGAGGTGACCAGACCACCACTGACGTTGGGCACCCAGTAGGCGAAAGTGGTCTGATCGGCGATGCGTTCGGTCGACATGTGTTCATCCAAGCCCGGGATCGGTCCCGCGCCCACCATAAGAATCAACGAGATCCGAACAGTGGACCGCCGGAGGCGGGTCGGAGCACACCCCGCCGGAGGCAGGTCGGAGCACACCCCGCCGGAGGCAGGTCGGAGCACACCCCGCCGGAGGCAGGTCGGAGCACACCCCGCCGGAGGCGGGTCAGAGCACGCCGTAGCGCGGCGGGTGGGTGCCGCTGAGGGTCCACCGGCCGATGTGCTGGAGCTTCCACCGGGTCGCGTCGTGCAGGGTGTGCGTGCGGGCGTCGCGCCAGTAGCGCGACAGATTCGCGGCTCCCGATGCGCTGCGGGTGCCGCCGAGTTCGAACAGGATGTTCGCCGTCTCGACGGCGGCGCGGGTCGCGGCGACCTTCGCGGTCGCGACCTCGATGGAGGCCGCGGCGGTGGTCTCTGCGGTCGGGTTCGCGCGTGCGCGGTCGACGGCCCGCCCTGCCTCCGCGAGCAGTGCCTGGGCGGCCCGGACGGTGACGGTGGCCTCTCCGGCGATCTGGACGAGCAGCGGATCGTCCACTGCTCGTTCGACATCCGCCTCGAAGTGCGGCCGTGCGCGACCTGCCTGGACGACGGCCTCGGCGAGTGCGCCGGTCGCGATACCCACGTCGATCGCCGAGTGCAGCAGCTGCGCTTGAGCGCCGTAGGTGGTGGGCGCTTCGAAGATCGGCGTGTACGGCACGACCGCCGCGTCGGGGACCTCGATGTCGTCGAGGGTGACGGTGCCGCTGGCGGTGGTGCGTTGGCCCATGCCGTCCCAGTCGTCGACGACGGTGAGTCCGGCGGTCTCGCGCCGGACGAAGGCGACGGCCTTCGGGGTCGACGCGTCGGTCGCGTCCGGATCGTCGGAAAGACTGGCGCGCACCGCGATCCAGTCGGCGAACAACGCACCGGTGCTGTAGAACTTGCGGCCGGTGAGGACGTAGCCGTCCCTCTGCCGGCGCAGCACCGTGCTGTCGATGTTCACCGCATGCGACCCGCGTTCGCTCTGGGCGTTGGCGAACAGCGCACCGCCGAGCACTTCGCCGTAGAAGAAGCGCTTCTGCTCGTCGCTGCCCTGGGATCGGATCGCCTCGAGGAAGGTGAAGTGCGAGTGCGGGATCTGGGCGATGCTCGGATCCGCCGAGGCGAGGATCCGGAAGATCTCGGCGACCACTTCGTACGGAGCGGCGATGCCGCCGTATTCGGTGGGCACGGTCACCGCGAGCAGTCCGGAGGCCGCGAGCGCGCGGATCTCGTCGCGCGGCAGTTCCCGTTCGGCATCACGACGTGACGCGCCGGCCGCGAACTCGTCGGCGAGCGCGGAGGCGACGCGCAGGGCCTCGTCGGTGTCGGCGAGGCGGGTCGCGGTGCGTGAGGTGGTCATCGCGTCACCTCCGGCGCGAGCGACGCGCTGGTTGTGACGAGCAGGGTACGGGGACAGGGAACAGCCATGATGCATCACGGTAGTCCGCGCCCGACCCGAAGCCGAGAATTGAATTCGGGGTGAGCACAAGTCTGTACGGCGGAGCGTTGCGACCTTCGGTCCCGAGCGTGGCGAACCCCGCCCCGGCAGGTCAGCGGCGCATTGCCCAGACTTTCGGGCCGCCGTCCGGCAGCTCCACGACACCGGTGACGACGAATCCAAGATGTTCGTAGAACGCGACGTTCGCCTCCGAGGAGGTCTCCAGACAGGCCGCGACCCCCTGCCGTTCGGCCGCGCGAAGTCCTGGTTCGAGGACGGCCCGTCCCAGGCCGCGCCCCTGCGAGGCGGGATCGACGCCCACCGTGGCCAGGAACCACGCGGGCTCGCTCGGCTGCAGCTCCGCGGTGGCCTGCTCGGCCAGTTCGGCGGCGTGGGCACGATCGCCCCGCAGTTCCGTCACCCGATCGGCGACGGACACGAACGCCTCCTCGAGTCCGGTGGAGCCGGGCGTCGTCCAGACGGCCACCGCATCGACGTCATCGGAGACCCACACCTCGCCGCAGCGCATGCCGATCTCGGTGAGGAAGAGCCGCTGGAGGTCGCGGACCCGGGTCTCGTGGTCCCGGCCGTCGACGGTGTAGCGGGTGAACGGATAGTCGCGGAACGCTCGTCCGAGCGTTGCCGTCGCTTTCTCGACATCGTGCACCGTCGCCGGCCGGACCACATGATCGTTCGACACGCCGTGGCACTCTACCGAGCGCCACGGCCGCACTCGGTCAGGAGAAGTCGGGCTCCTCGTCGCGGCTGCGCTTGAGTTCGAAGAAGTGCGGGTAGGACGCGAGGGCGACCACGCCGTCCCATACCTTGCCGGCCTCTTCGCCGCGCGGGATCTTCGACAGGACGGGCCCGAAGAAGGCGATGCCGTTGACATGGATGGTGGGGGTACCGACGTCCTGGCCCACCTTGTCCATGCCGGCGTGGTGGCTCGTGCGCAGAGCCTCGTCGTAGGCGTCGCTGTCGGCGGCCTCGGCCAGCGAGGCATCGAGGTCGAGTTCGGCGAGCGACGCGGCGATCACGTCCGCGAAGTCCTTGTTGCCCTCGTTGTGGATGCGGGTGCCCATCGCCGTGTACAGCGGGGAGAGGATGTCGTCGCCGTACTTCTGCGCTGCGGCGATCGCGACGCGCACCGGGCCCCACGCCTTCGTCATCAGCTCGGCGTACTCCTCCGGCAGGTCGCGCCCCTCGTTCAGCACGGCCAGGCTCATGACATGGAAACGCGCGTCGATGTCGCGTACCTTCGTGACCTCGAGGATCCAGCGCGAGGTGATCCAGCACCACGGGCACAACGGATCGAACCAGAAGTCGGCGGTGTCCTTGCCGGTCGTGGACGCGGCAGTCAGGTCGCTCAAGAGATCTCCTCACAAAAATTCGTACGGGCCGGACAACTACGAGCATGTTCAACGCGGTTCCGTCGACGATTCTTCCTGAACCGGGCCGTAGTGCGGGCGGTAGCCGTAACGTCGGAGCCGGGAAGCAGGTCCGGCACGCATCACAGTGGAGGCACCACGATGTCGGGTGAGGAAACGTTTCTGATCGTCGGCGCGGGTCTGGCCGGTGCCAAGCTGGCAGAGGAACTGCGCGCCCGCGACTTTCCCGGGCGCATCCTGCTGATCGGCGCGGAGGAGCACCTGCCCTACGAGCGACCGCCGTTGTCGAAGGACTACTTCGCCGGACGCAAGCAACTCGCCGACTTCACGGTGCACGACGGCGACTGGTACCGCGACCACCGCGTCGAACTGCTGCTCGGCACGAAGGTCACCGCGATCGATCCGGCCGCCCACACGGTGACGTTGCCCGACGGGTCGACGTTGCACTACGACAAGCTCGCTCTCGCAACGGGCTCGACGCCCCGCACGGTCCCGATTCCCGGAGCCGACGCCGAACGCGTGTACGTCATGCGCACCGTCGAGGACTCCGATGCGCTGCTCACCGCGATCCAGGGCGAGACCGACCATGCGGGATGGCTGGCCGTCATCGGCGCGGGATGGATCGGCATGGAGATCGCCGCGAACGCCCGCGGCCGGGGCGCGGGGGTGGTGATCGCGGAGACCGCGAAGCAACCCCTGCTCGGTGCACTCGGCGAGGAGATGGGCGCGGTGTTCGCCGACCTGCACCGCGCACACGGGGTCGATCTGCGGACGAACACCTCGGTGCGCGAGATCGTCGCCTACGACGGTCGCGCGAGCGGCATCCGGTTCGGCGACGACAGTGTGGTGCCCGCCGACGCCGTGCTGGTCGCGGTCGGGGCGCGCCCGAATGTCGACCTGGCCCGCGACGCCGGGCTCGCGGTCGACGACGGCGTGCTCGTCGACGCCTCGATGCGGACGAGCGATCCGGACATCGTGGCCGTCGGCGACATCGCCTCGGCGGAGCACCCGCTGCTCGGCACCCGGGTGCGCGTCGAACACTGGGCCAACGCCCTGAACCAGCCGGCCGTCGCGGCCGCGACGATGCTCGGCCGCGAGGCAACCTACGACCGGCTCCCCTATTTCTTCACCGACCAGTACGACCTCGGCATGGAATACGTCGGGCTCGCTCCCCGCGACGCGCGGGTGGTCACCCGCGGCGACGTGCAGGGCCGGCAGTTCCTCGCGTTCTGGCTCGACGACGAGCAACACGTCCGGGCGGGGATGAACGTCAACATCTGGGATGCCGGGGACGACATCCGCGCTCTCATCGCCTCGGGGCGGCCCGTCGACGTCGGCCGGTTGACGGACACCACGGTGCCGTTGTCCGACGTCGCTCCGTGAGGGTTCGCCGATCATGATGGGATGGACGCCGACCGACATTCCGTCGTGAGAAGGAGTTCTCCCGTGGCACCACCGAATCTGACCCGCGAGCAGGCCGCCGAACGGGCCGCGATCCTGTCCGTCGACAACTACAGCATCGAACTGGATCTCACCGACGGTGCCGGCGCGCCGGGCACCACGACCTTCCGGTCGGTGACCACCGTGCGATTCGACGCGACCGCGGGCGCCTCGACGTTCATCGACCTCATCGCGAAGACCGTGCACTCGGCGACCCTCAACGGCGAACCCGTCGACGTGTCCGGATACTCCGAGGAGACCGGCATCGCCCTCACCGGGCTCGCCGCCCACAACGAACTCGTCGTCGACGCCGACTGCCTGTACACGAACACCGGCGAGGGCCTGCACCGGTTCGTCGACCCCACCGACGACGCGGTGTACCTGTACTCGCAGTTCGAAACGGCCGACGCCAAGCGGATGTTCGCGTGCTTCGACCAGCCCGATCTCAAGGCCACCTTCGACCTGAAGGTCACCGCGCCGCAGGACTGGGCCGTGATCTCCAACGCCGACACCGTGCAGACCGCGGCCGCGCAGCCGGGTCTGCACATCTTCCGCACCACCCCGCGGATGAGCACCTATCTCGTCGCGCTCATCGCCGGTCCGTACGCGGTGTGGTCCGACGAGTACACCGACGAGCACGGCACGATCCCGCTGCGCATCTTCTGCCGAGCGTCGCTCGCGGAGTACATGGACGCCGACCGGCTGTTCACCGAGACCAAGCAGGGCTTCGGCTTCTACCACGCCAACTTCGGGATCCCCTACGCCTTCGGCAAGTACGACCAGCTGTTCGTGCCCGAATTCAACGCCGGGGCGATGGAGAACGCGGGCGCGGTGACCTTCCTGGAGGACTACGTCTTCCGCTCCAAGGTCACCCGCTACTCCTACGAGCGCCGCGCCGAGACCGTCCTGCACGAGATGGCACACATGTGGTTCGGCGACCTCGTCACCATGCGCTGGTGGGACGACCTGTGGCTCAACGAGTCGTTCGCGACGTTCGCGTCGGTTCTGTGCCAGGCCTCGGCCACCGAGTACACCAACGCGTGGACGACCTTCGCGAACGTCGAGAAGTCGTGGGCCTACCGGCAGGACCAGCTGCCGTCGACGCACCCCATCGCCGCCGACATCCCCGACCTCGCCGCGGTCGAGGTCAACTTCGACGGCATCACCTACGCCAAGGGCGCGTCGGTGCTCAAGCAGCTCGTCGCCTATGTCGGGCAGGAGCCCTTCCTCGCCGGTCTGCGCGAGTACTTCCGCGACCACGCCTACGGCAACGCCACCTTCGACGACCTGCTCGCCGCGCTGGAGAAGTCCTCCGGCCGCGACCTGTCGGACTGGGGCGCCCAGTGGCTCAAAACCACCGGTCTGAACATCCTCCGACCGGACTTCGAGGTCGACGACCAGGGACGCTTCACGCGTTTCGCGGTGGTGCAGGAAGGTGCCCAGCCCGGCGCCGGGGAGTTCCGCGTGCACCGCCTCGCGATCGGTGTGTACGACGACGACGGCTCCGGCAAGCTCGTCCGCACGCACCGCGTGGAGATCGACGTCGACGCCGCCGAGCGCACCGAGGTGCCCGATCTGGTGGGTGTGCCGCGCGGCGCGTTCGTCCTCGTCAACGACGACGACCTGACGTACTGCTCGGTGCGTCTCGACGAGGAGTCGCTCGCGACCGTCATCGACCGGGTCGGCGACATCGCCGAGTCGCTGCCGCGCACCCTGGTGTGGTCGGCGGCGTGGGAGATGACCCGTCAGGCCGAGATGAAGGCGCGCGATTTCGTCGCCCTCGTGCAGCGCGGCATCGCCGCCGAGACCGAGGTCGGTGTCGTCCAGCGTCTGCTCATGCAGGCGCACACCGCGCTGGAGAGCTACGCCGACCCCTCCTGGGCCGCGGAGCACGGCCGGGCGGACTTCGCCAACCGCCTGCTCGAACTCGCCCGCGAGTCCGAGGCGGGCTCCGACCATCAGCTCGCGTTCGTCAACGCGCTGACCACCGCGTACCTGTCGCCCTGGCACACCGAGGTGCTCGAGGAGCTGCTGGGCGCGGATCCGGCGACGGTCGGCCTGCCCGGGCTGACGGTCGACACCGATCTGCGCTGGCGGATCGTCCAGGCGCTCGCCGCAGCGGGTGAGGTCGACGCCGAGGGCGTGGAGTCGCCGTTCATCGACGCGGAGGCCGAACGCGACCCGACGGCCGCGGGTGCCCGCCAGGCGGCAGCCGCCCGCGCGGCGCGTCCGCAGGAGGCCGTCAAGGAACAGGTGTGGCAGACGGTCGTGCACGACGACAGCGTCCCGAACATCACGGCGCGCGCCGTGATCGGCGGTTTCGCCCCGGCCGGTCAGGGCGAACTGCTCGAGCCGTACGTCGCGCGGTACTTCGCGGAGGTGCCGGGAGTGTGGGAGCGTCGTTCGAGCGAGGTCGCGCAGACCGTCGTGATCGGGCTCTACCCGTCGTGGTCGATCAGTGAGCAGTCGGTGGCGGCGGCCGACGAGTTCCTCGCCGGCGACCATCCGCCGGCCCTGCGCCGGCTCGTCGTCGAGGGTCGTGCCGGGGTCGTGCGCTCGTTGAAGGCACGCGCGTTCGACGCGTCCTGACGCACCGCCCACACGAGACGCCTGTGGCCCGCTGCCTCTCCTACGCGGAGCGGCAGCGGGCCACAGATGGTCGTGGGCTCCGTATCAGGGAGCGACCATGGCGTTCGCGATGACGCGGACGGCACTGGTGATGCCGTCGAGCAGATTCCCCTGACCGAAGGACGACACGGCCGCAGTGATGCCGAGCTGCAGCACCCGGTCGGTGGCGCGGTCGGCGGCGGTGCGACCCGAGCGGACCTCGATGCTCCGCTGGTTCGGGAAGACGGCGACGAGGACCGAGTTGTCGGCGTCCGGCGTCGTCGGCAGCAGGGCGTCGGTCGCTGCGGCCGGATTCACGTCGTCACCGATGTAGACGGTGAACCGCACGTTGGTGATCCGCGTCGCGTGGGTGAGCGTGTCGTCGAGGGTGATGAGGTCGCGGTCCTTGAACGGCGCACCCGTGAAGGCCTGACCGAGACCGCGCACGGCGGAGATGCGTCCGCTCGCGGTGAGTGCCGCACCGTGCGGCAGGTTCTCCGGCGCGACGGCCGGACGCTGGATCACGTCACCACTTGCCACTTGCGGTACCTCCGATCAGCTCCGCCGAGGTCAGAGCGGCATGACCGTGACCATGATGCGGGTATTTCCAGGGATGGGTCGATTCGTCGGTCGCGGTCCACAGGAGCGGTCCGTGCTCCCATTTCCGGTCGAGCGTGTACGGGTCGTCCGACGGCGTGGAGCCCGGGTACTTGCTCATGACGAAGGACAGCCCACCGAAGACCAAGACGATCAGCAGCGGGATGCCGACGAAGATCAGGGTTGTCTCGAGAATGCTCACAGCCAAACGTTAGCCCAGCCGGGCCCGAAAGGCCTCATACGCCCCGGAGAACGGCCCGATCAGGCCGCGCCCTCCCCCAGATAGGGCAGCCAGGTGGGGTGCAATTCGGGCAGGGTCGCGAGCAGGCGCCAGTGCCGGCCCTTGGGCGGATTCGGCACCACACGCAGGGTCCATCCGAGTTCGGTGAGCAGCTTGTCGGCCTTGCGGTGGTTGCACGGCGCGCAGCACGCGACGCAGTTCTCCCAGGTGTGCTCGCCGCCGCGGCTGCGCGGCACGACGTGGTCGATCGTCTCGGCCTTGCCCCCGCAGTAGGCGCACCGGTTCCGGTCGCGGTGCATGAGCGCGGCCCGGGTGAGCGGCACCCGCGCGTGATACGGAACGCGCACGTAGTTGCGCAGACGGATCACGGACGGCAGTTGCACGGACCATTCGGCCGACCGCACGAGCGGGGCGAGCGGATCGTCGTGCACGGTATCGGCCTTGCCCCCGGCCATCAGGACCACGGCCCTGCGGGCGGGCAGGGCGGTGAGCGGCTCGTAGGTGGCGTTGAGCAGCAACACTCGACGTTTCAACCAGTCGGGTACCGTCGCGGTGCTGTCGTGCACCACGCGCAGTGTGGTAGCCCCCGGCACCCCTGCAGGGGCGTCCGCGGGCGGGAGTTGTCGATGCGAGCTGCTGCTGTGCTTCATACGACCTCCGAAAAGACTGGGAACAGTGGACCACGGATGCTCACGAATCGCACCCGAAATCAGCGGACCGGTCCAGGTCGGGCCGGTGAACATCCGGTGACGGTCCCGCCCGGCACGGCTCGTCGGGCGGTGTGCCGTCGGGAGCGGGCACAATGGACGGTCGAGAGGGACGGTGAACGAATACAGATGAGTGACGAGCAGACCTTCTACGAGGCGGTCGGTGGCGCCGAGACGTTCCGCCGGCTCACTGCACGGTTCTACGAGGAGATCGCACGGGACGAGATCGTCCGGCCCCTGTATCCCGAGGAGGATCTCGGTCCGGCCGAACGGCGCATGCGGATGTTCCTGGAGCAGTACTGGGGCGGCCCGCGCACCTACTCCGAGGAGCGGGGGCACCCGCGGCTGCGCATGCGTCATCATCCCTTCCGGATCGGGCCGCTCGAGCGCGACGCCTGGCTGCGGTGCATGCACACCGCGATCGCGTCGATCGACGAGAAGACGCTCGACGACGAGCACCGCCGGCAGCTCGTCGACTACATGAACATGGCGGCCGACTCGATGATGAATTCCCCCATCTAGGGGTCGGCGTGTCCGGGGTCAGCGGCCCAGCATCCGGCGCAGGCGGTCCTCCACCTTCTGGGTGAACCGCGCCATCGGAGACAGATGACGTCGCAGGACGGCGTGCTTGCGCACGTATTCGGGGACCTCCCACAGCGCGGTGGTACCGGCACGGAAGAGCGCCGCGTCCCCGGCTCGCAAGGTGCGTGGTTCGGAGTCGGCGGACGAGACGATGACCGAGCCCTCCACGATGTGGACGATCTCGTCGACGCCGAAATGCCAGTCGAAGCGACCGGCCGTGCAGTCCCATACGTGTGTGGTGGTGGTGCGGTCGACGCTGGTCGCCCACTGACCGCTGCGTGCCACGGGAGCACCCTCGTGAATCCACGCAGGGTTGATCGGGTCGTCGCGCAACTCCACGTCGTCCAGCCGGACCGCGACGATCGATGTCGTATTCATGCCGTTCGTCCTATCATGCGGCCAGGTCCCGACGGAACGGTCGCGGGCACCGTTCGCCCTGCCTTTCGCCCTGTCGTCTGACACGATGACTCCCGTGGCCCACCCCGCAGCACCGACCTCCGGACGAGGCGACCCGACGGCGCCGTGGTGGCGCGACGCGGTCTTCTACCAGGTCTATCCCCGCTCGTTCGTCGACGCGAACGGTGACGGCATCGGCGACCTCGCGGGTGTGCGCAGCCGCCTCGGCTACCTCGAACTGCTCGGTGTCGACGCGATCTGGCTCAACCCGGTGATGCGTTCACCGATGGCCGATCACGGCTACGACGTCTCCGACCCCCGCGACATCGACCCACTGTTCGGCAACATCGCCGATCTCGAAGCGCTGGTCACCGACGCCCACGCGCGCGGCATCCGGGTGGTGATGGACCTCGTGCCGAACCACGTCAGCGTCGAGCACCGCTGGTTCCGGGCCGCGCTCGAAGCCGGGCCGGGCAGCCGTGAACGCCGGCGCTTCCACTTCCGCGACGGGCGCGGACCGGACGGCAGCGCGCCACCGAACAACTGGCCGAGCGTCTTCGGCGGGCCCGCCTGGACCCGCATCACCGAACCCGACGGCACGCCGGGCCAGTGGTATCTGCACGTCTTCGCTCCCGGGCAGCCCGATCTGAACTGGGACGACGAGGTGGTCGTCGAGGATCTCGACAAGACCCTGCGGTTCTGGCTGGACCGGGGTGTGGACGGTTTCCGCATCGACGTGGCGCACGGCATGGCCAAGCCCGCGGACCTTCCCGACCACGACGGATGGGAGACGAACGAACTGCTCGGGCACTCCCCTGCCGACCCGCGGTTCAACAATCCCGAGGTGCACGACATCCACCGTCGCATCCGGCGGGTCTTCGACGAGTACCCCGACTCGGTGGCGATCGGTGAGATCTGGGTCGACGACCACGAGAGGTTCGCCGAGTATCTCCGCCCGGACGAACTCCACCTCGCCTTCGACTTCCACCTGACCCTGTCGGACTGGGACGCCGACGCCGTCCGCGACGCGATCGAGAAGGGCCTGGCCTCGGTGACGTCGGTGCAGGCCTCACCGACGTGGACGCTGTCGAACCACGACGTCGACCGCGAGGTCACGCGATACGGCGGCGGTGAGGTCGGGCTCGCCCGGGCACGCGCGATGATCCTCGTCGCCCTCGCGCTCCCGGGAGCGGTGTTCGTCTACAACGGCGCCGAACTGGGGTTGCCGAACGTCGACCTGCCCGACGAGGTGCTGCAGGACCCTGTCTGGGAGCGGTCCGGCCACACCGAACGCGGACGCGACGGATGCCGCGTGCCGCTGCCGTGGGAGGGCGGGGCGCCGCCCTTCGGATTCACTTCCGCCGGGTCGTCGTGGCTGCCGCAGCCCCCGGAGTGGTCGGCCCTGACCGTCGAGAAGCAACTCGAGGATGCGGGCTCGACGCTCTCGCTGTACCGGAGGGCGATCGAGATCCGCACGGAGCGAAGGCGACCGATCAGCACGGAGCGAAGGCCATCCGAGGGCAGCGGCGGGATCGGCTGGTACGGAAGTCCGGCCGGGTGCCTGGCGTTCCGCCGTCCCGACGGCCTGACCTGTGTGCTCAATGCCGGCGACGTCGCTGTCGATCTGCCTCCCGGTGAGGTGCTGCTCGCGAGTGCGCCGCTCACCGGACACGTACTGCCACCGGACACCGCCGCGTGGCTGGCGTGAGACCTCGTCAGAGGACGCTCAGACCGAGCCCACCGCCGCGGCGCAGGTAGACCGAGCCGAAGCGGGCGTCGAGGCGCACCCAGGTGGCGTGCGCCCGGACCCGCACCACCTCTGCGGGATCGATGCCCGTCGAGTCGACGCTGTCGCGACCGGCACCGGGCACGAAGCCCATCGCACCGAGCGCGAACACCATGCGCATCGGCACCCCCACGGTCGTTCCGGCGCCGCTCACCTCGAGAACCTCCTGGGCGAGCAACGACGCCGGTGGCCCCTGCGCACCGTGCTCGCGGGTGAGGGCGACGCCGCGTTGCGCGAGTTCGACGAGGATCCGCGCCGGCACGTCGTCGACGTGGACGTAGCCGTCGTCGGGCGGAAGTGCGCCGCGCCAGGCGGAATCCATCGCCCAGCCCGGGTCGACCTCGGTGCGCGGTTCGGCCCCGGCGAGGAGCACGGCCCGCAGCGATTCGGCGGCCACGCAGGTGTCGGCCGGAGCCACGGTTCCGCGGACGACGCGTCCGGCGAGCACCTCGAAACCGGTGCGCGTCCAGACGCCGAGCAGTCCGTCGCCGCGGCGGCGCAACCGCACCACGGCGGCCTCGTCGAGACGCGCGGCCCGGGCCAGGAATGCGGCGAGGTCGACGCTGTCGTCGGGGCCGGCGAGCGTCAGGAGGCGCTCTGCGTGTCGGATCCGGTCGTCGGTCACGTCGGCCTCGTCAATTGCGCTGCCACTGACGCAGGAACTCGCGTTCGTCGTCGCTGAGCCGGCGCAGGCGCTGGGTCTCGATGTCGAACGCCGCGATCTGGGTGGACGCGACCACTGCCGGCGCCGAGTCGACCGGGGCACCGCCCGGTCGCACCTCGTAGCCGATCGTGAAGTCGACGGCCCGCACCTTCTCGGTCCACATCAGCACGTCGAGCGGGCCGTCGTCGTGACGCAACTGCCCGCGATAGCGGACGTGGAGATCGGCGATGACAGCGCCTTCGCGCAGGTCGCGGGTGGGGCGACCGTCGGCGAACAGCCACGGGATCCGTGCTTCTTCGAGGAGCGTGACCATCCGCGCGTGGTTGATGTGCTGGAAGACGTCCATGTCGGACCACCGCACCATCACCTCGGTGTGGAAACCGAACTGTTCGCCCGCACCGCTCACTCGTTACCTCCGATCGGATGCGCCTGTGCGCACCATGCCCCTGATCTGTCGTGCCGCCACCGACAAGGTGGCGAGGTCCAGACTTCCAGACGCGAAGATCTCGTCGAGCGCCGCCCTCGCACGGACGAGCTTGGATCCGTTGGACGACTCCCAGTCCTCGATCATCTCCTCGGTCGATTCCCCGGGTTCGGCGCCGGCGAGCACGTCGAGGACGAGCGAACGCAACGAGCCGTACAGGTCGTCGCGCAGCGCGAGTCGCGCCAGCGAATGCCAGCGGTCGCCCCGCTCCAGCCCGGAGACCGCCGTGAGCAGGCGGTCGACACCGAGGCGCGCGTCGAGGGCGTAGTAGAGGTCGGCGACCTCCGCTTCGTCGCGTTGTTCGATGTCGGCGATGTCGATGACGTCGAGCAGCGGGAACTGGTCGAGGAGCCGGAAGACGACGCCGGTCAGCTCCTCCGGTGCTCCCCGCTCGAGGAGCGGGCGGGTGCGGCGCACGAAGTCCTCGGCGTGGTGCCCGCGCATCCAGTCCGCGACCCGCGGGGCGAGACGCGCGAAGGCGTCGCGGTAGCGGCTGATCTCGGCGCCGACCGCGAGGGGCTGCGGCCGTGTGGCGAGGAGCCGGCGCGACGCCCGGTCGAGCACGCGGCGGGATTCGAGCAACAGGTCGTCCTCGATGTCGACGGGCAGCCCGGCGGCCCGGATCTCGTCCCACAGGGCCGGCAACCCGAAGATGGTGGTGACGGCGGCGTAGGCGCGGATGGCGTCGGTCGCCGTCGCCCCGGCCTCCTCGGCGAGCCGGTAGACGTAGGTGGGGCCACCGTTGTCGACGGTGGTGTTGGCCAGCATGGTCGCGACGATCTGCCGGCGCAGCGGATGCGCCCGGATCCCGGCCCGGAACCGCTCGCGCAGAGCGGACGGGAAGTAGGCGGGCAGGATCGCCGCGAAGGTCTCGCTGTCGGGCAGGTCCGTGGCGAGCAGGTCGTCGACGAGGGCGAGCTTGACGTGGGCGAGGAGCTGTGACAGTTCGGGCGACGTCAGCCCCTCCCCCGCCGCTTCGCGACGGTCGAACTCGGCCTCGTCGGGCAGGGCCTCGAGGTCGCGGTCGAGTCCGCGATCGAGTTCGAGGGCCGCGAGCAGCCGACGGTGCACCCCCAGCAGGGACGGCGCGACGGCCCGTTCGAGGCCGAGCACCGCGTTCTGCGAGATGTTGTCGGCCAGAACGAGTTCGGCGACGTCGTCGGTCATCGACGCGAGCAGCGGATTGCGGTCCTCCTCCGCGAGCTCACCGGCGGTCACCATGGCATCGAGGAGGATCTTGATGTTGACTTCGTGGTCGGAGCTGTCGACACCGGCCGAGTTGTCGATCGCGTCGGTGTTGATCTTCCCGCCGGCGCGGGCGAACTCGATGCGGCCGCGTTGCGTGACACCGAGATTGCCGCCCTCGCCGACGACCCGGGCGCGCAGTTCCCGCCCGTCGACGCGCACGCCGTCGTTGCTCTTGTCCCCCACGTCCGCATGGGTTTCCGTCGACGCCTTCACGTAGGTGCCGACACCGCCGTTCCACAGCAGGTCGACGGGTGCGCGCAGGATCGCGCGGATCAGTTCGGGCGGTGGGAGTTCCGTGACCTCGTCGGGCAGGTCGAGCACGGCACGCACCTCGGGACCGACGGGCACCGACTTGGCCGTCCGGTCCCACACCCCGCCCCCGGCCGCGATCAGCTCTGCCGAGTAGTCCTTCCACGACGACCGCGGCAGTTCGAACAGCCGGCGCCGCTCCTCGAACGACCGCTCCGGATCGGGATCGGGATCGAGGAAGATGTGCCGATGGTCGAAGGCCGCGACGAGCCTGATGTGCCGGCTCAGTAGCATGCCGTTGCCGAAGACGTCACCGCTCATGTCCCCGATGCCGACCACGGTGAAATCGTCCGTCTGCGGGTCGGATCCGAGTTCGCGGAAGTGCCGCCGGACGCTCTCCCACGCACCGCGCGCGGTGATGCCCATCTCCTTGTGGTCGTAGCCGGCGGAACCACCGGAGGCGAAGGCATCGCCGAGCCAGTAGCCGTATTCCGCCGCAACGGAATTCGCGAGGTCGGAGAACGAGGCGGTGCCCTTGTCCGCGGCCACCACGAGATACGGGTCGTCGCTGTCGTGACGCACGACCCGCTGCGGCGGGACCGTCTCGTTACGGGCGGCGTCGAGGTTGTCGGTGATATCGAGTAGACCGGCGATGAAGCACCGGTAGCACCGTTCGCCACGCTCGCGGACGGCACGACGATCCGCCTCGGCGTCGCCGGTCGGACGGGGCGAGTGCTTGACGACGAAGCCGCCCTTCGCCCCCACGGGCACGATCACCGCGTTCTTCACTGCCTGCGCCTTGACCAGGCCGAGCACCTCGGTGCGGAAGTCCTCCCGGCGGTCCGACCAGCGCAGGCCGCCGCGGGCGACGGGACCGAACCGCATGTGGACGCCCTCGACGGCCGGGGCGTAGACGAACACCTCGAAAGCCGGTCGCGGTTGGGGTAATTCGGCGATCCGCCGCGGCTCGAACTTGAGCGACAACGCCCGGCCGTCCGGACGTTCGTGCCCGATTCCGCCGGCCACGTGGAAGTTGGTGCGCAGGGTGGCACGGATCAAGGAGAACAGCCCCCGCAGGATGCGGTCGGTGGCCAGTGCGGTCACCTCCGCGATCGTCGTCGTGAGTTCCTCGGCGATCTGCTGTTCGCGTTCGGCCGATGCGTTCTCCGGATCGAACCGGGACTCGAACAGCCCGACGAGCAGGGCCGCGGTGCGCGGGGCACCGAGCAGCACCCCTTCGATGTTGTACTGGCTGTACGGGAATTCGGTCTGGCGCAGGTACTTCGCGTAGGCCCGGAGTAGCACGACCTGATTCCAGGTGAGCCCGGCGCGCAGCACGAGCTGGTTGAACCGGTCGGTCTCGACCGCCCCCCGCCATGCCACGGTGAAGGTGTCGGTGAGTCGACCCGCCAGCGTCGGGTCGGTCTCGACGATGTCGGGCTCGATGTCCTCGGGCAGGCAGAGCCCGAAATCGTAGATCCAGCAGTCTATTCCGTCCGATCGCGGCAGCCGGTAGGGCCGCTCGTCGACGACCTCCACACCGAGGCTCTGCAACACCGGGAGGATCCGGCCGAGGGTGACCGTCTCGTCCGCGACGTACAGGGTGAAGCGCAAGGACAACGGGTCGTCGGAGCCCGGGCGGTACAGGTGCGTGTCGAGATCACCGGAGTCGAGGGCTTCCAGACGCCGCAGGTCGTCCAGGGCGCGTTCGGAGCCGAAGTCCTCCTTGTACGCCTCGGGCACGACCTCCGCGTACCGCTGCACCAGCAACGGGTCGAGATCGCCGGTCGCCGCTGCCACCTCCCCGAGCCGATCGGCCCAGTTGCGGGTCACCTCCGCGAGCATCGCCTGGATCCGCAGGCGGTTGTCCTCGGAGGTGTCGACCTCGCGACGGGCGCGCCCGGAGAACCGGATCGTCACGTGCAGCAACGCGAGGTCACGTTCGGAGACCCGCGCGGTGTAGTCGAGTACGCCGCCGCCGAACTCGCGCAGCAGGATGTCCTGGATCGCGACGCGCACCTTCGTCGTGTAGCGGTCGCGCGGCAGGTAGACCAGGCACGAGATGTACCGGCCGTAGGTGTCGACGCGGACGAACAACCGCACCTGCCGGCGGATGTCGACGACCGCCGTGACGGTCTCGTAGAGGGTGTCGGTGTCCATGGAGAACAGTTCCGCGCGGGGCACCGTCTGCATGATCTCGAGCATCGCCTGACCGCTGTAGGACGACAGCTCGACCCGCGCCCGCGCGACGACCTCCCGCACCCGGCGCGACACCACGGGGATGTCGAGGATGTTCTCGTGCAGAGCGGTCACCGTGAGCACACCGAGGAAACGGTCCTCCCCGACGACCGCGCCGTCGGCGTCGAGTCGGGCGACGCCGACGAAGTACGGATAGACGGACCGATGCACGGTGGCGGGAAGCGCGCCCTGGGTGAGCACGAGCAGCGGACGGTGACCCGTGCCGACCTCACCGGGCAGGTCGAGGGGGTCCGCGACCGAGGCATCCGTGCGCAGCACTCCCCTGCCGCTGCCGGGCACGGGCATCGCGCGCACGTTGTCGTCGCCGCCGTCGGGCACGAAGTCGTAGCGGCGGTAGCCGAGGAGGGTGAAGTTCCCGCCGCTCAACCACCGCAGCAGTTCGGCGGTCTCGGTGAGCTGGTCGGCCGTGTACTGCGCGGGCGGGTGGGCGGCCAGGCCGTCGAGTGCGTCCGCGATGTCGCGCTGCAGGGCGTGCATCTCGCCGGAGTCCGACGCCACCTGCCGCACATCGGAGAGCACGCGCCGCAGTCCGTGATCGATCTCCTCCACCGACTCGTCGTCGACGGGCCCGCGCAACTCGATGTGCATCCACGATTCGGCGACTCCACCCGAGGCCCGTCCGCCTTCGTCGGCCAGGCGCTCGAGATCGCCTTCGGCGGTGCGACGCACCGACAGGACGGGGTGGATGACCGTCCCCACCGAGACACCCAACCGGGAGAGCAGTGCCAGCACCGATTCGACGAGCAGCGGCATGTCGTCGGTGACGATCTGCACGGCGACACCCATACCCTCGGTGCGGCGCACACCGACGACAGCAGTGTCCGGCGCGCGGCGACGACCGAGGCGGACGTGCTCGAACGCGGCTGTGCCGTGGTCGGTGGTGAACTCTCCGGAGCTCCGGTAGATCCGCTCGAGGACTGCCTCGGGGGAGTCATCGCTGCCTGTTGGATTTGCCTGCGCCACAGCCGGATCGGCCATCGACACCCCTCCTGCTCTGTCGGGCGGATACACCGCGCGCCGCGGACGGACTCGTGATCGAGCCTATCCGCGGCGCGCAGTCGGGGGGTCGGAACCGGCGGGTCGGGTGACCGGCTCAGCCGGCCGACACGCCGTACCGGCTCAGCCGGTGGGCGTGACGGCGCGGTGCCGGTCGAGCACCGCGCGCACCTCGTCGGTCAGCGGCCGGGACGTGTCGGTCTCGGGATCGAAGCCGACGAGCACGGTGTCGGCGACGGCACACACCATGCCTTCCCGGTCGAGGATCGTCTGACGCACGGTGAACGAGCTCGTGCCGATACGCAGCACCGTCGTCTCGACCTCGATCGGCGCCGACGAGTCCTTGAGCGGCCGCAGGAACTCGACGTCCATCTTCCGGACCACGACGGCGTCGCGTGCCGGCAGCACGCTCCGGAAGAACTTGATGCGCCCTTCCTGCAGGTACTCCACGACCTTGGCGTTGTTGACGTGTCCGAGCCGGTCGGAGTCGCCCCAGCGCACCTCGATCGGGCACCGGTAGGGCCGGTGGCCGTTGCGCTCAGTCACGCGTGAGTTTCCGGTGCGTGACGCGGTGCGGACGTGCCGCATCGGCTCCGAGACGCTCGACCTTGTTCGCCTCGTAGGCCTCGAAGTTGCCCTCGAACCAGAACCACTTGCCCTCTTCGACGTTGCCCTCCCACGCCAGGATGTGGGTACAGGTGCGGTCGAGGAACCAGCGGTCGTGGGAGATCACGACGGCGCAGCCCGGGAACTGCTGCAGGGCGTTCTCGAGCGACGACAGGGTCTCGACGTCGAGGTCGTTGGTCGGCTCGTCGAGGAGGATCAGGTTGCCGCCCTCCTTGAGCGTGAGCGCGAGGTTCAGGCGGTTGCGCTCACCACCGGAGAGCACACCGGCCGGCTTCTGCTGGTCGGGGCCCTTGAACCCGAACGCGCTCACGTACGCACGCGACGGCATCTCGTTCTGTCCGACCTCGATGAAGTCGAGACCGTCGGAGACCACCTCGAAGACCGTCTTCTTCGGATCGATGTTCGCGCGATTCTGGTCGACGTAGCTCAGCTTGACCGTGTCGCCCACCTTGACGGTGCCGCTGTCCGGCTCCTCGAGACCGACGATGGTCTTGAACAGCGTGGTCTTGCCGACGCCGTTGGGGCCGATGACACCGACGATGCCGTTGCGCGGCAGCGTGAACGACAGATCCTTGATCAGGACGCGGCCGTCGAATCCCTTGTCGAGGTGCTCGACCTCGACGACGACGTTGCCCAGACGCGGCGGCGTCGGGATCTGGATCTCCTCGAAGTCGAGCTTGCGGTACTTCTCGGCCTCGGCTGCCATCTCCTCGTAGCGGGCCAGACGCGCCTTGTTCTTCGTCTGCCGGGCCTTGGCGCCGGAGCGGACCCACTCGAGCTCCTCGCGGAGCCGCTTCTGCAGCTTCTGGTCCTTCTTGCCCTGGACCTCGAGACGCTCGGCCTTCTTCTCCAGGTAGGTGGAGTAGTTGCCCTCGTAGGGGTGCAGCTTGCCGCGGTCGACCTCGCAGATCCACTGCGCGACGTGATCGAGGAAGTACCGGTCGTGGGTGACGGCCAGCACGGCGCCCGGGTAGGACGCGAGGAACTGCTCGAGCCACAGCACCGACTCGGCGTCGAGGTGGTTGGTGGGCTCGTCGAGGAGCAGCAGGTCGGGCTTGCTCAGCAGCAGCTTGCACAGCGCGACACGGCGGCGCTCACCACCGGAGAGATGGGTGACGGGCTCGTCCGGCGGAGGGCAGCGCAGAGCGTCCATGGCCTGCTCGAGCTGCGAGTCGAGATCCCACGCGTTGGCATGGTCGAGCTCCTCCTGGAGCTTGCCCATCTCCTCCATCAGCTCGTCGGAGTAGTCGGTGGCCATGAGCTCGGCGATCTCGTTGAACCGGTCGAGCTTGACCTTGATCTCGCCGAGGCCCTCCTCGACGTTCTCCCGGACCGTCTTCTCCTCGTTGAGGGGCGGCTCCTGCTGGAGGATGCCGACGGTGGCCTCCGGATCGAGGAAGGCCTCGCCGTTGCTGGGCTGATCGAGCCCGGCCATGATCTTGAGAATCGACGACTTGCCCGCGCCGTTGGGTCCGACGACGCCGATCTTCGCGCCGTGGTAGAAGCTCATGGTGACGTCATCGAGGATGACCTTGTCACCGTGCGCCTTGCGCACCTTCTTCATCGTGTAAATGAACTCCGCCATGACCACCAGCGTATCGGTCGACGGTCGATAACCCACATCGTGCGAGCGCGACAGGTGGGGCCGGCGCCGGAGTCCGGCAGGTGCCGGAGCAGTTGCCGGGGTCGCAGCAGCTCCGCTGTCGGGGTCGCAACAGCGCAGCTGTCACGGTCGCAACAGCGCAGCTGTCATGGTCGCAGTAGCTCCGCGACGAAGCCCGTGGTGTCGGGCAGCGACGCGAACATCGTCTCCGAATGCCCCGTCGGATACGTCCTGAACTGCGCGTTCGCACCACCGGCCCACAGATCCGCGATCAGCTTGAACGCGAGCGGCGCGGGCACCGTCGTGTCGCGCAGGCCCTGGGCGAGGAACAGCGGCCGGTCGTATCCGGCGGTCGGCACGGCGAGGTAGTCGGTGAACGCCGCACGGAACCCGTCGTCGTCCAGCGGTCGGGCGAGGACCTCACCGACGCCGACCTCGCCGTACCGGTCGATCAGGTCGTCGTAGCAGAGGTGTTCGGCGGCGTCGACGATCTCCCGGCCGAGGGGCGTGAGGTATCCGTCGAGGTCCAGGGCCGGATCGGCGTCGCGCAGGCCCGCGAAGATGTAGGCGGCGAAGGCGGTGAGTCCGTCGAGGCCGAGATCGGGGAAGCCCGGGAATCCGAGCGGGAACAGGTACTCGAGGTTGGACGGGGCGCCGGTCGTGAGCGTCCCGCGGAAGTCCAGTTCGGGTGCGCGGGTGGTCGCCGCGTGCGCGGTGTGCAGACCGGTGTGCCCACCCTGCGACTGGCCGATCACGACCCAGCGGTCGGACAGCGACGGTTCGACGGCGCGTCCTGCCCGCACGATGTCGATGACGCTGTTCGCGGCGCTCTGCCCGTCCAGATAGCGGTGCAGTCCGTCCGACCCGAGACCCGGATAGTCGGCCGCCACGACGGCGTAACCCTGCCCGAGCCAGTGGTCGAGATAGGCGGTGTCGCGCGGTGTGCGCGGCAACCGCGAGGGTGCGCACGAGTCGTCGAGGCCGACGGTGCCGTGCGCCCACGCGACGACGGGCCACCCTCCCTCGGGAGGCGTGCCGTGGGGAAGGAACAATGCCCCGGTCGCGGTGATGGGAGCGCCGCTGCGCCACTGCGTCGTGTAGGCCAGGGTCCGCGCCGAGGACGCGCCGGGCAGCGACAGCCCGGGCTCGAGCGGAGCGACATCGACGACGGTCCCCGGCGTCGGACTCGCATGCACCGCGGGAGGTGCGAGGAGTGGCGTCAGCAGTGCCAGGGCACAGGTGAGCAGCAGGGCCGGGACACGCGTGGTACGGGTCACGTCGTGGACGATACGGGCCGTGCGGCCGCTACGTCCGCATTCGTCCGATTCGCCGGACCGGGATTGAGTGATCCGCAGGACGGGCACCCTCCCGGCATGACATCCCCCTCCCACGGATCCGCGCCCGCCACATCTCCCGCGACCCGCACCGGTCGCGACATTGCCCGCGTCGTGGCCGTGGCGGTGAGCGCTCCGCTTGCCGTCGTGGTGTCGTTCTTCGGTTCGGGTGCGGCCGGTGGGACGCCGGTCGCGGAGGCCGCGGGTGGTGCGTTGTCGGCGGATGCCACGGCGGTCGCTCCCGGCGGCCCGGCCTTCTCGATCTGGACCCTCATCTACGCCGGTCTGCTCGCGCTCGCGGTGTGGCAGGCGCTCCCGGCGAACCACACCGATGCGCGGCAGCGTGCGGCGGGCTGGTGGATCGCCGCGTCGATGCTGCTCAACGCCGCGTGGATCACGGCGATCCAGTTCGACCAGGTCTGGCTGAGTGTCGTGGTGATCGTCGCGCTGCTCGCCGTGCTCGTCCGGGTGTTCCTGATCTTCACGCGCGTGCTGCCGTCGAGCAGGCTCGAAGCGGTGGTCGTCGACGGCACGATGTTCGTCTACCTGGGCTGGGTGTCGGTGGCGACCGTCGCCAACACCTCCGCGGCCCTGCGTTACGAGGACATCGATCCGTTCGGCTGGGGAGCCGACGTGTGGGCGATCATCGTGCTGGCCGTCGTCGCGGCCGTCTCCGTCCTCCTCGCGACTGCGGGCCGGGGCCGGCTGGCCGTCACCGGCGCGCTCGTGTGGGGTCTGGCGTGGATCGCGGTCGCCCGCACGGGTGACGGTGGGCTGGTGTCCACGCCCGCAGCGGTCGCCGCCGTGACGGCCGCGGTCATCGCAGTCGTGGCCACCGTGGTGATCCGTATCGGCGCCGAGCGCTCCCCCACCCGCACGACAGCAACGGCCTGATCTCCTCGGACGTGCACGTCTCGTCGGTCCGTTTCGGCGTGTCGCGACGAGATGTGCACGTCGGAGCGTGTGCGGTCAGCGACCCTCGCGGTCGCGGCGCGCCAGCTCGGCGAACATCGCGTTGTGTGCCGCGAGGTCGGCGTCGTCGTCGCGCTCGGCGGCCCGGTCGACACGTCGCGCCGTGCGCCGGTCGCTGCGCGACCACTGGACGAGCAGGGCGAGCATCACGAGCACGAGCGGGATCTCACCGGCCGACCACGCGATGCTGCCGCCGACCTTCTGGTCGGAGAACAGGTCGTAGTTCCACGGCAGTGCCAGGCCGCGGTAGTAGCTCTCGGCCATCACCGTGCCCATGCTCATGAGGGTGACACCGAAGAAGGCGTGGAACGGGAGCGAACCGAAGACCATGGCCAGCTTCGTCACCGGCTGCAGGTCGCGCGGCGACGGGTCGACACCGATCACCACCCAGTAGAAGAGATAGCCGCTGAGCAGGAAGTGCAGGTTCATCAGGACGTGCGCGGTGTGGCTGTCGATGGTCGCGGAGAAGATCCCGCCGAGATACAGGGCGTAGAAGCCGCCCACGAACATGACCGACGCGACGATCGGATGCGTGAAGAAGCGCGACGGCGGGCTATGGAGGAACTCGAGGATCCATTCGCGCGGTCCGGGAGGGGCGTTGCGTCCGGCCGGCTTGAGCGCACGCAGGGCGAGGGTCATCGCCCCGCCGAGCGCGAGGAGCACCGGGGCGAGCATCGACAGGGCCATGTGCGCGCCCATGTGCACGCTGAACATCGCCGGCGAGTACATCCCGACGCCGGAACTGGTGGCGACGAACAGCACGAAGCAACCCGAGAACCAGGCGATCGACCGGCCGACCGGCCACGAGTCACCGCGCTTGCGCAGCGTCCACAGTCCGACGGCGTAGGCGGCGGCGAACACGAGAGCAGCCGTGCCGAAGATCAGGTCGAAGCGCCACTGGCCGAAGAACAGGCTCACGAACGACGGCGGTACGTCGAGCTGGTAGCCGAGCTCGACCTCCTGGATCGTCGGCACCGAGGCCGGCGGCGGCGGGGGCGTGCGGCCGAGTCCCACGGCCAGACCCATCGTCGCGGCGAGGACGAACGCCTCGACGAGGGTGAACCGCACGAGCGCGGACCGGTTGGTGGGGTCGGCCTCGAGGGCCGGCAGGGCCCGGCGGCGCTGTGCCCAGCCGAAGATGCCGAGCAGGATGAGCGCGACGATCTTCGCGAGCAGCAGCCTGCCGTAGGTGGTCGTGGTCAGGTCGTCGAACGACATGCGGACCGCGGCGTTGATGACACCGCTGACGGCCATGACGACGAAGGCGAGTCCGGCGACGAAGGAGAATCGCCGCGCCGCGATGTCGGTGTGCTCGCCACCCCGCATCGAATGCGCGAGCAGGGCGAACAGCCCGCCCGCCCAGACGGACGCCGCGACGAGATGCAGCACGAGACTGTTGGTCGCCATGTCGTGCGAACCGCCCGACGAGGAGTGCCCGGTCAGGGCGATCGGCATGAGCGCGATGAACGACAGCAGCAGCAGATAGGGCGTCCACGACCAGCGCACCGCGAGCCGGATCAGCAGGGCGGTGATCAGGGCGAGCACCGTCGTCCAGGCCCAGGCCAGCGACACTTCCACCTGGCCGAGCGCCGAGAAGAGGTTCTCCGGACGGATGGCCTCGCTCAGCGGGCTGCCGGACGTGTCGGACAGGGTCAGCGGCACCATCAGCGCCGCGGTGATCGCCCACACCGTCGCCGCGACGCCCGCGGTCCGGACGGCACGGTAGCCGCCGACGTCGAGCACACCCCCTCGTTGCGGGGGCACGAGGAAGGCCGCGAAGAACAGCGATCCGATCGTGATCACGGTCGCGATCTCGGAGATCGCACGGACCGCGGGAAGACCGTAGGTGGTGAGCGGACCGGGATCGGGGATGCCGAGCAACACCAGAGCCTGCGCAGCGGACAGTCCGACCGCGAACGCCGCGACGATGGCGGCGAGGAGGCCGAAGAGGATCAGCAGTGCCGGCGGGTTTCCCCTCGTAGGGGCGGGCGCCGGAGGCTGCGCGGGAGACGCGAGCTCGGATGTTGCCATGCCTACCAGGGTAGGACGTCCACGCCATGACCTACGACACGCCGTCGGAGCCCTCCGGGGCCGGAATCGGCGCATGTGACGACGTCGACGGCGTGCTGCAACGCGAGGAGTGTGTCGGCCGCCACCAACGCGTCGCAGTGCGGGAGCGCCGCGGACATCGCCCCGGTGGAGGGCGTGAAACCGGACTGCCCGGCCCGCGGATTGAGCCACACCACCCGGTGGGCGCGTCGCCGGATCCTGGCCAGGACGTGCGCGAGTGCGGTGGGATCGTCGCTGTCCCAACCGTCCGACGCGACGACGACGATCGCTCCGCGCAACAGGTGGCCGTGGTGGGAGGCGACCACCTCGGCGAGGGACCCGGCGATGCGGGTGCCCCCGAACCGCGTCCGCACCCGGTCGTTGGCGATGTCGATCGCCTGCTCGACCGACCGGTGCCGCAGGACCGGCGTCAGACGCGTCGCTGTGGTGGAGAACACGAAGACCTCGGCCGTTCCGGTGTGCGCAAGAGCACGGACGAGATGCAGATACACCCCGACGTAGGGCCGCATCGACCGGCTGACATCGCAGAAGACGACGATCTGCCGCCGCCGTCGACCGGGACGGGTGCGGATCAACCGGAGCGGTTCGAACCCGGTGCTGTGCGAGGCGGCGATGCTCGCCCGCACGTCGACGCGTCCGGTGTGGCGTTCGACCCGGCGCCGGGTGCGGCGGGTCGCCCATCGGACGCCGGCCTCCTCGATCCACGATTCGAGCAGTGCGAGTCGTGCGGGGTCGAGGTCGTCGAATCGTCGGTCGGCGATCTCCGCCAGCGCACTCGCGACCTCGCGGCCGGGCCGGTCGGCCGCCCGCTCCCCCTCCGCCGATTCGACGACGGTCCTCGTGACCCACGGGACGTCGTGGCCACCGGCCGGAGCATCCCGCCCGAGACGGGACGCGTCCGTCGTGGGCGCCGCGGGCGTGCCGTCGTCCTCGGGTCCGGTGCGGCGGGCGTGCGGGTCGAGTGGGAGCGGAGCGTCGCCGAAGACCCGGTCGAACACCGCGTCGAAGGTGGCGAGGCTCTCGTGCCGGTCGACGAGGGTGAGCCGCGCCGTCCAGTACAACCGGCTCCGGGTGCTCGGAGGGCACACGCGCAGCGCACGCGTGAAGGTCGCCGCGCCGTCCGCCGGCACCACGATCCCGGCGGACCTGAGCCGGTCGACCAGTCCGACCGCGAAGGCTGCGTGATCGACCCCGGGAAGCAATCGGGCGCTCACGACACCTCGGTGGAGACGAAGGTGGTCAGCGCTTCCCCCAGCGCATCGACGTCGTCGGGGGTCTTCGCGAGCGCGGCGAGCGACATCGCCGCTTCGGGCCGCACGAGGTCGGCGACGCCGAGCGCCGCGAGCGCCGACACCCAGTCGATGGTCTCCGCGATCCCCGGTGCCTTGTCGAGATCGAGGCCGCGGGCCACCGCGACGAAATCCGTGGCGCGTTCGACGAGCGCGACGTTCGCCGACGGCACCGTGCGCCGCAGGATCGCCACCGCACGGTCACGGTCGGGAAAGTCGATCCAGTGGTACAGGCAGCGCCTTCGCAGTGCGTCGTGCAGGTCGCGGCTCCGGTTGGAGGTGAGCACCACGACGGGCGGGCGGGTCGCGGTGAGGGTGCCGAGCTCGGGGACGGTGATGGCGAACTCCCCCAGGAATTCGAGCAACAGCGCCTCGAATTCGTCGTCGGCGCGGTCGATCTCGTCGACGAGCAGGACGGCGGGTCTGTCGCCGCGATGGCGGACGCAGCGCAGAATGGGGCGTTCGAGGAGGTACTCCTCGGAGTACAGATCGGCCTCCGCGGGAACCTCGCCACGCGCTTCGGCGAGCCGGATCGCGAGCAGTTGACGCTGATAGTTCCAGTCGTAGAGAGCTTCGGCGACCGACAGTCCCTCGTAGCACTGCAACCGGATCAGCGGGCTGCCGAGGATCTGCGCAAGGACCTTGGCGGCGGTGGTCTTGCCGACCCCGGGTTCGCCTTCGAGCAACAACGGTCGGCCCAGCGCGACCGCGAGGTGGATCGCGGCGGCGGTGCCCTGATCGAGCAGATGGTCGTGGTCGTCGAACCTGGCGACCACGTCGTCGACGTCGGTGAAGATGCCCGGGGACGACGGATCGGTCACGCCACGTCGTCCTTCTCGTAGCGACGGCGACAGCCCGGGCAGCAGAACCACACCGTCCGCCCGGCGACGACGAGGTGCGGGGTCGACTCGGTGACCGTGACGGTCATCCCGCACACCGGGTCGACGGCCGTGCGCGGTTTCGGGCCCGTCTCCCGCGGCACCTCGATGCGTCGCCCGGTCTCCTCGGAGGATCGGGCGAGCCCGCCGCTGCGCGCGACACGCACGATATCGGCGACGATCGACAAGCCGATCTCGGCCGGGGTGCGGGCACCGATGTCGAGGCCGGCCGGGGTGTGGATGCGGGCACGCTCCTCGTCGGTCGGTTCCACCTCGTCGAGCACCGCGTCGCCCCGGGTGCGACTCGCGACCAGGCCGACATATCGGCTTCCGGCGTCGAGGGCCGCGCGAATCACGGTCGCCTCGTCGCCCCCGTGGCTCGCGACGATCACCACCGACGCCTCGGCGGGCACGCGCGTCCCGCGGATCGGTTCCACCGAGTAGTCGACGCGCCGCGCGAAGTCG
Source organism: Rhodococcus sp. BUPNP1 (assembly GCF_002215235.1). Classification (NCBI taxonomy): domain Bacteria; kingdom Bacillati; phylum Actinomycetota; class Actinomycetes; order Mycobacteriales; family Nocardiaceae; genus Rhodococcus; species Rhodococcus sp. BUPNP1. The sequence goes on from NZ_NERM01000005.1 coordinate 183,395, forward strand.
CTTACCGCTTCGGCGACGGGCGAGTCCCCGAAGACGGCCACCACGATCGGGGGCATCCGTGGTTCGAGGAAGATCTCGGTGGCCCCGCCGGACATGCACGGGTTGACCGCGATCGTCGCTCCCGGGGTGTCGGGGAACTCGCCGGCCCCGGCGGGCAGCACCCGCAGGAGCATGCTCTCCCCTCGTTCGAGCACCGTGCGGGACGCCTCACGCACGGAACTCTCGGTGCACTGCCCGCCGACGAACCCCTCGATCGTGCCGTCGGCGAGGACGAGTGCCCGGTCGCCCGAGTGTGCGGACGTCGGTGGCTGTGCCCGCACGACCGTCGCCTCGACGAACGGCCGTCGTTCACTGCGCAACTGCTTCGCCCGCACCGCGAGATCCATGTTCCCGTCCTCCGATCGTTCTACTGGCATCGTCCGGTGGCGTCGCTCAGATCGGTGGGGTCGCGCGACCCTGCATGGCCTCCCACACCCGCGACGGCGTCAGCGGCATGTCGGCGTGCCGGACGCCGAACGGCTTCAACGCATCGACGACCGCGTTGACGATCGCGGGTGGCGAACCGACGGTGGCGGATTCGCCGATGCCCTTCGCGCCGATCGGATGGTGCGGCGACGGGGTGACGGTGAACGCCGTCTCGAGCGTCGGCACCTCGAGGGCCGTGGGGATCAGGTAGTCCATGAACGACCCGCCCAGGCAGGTGCCGTTCTCGTCGAACGCGATCATCTCCATCAGGGCCATACCGATCCCGTCGACGATGCCACCGTGCACCTGGCCCTCGATGATCATCGGGTTGATGCGGGTGCCGCAGTCGTCCACGGCCAGGAACCGGCGGATCTTCACCTGCGCGGTGCCGGGATCGACGTCGACGACGCAGAAGTAGGCACCGTACGGATAGGTGAGGTTCTCGGGGTTGTAGCAGATCTGCGCCTCGAGACCGCCTTCGAGACCCTCGGGCAGGTCGCCGGCACCGTGGGCGCGCATCGCGATGTCCTGGATGGTCACCGACGCTCCCGGGTCGCCCTTCACGTGGAAGCGGCCCTTCTCCCATTCGAGGTCGGCGACCGAGACCTCGAGCATGCCGGCGGCGATGATCTTCGCCTTGTCGCGCACCTTCCGCGCGACGAGCGCGGCGGCCGCCCCGGACACCGGTGTCGAGCGACTCCCGTAGGTGCCGAGCCCGAACGGGGTGTTGTCGGTGTCGCCGTGCACGACGTCGATGTCGTCGGGCGGGATGCCGATCTCCTCCGCGACGATCTGCGCGAAGGTCGTCTCGTGCCCCTGTCCCTGCGACTGCACCGACAACCTCACGACGGCCTTGCCGGTGGGATGGACACGCAGTTCGCACCCGTCGGCCATGCCGAGACCGAGGATGTCCATGTCCTTGCGCGGACCGGCTCCGACGGCCTCGGTGAAGAACGACATGCCGATACCCATCAGCTCACCCCGAGCGCGGCGTTCGGCCTGCTCGCGGCGCAGTTCGTCGTAACCGACGATGTCCATGGCCTTGCGCATGGTGGTCTCGTAGTCGCCCGAGTCGTACTTCCAGCCGGTCTTGCTCGTGTAGGGGAACTGCTCGGGTCGCAGGAGGTTCTTCAGGCGCAGTTCCGCCGGGTCCATGTCGAGGTCGTAGGCGAGGCAGTCGACGAGCCGTTCGACGAAGTACACGGCCTCGGTGATGCGGAACGAGCAGGCGTAGGCGACGCCGCCGGGCGCCTTGTTCGTGTAGACGGCCGTCATGTGGCAGTAGGCGGCCTCGATGTCGTAGCTGCCGGTGAACACACCGAAGAAGCCGGCCGGATATTTCACCGGGGCGGCGGTGGCGTTGAAGGCACCGTGGTCGGCGAGGACCTGCGACCGGATGGCGAGGATGCGGCCTTCCTTCGTCGCCGCGATCTCGCCGACCATGATGTAGTCGCGCGCGAAGCCGGTGCTCATGAGGTTCTCGCTGCGGTCCTCCATCCACTTCACCGGATGCCCGGTGACCAGCGACGCCACGATCGCCCCGACATAGCCGGGGTAGATGGGGACCTTGTTGCCGAATCCCCCGCCGATGTCGGGTGAGATGACGCGGATCTTGTGCTCGGGCAGACCCGCGACCAGCGCGTACAGGGTGCGGTGGGCGTGCGGGGCCTGCGTGGTGGACCAGAGCGTCAGCTTCCCGGAGATCCGGTCGTAGTCGGCGACCGCACCGCAGGTCTCCATCGGGGCGGGATGCACCCGCGGATAGACGATCTCCTGCCGGGTGACGACGTCGGCCTTCGCGAAGACCGCGTCGGTCGCCGCCGCATCGCCGGCTTCCCAGTCGAAGCAGTGGTTGTCGGTCTTGCCGTCCAGATCGGTCCGGATCACCGGCGCCTCGGGCGACAGGGCCGTGCGCACGTCGACGACCGGGTCGAGCATCTCGTAGTCGACGTCGATCAGTTCGAGGGCGTCGCGCGCCGAGTAGTGATCGTCGGCGACGACGAAGGCGACTTCCTGACCGTGGAAGCGCACCTTGTCGGTGGCCAGCACGGCCTGCACGTCGTTCGACAGCGTCGGCATCCAGGCCAGGCCCTTCTCGGCGAGGTCGGCGCCCGTGATCACCGCCCGCACCTTCGGGTGCGCGAGGGCGGCGGACGTGTCGATGCCGTTGATGCGGGCATGCGCGACCGGCGAGCGGAGCACCGCGAGATGCAGCATGCCGGGCAGCCGGACGTCGTCGACGTAGTTGCCGCGTCCGCGCACGAATCGCGGGTCCTCCTTGCGCAGCATCCGGCCGTGACCACACGGCTTGCGATCGTTGTCCTGTTCCTCCGGGCGTGTGTCCGGTTCGACGGCGGTCATCACGACACCTCCGTGGGTTGCGCCTTCGAGGAGTGTTCGGCGGCCCACCGGACCGACCGGACGATGGTGGTGTAGCCGGTGCAGCGGCAGATCTGCCCGGAGATCGCCTCGCGGATCGTCGCCTCGTCGGGGTCGGGATCGCGATCGAGCAGGGCCCGGGCGGTGATCATCATTCCCGGGGTGCAGAAGCCGCACTGCAGTCCGTGGCAGCGCACGAAGCCTTCCTGCACGGGGTCGAGGACACCGTCGCGTTCGAGTCCCTCGACGGTGAGCACCTCGTGGCCCGCGGCCATGACCGCCAGCGTGGTGCACGACTTCACCGGTTCGCCGTCCACGGCGACGACACACGTTCCGCAGTTGCTCGTGTCGCATCCCCAGTGCGTTCCGGTCAGACCGAGGTGGTCGCGCAGGAAGTGCACGAGCAGTGTCCGGGGTTCGACGTCGGCGGTGACGCTCTCGCCGTTGACCGTCATCGAGATCTGCATCGGTTCACACCCTTTCGGTGACGCCGAGACGTTCGGCGGATCGGCGCAGGGCCCGCACCGTCAACTCCGATGCGAGGTGACGTTTGTAGGCGGCGGTGCCGCGCTGATCGGTCTCGGGATCGCATGCCGACGCGGCCGCGGCGCCCGCCTCGCGGAAGAGTTCCTCCGAGGGCGGCGAGCCGCGCAACAGCTCGGACACCCTCGACAGTGCCGCCTCGTCGGGGCGCACGGCCGTCAGCCCGACACGCGCGTCGGTGATGCGTCCGTCGTCCGCCATCCACAGCGCGGCGCCCGCCGCGGCCACCGCCCAGTCCCCCGCGCGACGCTCGACCTTCTCGTACGCGCTCGAGGCGGTGCCCTTCCGCGGCAGTCGCACCTCGACGAGCAACTCGTTCGGGGCGACCGCCGTCTCGTAGGCACCGAGGTGGAAGTCGTCGAAGGCGAGTTCACGCACCCCCGCCGGGCCGCGGACGACGCACGTCGCGCCGAGCACGGCGCACACGGTGGACAAATCCTCGGCGGGGTCGGCCTGGCAGATCGACCCTCCGAGGGTCCCGCGGTTGCGGACGATCGGATCGGCGATGACCTTCTCCGCGTCCCGGAAGATCGGAAAGATCTCGGCGAGTTCGTCGGATTCGAGCAGCCGACGGTGGCGCACGAGGGCACCGATGCGAACGACCTCGGGTTCGACCGTGATGTGGTCGAGTTCGTCCCCGAGGTCGTTGATGTCGATCAGGTATTCCGGATTCGCGAGCCGCAGTTTCATCATCGGAAGAAGGCTGTGTCCGCCGGCGACGACGCGGGCACCTTCTCCGTGCCGGTCGAGCAGCTCGACGGCGTGCTCCACTCCGGTTGCGCGCGCGTATTCGAACGGGCCAGGAACCTGCATGAAGAACTCCCACCCTCGGGCGGACGCATCGGTTTTCCCCCGCCGATCCGTCCGCACTTCCCCCTTCGGCGCCCAGGTTAGCCCCGAGCCACGGTCCGCGGGTCGAAACGGACGATCTGGACCGAACCCCCATGTCCGCGCCGGCGGGTCGAGAGCCGAACCGCGCTCGTCAGGAGCCCTCGGCGGCGCGAACGGATAGCGTGGAAGCAGCCGATCCGGCGGACGCGACGGGAGCACCACGCATATCCATGGACGTGATCAACGAATTCATCATCGGCCAGGCCGCAGCCCTGTGGGTCTATCCGTTGGTCTTCGCCGTGTGCATCCTCGACGGCTTCTTCCCGCCGGTGCCCAGCGAGACCGTCCTGGTGACCCTGGCGTCCCTCTCCGGTTCGACCGGGCGTCCCTATCTGTGGCTCGTCATCGTGCTCGCGGCGCTCGGCGCGATCATCGGCGACAACATCGCGTACACGATCGGGCGGAAGGTCGGTACCGAACGGTTCCGGTGGATGCGGCGCCCGAAGGCGCAGGCCGCCTTCGCGTGGGCGCGGCGCGGACTCGACAAGCGCGGCGCCGCAGTGATCCTCACGGCCCGCTACATCCCGATCGGTCGGATCGCCGTGAACATGACGGCCGGAGCGACCCGTTACCCGCGGCAGAAGTTCGTGCCCCTCACGATCCTCGGCGGCACGACCTGGGCTCTCTACTCGGCGTTGGTGGGGCGCCTCGTCGGCGGATGGTTCGAATCGCAACCGCTGTTCGGCGCCGCGGTGTCCATCTGCGTCGCGGTGGTCCTGGGTGTCGGAATCGACCATCTCATCCAGCGGTTCAAGACTGGTGGCGTAGACGTTCCCCGGAGCGAGTCGAGCCCCGACGACGAACGCGGCAGCACGCTCGAGCGCTGACCCCGGCGGGCGCGAGGGTGTGTGCGGCGACGCCCGGAGGCACCCGCTAAGATTCTGGCCGCGCCTCCGTAGCTCAGCTGGATAGAGCAAGAGCCTTCTAATCTCTAGGTCGCAGGTTCGAGTCCTGCCGGGGGCACCTCCGACCGTCGGCGCATCGCCCGCCACGGGGCCGCACATCGTACCGATGAACCGGGCAATTCGCCCGACGGACAGGCCGTTCCGGCCGTGTGTTTCTCATCCCACCTTGGAGCCGGGTTAACACATGCTAAGGGCCACGCCCTATAGTTTTCGTCGTAAAACCCTTGTTACAGAATCCTCACAGAGTCAGGTAGGTGGGCGTGTCGACATCGGACCGCATCGAAGAGATCTACGAGCAGGTCAAGGCCCGCAACGCAGGTGAACCCGAATTCCACCAGGCTGCGGCCGAAGTGTTCGAGTCTCTGCATGTCGTGCTCGAGCGCCACCCCGGATACTTCGAATCCGGCCTGATCGAGCGCCTGTGCGAGCCGGAGCGCCAGATCATCTTCCGCGTGCCGTGGATCGATGATCAGGGCAACGTCCACGTCAACCGTGGCTTCCGCGTCCAGTACAACAGCGTTCTCGGCCCCTACAAGGGTGGCCTGCGTTTCCACCCGAGCGTCAACCTCGGCATCGTCAAGTTCCTCGGCTTCGAGCAGATCTTCAAGAACGCGCTCACCGGCCTGCCCATCGGCGGCGGCAAGGGCGGCTCGGACTTCGACCCCAAGGGTCGCTCCGAGCAGGAGATCATGCGCTTCTGCCAGTCGTTCATGACCGAGCTGCACCGCCACATCGGTGAGTACACCGACGTCCCGGCCGGTGACATCGGCGTCGGCGGCCGCGAGATCGGCTACCTGTTCGGCCAGTACAAGCGCCTCACCAACTCCTACGAGTCCGGCGTCCTCACGGGCAAGGGCCTCACCTGGGGTGGTTCGCAGGTGCGCAAGGAGGCCACCGGTTACGGCGCGGCCTACTTCGTCAACGAGATGGCCAAGACCGCCGGCACCTCGCTCGAGGGCCGCACCGCCGTCGTCTCCGGTTCGGGCAACGTCGCGATCTACGCCATCGAGAAGATCCACCAGCTCGGCGGCACCGCCATCGCGTGCTCCGACTCCTCCGGCTACATCGTCGACCGCAAGGGCCTCGACCTCGAGCTGCTCAAGGAGATCAAGGAGGTCCGTCGCGGACGCATCTCCGAGTACGTCGACGAGCGCGGCGACGCCGAGTTCTACCCCGGCGGCAACATCTGGAACGTTCCCTGCGACATCGCACTGCCGTGCGCCACGCAGAACGAGCTCGACGAGGAGTCGGCCAAGACCCTCGTCAACAACGGCGTGAAGATCGTCGCCGAGGGCGCCAACATGCCCACCACCCCGGGCGGCATCAGCGTCTTCCGCGACGCCGGAGTCGCCTTCGCGCCCGGCAAGGCCGCCAACGCCGGTGGCGTGGCGACCTCCGCACTGGAGATGCAGCAGAACGCCTCGCGCGACTCGTGGCACTTCGACTACACCGACGAGCGTCTCGCCGGCATCATGGCCGACATCCACGGCCGGTGCGTCGAGACCGCTGCCGAGTACGGCAAGCCGGGCGACTACATCCACGGCGCCAACATCGCCGGTTTCGTGAAGGTCGCCGACGCCATGTTCGCACTGGGCGTCATCTGACGCTGCGTTCGCACCGGGCGTCATCCGACGACCGAAGTCTCATACGGAGTGCGGGTATCGACGAGTTCGGTACCCGCACTTCGCGTTTCGGGTGAAGGGTCGTCCCGCCGGGGAGGGCGGGACGGCGGTCTAGCGGACGATCTCGCGCCGGTCGTCGGGGAGTCTGCGTGTGCGACCGGCCTTGTCGAGCCGGTCGAGCAACGGCAGGACCACCCGCCGTGTCGTTCCCAGCCGCTCGCGCGCGGCGCTGGTCGTGAAGGGTTGATCCAACTCCCCCAGCAGCTCCACGGCCGAATCGGCGGCATCGGGGAGCAGGACGATGCCCGGGCCCACCCGCCACAACCGTCCGCTGCGTTCGGCCGCGCCGAGGGCACGATCGTCGAGGCCGAGCTCGCGCAGGCGATCGGCGGTCGGGGCCGCGAACGGAGCGGCCGACAGATCGCGGCGCACCTGCTCGACGGCCTTGCGGATCTTCGGCGGCAGACCGTCGGCGCCGGGAGCGATCACCCGTCCCCCGACCACTTCGAGTGGCGGCCGCACCAGCGCCCGGACGAGGTCGGGTGTGGGAAGACGCAGCTGCGACGCCAGCACCGTCAACGGTGCCGCCGGATCCAGTGGATGGGCACGGGCGTGGGCCTGCACGAGTGTGGGCAGCCGGTCGGCGACGGCCTTCGCGAGGCCGGGTGCGACGAGCCACGGCCCGACCGTCAGGTGTTCTCCCTGTTCGAGCGGAATGCCCAACTGCCGCAACCGTTGCCGATGCAGGAGTCCGCGGCGGGAGAGCTCGTCGGCCAGGCGCGGCGTCCCGTCGGCCCCCGCCAGTTGCAGCGCACGGCGTGCCGCCGCACCGCGACGCCGGAATCGCGGCGGATCGGGGTCGAGAACGTCGGCCCGCCAGATCATCCGACGGCCCGGGTCGCGCAGCAACGCGCGGTCGCCGATCCGCAGGGGCAACGGGCGGTCGAGGGTGAGCCGAACGAGATCGTCTCCCAGCGGACGGCACCGGACGCCGACGTCCGCGGCTCCGATGTGCAGCACCGGAGCGACCGGAGGCCGGTCCTCGCCGCTGATCCGCACGTCGACCACGGAGGTGTGGTGCCACGCGCCGGGCGTGACGAGCACACTGCCCCGTCCCAGGTCGTCGACCCGACCGGTGAGGTTGAGGGCGACCCTGGCCACGCCGCTCACCGCGCTCCGGTCGCGACCGAGTGCCTGCACGCTGCGGACGCGCAGCGGTGTGTCCCCGAGCGCGAGGGTGTCCCCGACGCGCACCGTGCCTGCGGGAAGCGTTCCGGTGACGACGGTTCCGGATCCACGCACGGTGAACCGGCGGTCCACCCAGAGCCGGACGTCGGCCTGCGGATCGGGGTCCGGGAGCGAGGCGACCATCGTCGTCAGGGCGCCCCGGAGATCGTCGAGGCCCATCCCGGTGCGCCCGCTCACGGCGACGACGGGTGCCCCCGCCAGACTCGTACGGGCGACCTCCGCCGCGGCCCGCGCGGCCGCGGGTCCCGGATCGGCGAGATCGGCGCGGGTGACGGCGACGACCGCGTGACGCACGCCGAGCGCGTCGAGCGCTGCGAGGTGTTCGGCCGCCTGCGGCATCCACGGATCGTCGGCGGCCACCACGAACAGCGCGGCCGGGACCGATCCCACTCCGGAGAGCATCGTCGTCAGGAATCGCTCGTGTCCGGGGACGTCGACGAAGGCGACCTCCCCCACCTCGGGCCAGGACGTCCAGCAGTAGCCGAGCTCGATGGTCAGTCCTCGTCGCCGTTCCTCGGCGAGCCGATCCGGATTCGCACCGGTGAGCGCCTCGACCAGCGTCGACTTCCCGTGATCGACGTGACCGGCGGTCGCGACGACGTACATCAGGATCCTTCGCGAGTAGCCACGCGCGTCACGGCGTCGATCAGCTCGCCGTCCTCGGCGGGGTCGACCGCGAGCAGGTCGAGCAGCAACCGGCCGCGTTCGACGCGGCCGACCACGGGGTGCTCACCGAGCCGCAACGGGAGTGCGAGATGTTCGGGCAGGGCGATCGCGACGCTCGGCAGGACGACGTCCGGGGCGCCGCCGCCCCCGACGACGCCGTCGGAGTCGACCACCTCGGGGTGGCACTCCGAGGGCAACGCCACGCAGATCGCCTGTGCGCGGGCGCGGAGATCCTCCGGGCGGGAGGCCAGCGCCGACGCCACGGGTGGCATCGGTCCCGTCAGGGTCGCTTCGAGAGCGGCCAGGGTGAGCTTGTCGACGCGCAGCGCCCGCGCGAACGGGTCGCGCCGCAGGCGTTCCACGAGTTCGGCCCGCCCGAGCAGCAGGCCGGCCTGCGGACCGCCGAGGAGCTTGTCGCCCGAGGCGGTCACCAGGTCGGCGCCGGCACGCAGCGCGGTGGTGGCGTCGGGTTCGTTCGGCAGCCGCGGATGCGGGGCGAGCAGACCCGATCCGATGTCGACCACGACGGGCGGTCCGAGTCCGGTGAGTTCCCGGACCGACACCGACGACGTGAAGCCGCTGACGGTGAAGTTCGAGGGATGCACCTTGAGGACGAAGGCGGTGTCGTCGTCGACGGCCGCGGCATAGTCGCTCAGGCGCACGCGGTTGGTGGTGCCGACCTCACGCAGCGTCGCGCCCACGGATTCCAGCAGTTCCGGGATCCGGAAGCCGTCGCCGATCTCGACCAGTTCGCCCCGTGCGATCACGATCGAGCGACCACCGCGTGTGAGCACCCGGGTGACCAGGGCGAGAGCCGCGGCACCGTTGTTGACGACGTGGACGCCGCCGGCGTCGGGTACCTGTTCGGCGAGCGCCTCGAGGGCGCCGCGTCCTCGCCGTCCGCGCCGGCCGGTGGCCAGGTCGAGTTCGACGTCGGTGGCACCCGCCGCGGTGGACACCGCCTCGACCGCCGCTCGGGACAGCGGGGCGCGACCGAGATTGGTGTGCACCACCACGCCGGTCGCGTTGACGACGCGACGCAGGGTGGTCGCCTGCTGCGGCAGCGACGCGACCGCGACGTCGGCGACGGCGTCGGGCCCGATCTCGCCGTCGCGGCACCGTTGCTGGGCCGCGACGACGGTCTGCTTGACCAGTCGGGCGCCGAGCCGGTCGACGGCCTCGCGCAGGCGCGGATCGGCCAGGACCTGGTCGGTGCGGGGAACGTCCCGTCTCGGATCCGGCACGCGCTCCTCATCCCACGGTCGACGAAAACATTTGGCGGAGGCGGACGGGAATCGAACCCGCCCAGCCCAGATACTGGGCCACAACGGTTTTGAAGACCGCGACCGTCACCAGACGAGAACCACCTCCGCGCTCACCCTAACCGAAGCCGGACCCTCGGTGACGACTCGCCCGTATGTTTGGGTCCATGACCGCACACGTCGACCTTCCCGAGGGCGCCATCCGACTCACCCAGTACGCCGCCGGCGGCGGTTGCGCATGCAAGGTTCCGCCGGGTGAACTCGAACGGGTACTCGGCGGTCTGCAGGGCGGACGGGCCGCCGGCGAACTGTTGGTGGGTGTGGAGAACGGCGACGACGGAGCCGCGGTCCGGATCGACCCGGCACCCGACGGCAGCGGCCGGGCCGTCATCGTGACGGCCGACTTCTTCACCCCGGTCGTCGACGACCCGTACGACTGGGGACGGATCGCCGCCACCAACGCCATGTCCGACGTCTACGCGATGGGTGGCACGCCGATCATCGCGGTCAACCTCCTGGGCTGGCCGCGCGAACTCATCCCGTTCGAACTCGCCGCCGAGGTGATGCGCGGCGGCGCCGACGCGTGCGCCGAGGCGGGTGCCCATCTCGCCGGCGGGCACAGCATCGACGACCGTGAGCCGAAGTACGGGCTGGCCGTGACCGGTCTCGGCGATCCGGATCGCCTGCTGCGCAACGACGCTGCCACGCCCGGCCTGCCGCTCACCCTCACCAAGCCGCTCGGTCTCGGCATCCTGAACAATCGTCACAAGGCCACCGGCGAGCGGTTCGAGGAAGCGGTCGCGGTGATGACGACACTCAACCGCGAGGCGGCGCAGCTCGCACACGACGCCGGTGTCCGCGCCGCCACCGACGTCACCGGTTTCGGTCTGCTCGGGCACCTGATGAAGATGATGCGGGCCAGCGGCACGACCGCTGTGATCGACTCCGCGGCAGTGCCGTACGTCGCCGGGGCACGAGAGTCGCTCGCGGAGGGATTCGTCCCCGGCGGGAGCCGGCGCAATCTCGACTGGGTGCGCGAGCAGGTCGACTCGGAGGTGGACGAGGACGAGCTGCTGCTGCTCGCCGACGCCCAGACGTCCGGCGGTCTGCTGGTCGTCGGAGAGCTGCCCGGCCATCCCGTCATCGGTGAGGTCGTCCCCGCGGGTGAGCACGCGATCCGGGTGCGCTGAGGCCCCGGACCGCCGGATCTCCGGGACTGCGTGACACGACGACACACCTGCACCGGGATTAACCGGCACGAAGCATGGGTAGACGGTAGCTTCGGAACGAGAGCGCAGGAAAGGAGTACCGATGGCGGAGAAGGACACGTCCCTCCCCTGGCCCGTCCTGCGTCAGTTCCTCGGCAAGGATCTGCTCGGACGCGGCAAGGCCGCACGGTCCCGTCGTACCGAGGAGATCGAACCGCGCACCTCCACCGCCGATCGTGTCGCCCGCAGCGTGTGCCCCTACTGCGCTGTCGGATGCGGACAGAAGATCTTCGTCAAGGACGAAAAGGTCGTCCAGGTCGAAGGCGATCCCGACAGCCCGGTGAACCGTGGGCGCCTGTGCCCGAAGGGTTCGGCGAGCAAGAACCTCGTCACCAGCGAGCTGCGCGAGACCCGGGTCCGCTACCGCCGGCCCTACGGCACCGAATGGGAAGACCTCGATCTCGACACGGCCATGGAGATGGTCGTCGATCGCGTGCTGAAGACCCGCCGCGAGACCTGGCAGGAGTTCGACGACAAGGGCCACCGGGTCCGGCGCACGATGGGTATCGCCAGTCTCGGCGGTGCCACGCTGGACAACGAGGAGAACTACCTCATCAAGAAGCTGTTCACAGCGATGGGGGCGGTCCAGATCGAGAATCAGGCCCGTATATGACACTCCGCCACCGTCCCCGGTCTGGGGACCAGCTTCGGACGCGGCGGCGCCACCGGCTACACGGCCGACCTTGCAAACGCTGACTGCATCATCATCCAGGGTTCCAACATGGCCGAGGCCCACCCGGTGGGCTTCCAGTGGGTCGTGGAGGCCCAGAAGCGTGGTGCCCGCGTCATCCACATCGATCCGCGCTTCACCCGTACCAGCGCGGTGGCGGACAAGCACGTCCCGATCCGGGTCGGCAGCGACATCGCCTTCCTCGGCGGCATCGTCAATTACGTCCTGAGCAACGAGCTGGACTTCCGCGAGTACGTCGTCAACTACACGAACGCCGCGGTGCTCGTCAGCGACAAGTTCGAGGACACCGACGATCTCGACGGGCTCTTCTCGGGCTTCGACCCCGAGAAACGGACCTACGATCCGACGAGCTGGCAGTACGACGTGGAGGACGAATCCGGCGACCTGCACAAGTCGCAGGCCAACGGTTCCGAGGAGCACGCCGAGCATCGGGAGACGGCCGCGGGCCTGCAGAACGAGGCGCACGGCATGCAGACGGCGAGCCACCCGAGGCGCGACGAGACGCTGCAGCACCCGCGATGCGTCTACCAGGTGCTCAAGCGGCACTTCGCCCGCTACACCCCCGAGGTGGTCGAGCAGGTGTGCGGCGTCTCGCAGGAGGACTTCCTCGACGTCTGCCGCGCGTGGACGGAGAACTCCGGCCGGGAGCGGACGACGGCGCTCGTCTACAGCGTCGGCTGGACCCAGCACAGTGTCGGTGTGCAGTACATCCGCACCGGCGCGATCCTGCAGTTGCTGCTCGGCAACATGGGCCGCCCCGGCGGAGGCATCATGGCGTTGCGCGGTCACGCCAGCATCCAGGGCTCGACCGACATCCCGACGCTGTTCAACCTCCTGCCCGGCTACCTGCCGATGCCCGACGCGAACAAGCACCACTCGTTCACGGACTGGGTCGACAGCGTCCGCAACCCGGGCAGCAAGGGTTTCTGGTCGAAGGCCGACGCCTACGCCGTGAACCTGCTCAAGGCCTACTGGGGCGACGCGGCGACCGCGGAGAACGATTACTGCTTCGACTACATGCCGAGGATCACCGGCGACCACGGCACCTACCGTTCGGTGCTCGACATGATCGACGGAAAGGTCAAGGGCTACTTCCTCCTCGGGCAGAACCCGGCCGTGGGCTCCGCTCACGGGCGCGCGCAGCGGCTCGGGATGGCGAACCTCGACTGGCTCGTGGTGCGCGACCTGTTCGAGATCGAGAGCGCCAACTTCTGGAAGGACTCCCCGGAGATCGAGACCGGCGAGATCGTGACCGAGGAGTGCGCCACCGAGGTGTTCCTCTTCCCGGCGGCCTCCTACGCCGAGAAGGAAGGCACCTTCACGCAGACCCAGCGGATGCTGCAGTGGCGGGAGAAGGCCGTCGAGCCGCCGGAGGACTGCCGCTCGGAACTGTGGTTCTTCTACCACCTCGGCCGCATGATGCGGGAGCGTCTGGCCGGGTCCACCGACGAGCGCGACCGGCCGCTGCTCGACCTGGCATGGGACTATCCCGTGCACGGCGAGCACGACGAGCCGAGCGCCGACGCGGTGCTCATGGAGATCAACGGCTACGACGTCGCGACCCGCCGGCCGTTGTCGTCGTTCACCGAGATGAAGAACGACGGCTCCACCCTGGGTGGCTGCTGGATCTACACCGGGGTCTATGCCGACGGCGTCAACCAGGCCAACCGGCGCAAGTCCCGGCACGAGCAGTCGTTCGTGGCTCCCGAGTGGGGCTGGGCGTGGCCGATGAACCGCCGCATCCTCTACAACCGGGCCTCCGCCGACCCCGAGGGCCGGCCGTGGAGCGAACGCAAGGCCTACGTGTGGTGGGACGACGACGCGCAGCAGTGGACGGGCGCGGATGTTCCGGACTTCGAGAAGACGAAGCCGCCGAGCTACCGCTCCCCCGAAGGCGCCGACGGTATCGAGGCGCTCGAAGGGATCGACCCGTTCATCATGCAGGGCGACGGCAAGGGCGCCCTCTACGTGCCGCAGGGGCTCGTCGACGGTCCGATGCCGACGCACTACGAACCGGTGGAGTCACCCTTCCGCAACCCGCTCTACGCGCAGCAGGCCAACCCGACGCGCAAGGAGTACCGCCGCGACGACAACCCGATGAACCCGGCGCCGCCGGACGACCACATCGACGTGTTCCCCTTCGTGTTCACGACGAGCCGTCTCACCGAGCACCACACCGCCGGCGGCATGAGCCGCTATCTCGAACATCTCGCCGAACTGCAACCGGAGATGTTCGTGGAGGTCTCCCCCGCCCTGGCGGCCGAACGCGGACTCGAGCACATGGGCTGGTGCCACGTGATCACCGCCCGCTCCGCGGTCGAGGGCCGGGTGCTGGTGACCGAGCGGTTGCGGCCTCTGAAGGTGGAGGGACGGACCGTCCACCAGGTGTGGATGCCCTATCACTGGGGCAGCGGCGGCATGGTGACCGGCGACTCGACCAACGATCTGTTCGGAATCACGTTGGATCCCAACGTGCTCATCCAGGAGACCAAGGTCGGTACGTGCGACGTCCGCGCCGGACGTCGACCGACCGGAGCGGGACTTCGGGAGTACGTCGAGGGATATGCGCGGCGGGCCGGGGTAACCGATCACGTGTACCCACCCATCGTGACCGTCCCGGACGGTGATACGGCCTCGGACGACCGACATGCCCCGGAGGCCTCGGACGACCGACATGCCCCGCAGGAGGACGAGTGACCGGCCCCAACAGCTTCTTCGGACCGATCGACCCGGCACCCGATGCCGGGTACGAGGATCCGCCGGCTCGCAAGGGCTTCTTCACCGACACCAGTGTGTGCATCGGGTGCAAGGCCTGCGAGGTGGCCTGCAAGGAGTGGAACGACGTCCCCGAGAACCTCTTCGCGATGCTCGGCACCTCGTACGACAACAGTCATTCGCTCAACGCCAACCAGTGGCGGCACGTCGCCTTCATCGAGCGTCCTGCCGAGTCGAAACCGCCGGTGTCGCTGGGGATGCCGACGGTCGGGGCGACCCCGACGGAGCTCCCGGAGGAGGAGAAGCCGGACTTCCGCTGGTTGATGTCCTCGGACGTGTGCAAGCACTGCACCCACGCGGCGTGCCTCGACGTGTGCCCGACCGGGTCGCTGTTCCGCAGCGAGTTCGGCACGGTGGTCGTGCAGGACGACATCTGCAACGGTTGCGGATACTGCGTGGCCGCCTGCCCGTACGGCGTCATCGATCGTCGCAAGGGTCCGGAGGGCGACCCGAAGGTCGGTATCGCCCAGAAGTGCACGCTCTGCTACGACCGGCTCACCGACGGCCAGACACCGTCGTGCGCGCAGGCATGCCCCACGGAGTCGATCCAGTTCGGCGACGTCGAGGAGTTGCGCGCCCGCGCCGAGGAACGACTGGCCACCCTGCACGAGCGCGGTGTGGGCGAGGCACGGCTCTACGGCAACGATCCCGAGGACGGGGTCGGCGGAACCGGCGCCTTCTTCCTGCTCCTCGACGAACCGGAGGTCTACGGCCTGCCGCCGGATCCGGTGGTGACGACCAAGGATCTTCCGGAGATGTGGACGCGCGCCGCCGTCGCGGCCGTCGCGATGCTGGCAGGCGCCGCCGTGTCGTTCCTGAGGAGGCGCGGATGACCCAGGTGCAGCACGGCGGCAGCCCGGGCAACCCCCGCCGGTCCGGTGGCGGTCGCGGCGGCGACCGGGTGATGGTGCCGGAGGCCGACTTCGAGTCCTATTACGGACGTCAGATCGTGAAACCGGCTCCGTGGGAACACGACATCGCCATCTACCTGTTCACCGGCGGCGTGGCCGCGGGCAGTTCGCTGCTCGCCGCGGGTGCCGATCTCACGGGGCGGCCCGCCCTGCGCCGGGTGGCCCGATTCGGTTCGCTCACATCGTTGCTCGTCAGTGTCGGTGCACTGGTCCACGATCTCGGCAAACCGAGTCGCTTCCTCAACATGCTGCGGGTCGCCAAACCGACCTCACCGATGTCGGTCGGGACGTGGATCCTGTCGCTGCACGGTCCGTTCGCGGGCGTCGCGGCGGTCGCGGAGATCGCCGAGATGCTCCCCGCCCGGTGGAAGCGTGGGCCGGTGCGCCTGCTGCTCGCCCTCGGCCGGCCCGCCGGGATCGTGGGCGCACTGACCGCACCGCCGGTCGCCGCGTATACCGGAGTCCTGTTGTCCGATACCGCAACTCCGGCCTGGCATTCCGCCTTCAAGGAGATCCCCTTCGTGTTCTGCGGGTCGGCGGCCGCCGCATCGGGTGGTCTCGGACTGCTGGGCGCGCCGGTTGCCGAGGCCGGACCGGCGCGCGCCTTCGCTGTCGGCGGTGCGCTCGTCGAACTCGCGACCGAGCAGCAGATGGAGAAGTCGATGGGCCTGTCGGCCGAGACGCTCCACCAGGGTCGCCCCGGACGACTGATGAAGGCCAGCAAGGCATTGACGGTGGCCGGTGCGCTCGGCGCGCTCGTCGGTCGCCGCAATCGGGTGGTGTCGGCCGTGTCCGGTGCCGCCCTCATGGTCGGTTCGCTGTGCACGCGACTCGGCGTCTACGAAGCCGGCATCGCGTCGGCGAAGGATCCCAAGTACACCGTCGTTCCCCAGCGTGAACGAGTCGATCGCGGGGAACCCGTTCGCTACCGCGGCTGAGATCCGGCTCGCGGGCAGAACGAAGGAGAACGCATGGACTCCGGCAAGCCCACGCGCGAACCACACGGCGACACCGCGACGACACAGCCTCCGGGCAGCTTCCGCTGGTTGCTCGTCGCCGGAGGTCTGCTGTTGCAGTTCTCGATCGGCGCGGTCTACGCGTGGTCGGTCTTCGGCGGAGCCCTCGAGAGCGCCGACTCCTGGCAACTGAGCACGGTCCGGGCCTCACTGCCGTTCACCGTCACCATCGGCATGATCTTCATCGGCACCTATCTCGGTGGCCGACTGCAGGATCTGAAAGGCCCCCGCGTCGTCGCGCTGATCGGCGGCATCATCTACGCGCTCGGTATCCTGCTCGCCTCGTTCACCGACGGAGCCGACGACTACTGGCTGCTCATCCTCGGATACGGCATCATCAGCGGCTTCGGGTTGGGCTTCGCATACATCGTCCCGATCGCCATGCTGCAGAAGTGGTTCCCCGACAAGACCGGTCTCATCACCGGACTCGCGGTGGGCGGCTTCGGATTCGGCGCGGTGCTCACCTCGCCGGTCGCGCAGTGGCTCATCGACCGGAACCCGGACGACCCGACGAGCGCCTTCCTGCCCTTGGGTATCGCCTACCTCGTGATGTCGCTGGCCGGTGCCGCACTCTTCCGCAACCCGCCCGAGGGATACACCGTGCCGGGCTTCGAACCCACCGGCAGCGACGGCAGCGGAACCGACCGCGGCAAGGAGTACACCCAGGGCGAGGCCCTGCGCACGCCCCAGTGGTACCTCCTGACCGCCATCCTCACCCTGTGCGTGACCGCCGGCATCTCCTTGATCTCGCAGGCGAAGCCGAGCGCGTCCGACATCGCCGGTTTCAGTGCTTCCGGCGCGGCGGCACTCGTGGGCGCGCTCGCGATCTTCAACGGTGCCGGCCGGATCGTGTGGGCGGCGATCTCCGACCGCATCGGCCGGATGAAGACCTTCACCGCACTGCTCGTGCTGCAGGGCGTGTGCCTGATCGTGCTGCCGCACGCCAGTGGAGTGGTGCTGTTCTCGATCCTGGCCGCGATCGTCTACCTCTGCTACGGCGGTGCTTTCGGCACCATGCCGGCCACTGCAGGCGACTTCTTCGGGGTCCGCAACGCCGGCGCCATCTACGGCCTGATGCTCATCGGCTGGAGCATCGGCGGCATCATCGGTCCGATCATCGCGTCCACGCTCCTCGGTGACGACAAGGCGTACACCCTCGCCTACACCACCATCGGCATCATCGCGCTCGTATCGGTCGTGCTCACGTTGATCACGAAGGTGCCGGAGGCGCGCCGGGAATCGGTCCCGTCCCGGTCCTGAGCCGGATCGCCGTCCTGCTCGTTCACGCTCCGGGTGCTTCGTGGGTGTGCAACCACGAGACGACCTGCGTGCGGGAGTGCACGCCGAGTTTGTCGAGGATCCGTTCGACGTGACCGTCGACGGTCCGGCGTGAGATCACGAGCCGGTCGGCGATCGCGCGATTGCTCAGGCCTCCGGCGACGAGTCCCGCGATCTCCTGCTCCCTCTTCGTCAGCGGGGATGTCCGGGAGGCGGACTCGCCTCCCCCGCGCTGCCGTCGGGCGGAGCCCGGAGCACGCGAGGTCCGCCTGCCCGAGGACTCTCTCGGCTCCAGAGCGCTGTCCACGAGATCGACGATGCGCATGCCGGACTGCGGGTGGGGCGATTCGGCGGTGTCCGTCTCGCCCATCCGTTCCCGGAGGCGACGCTCCGCTGCCATCGAGTCCTGCTCGATGTGCGGCCCGAATGCTGCGATCGTCGTACCGAGGCGCTGCCACACCGTCCGTGCGGCCCCGAACAGCCGTGCGGCCTTCTCCGTGTCGCCTTCGGCGCCTGCCGACCAAGCCAGCAGTTCGAGCGACAGTGCCGTGCAGATCTTGTCCTCGAAGTCGCGCTGGACGGCCAGCGCGCCGTTCGCCGCTTCGACCGCAGGGCCGAGGCGCCCGAGATGGTAATGCGCAAGCCCCGAGACCCACAGCGCATAGGCCTTGTTCCACCGCTCGCCGTGCTGATCCGCCATCTCGACGACGCGAGCGCACGTCTCCAGGGCGTCGTCGAGTCGTCCATCGTAGGTCTGCGCCATCGCCAGCTGGAACAGGCAGGTCAGGTGGGCGGCGTGGTCGCCGTGCGCACGATGTACCCGGGCCGCACGGAGGTAGAGGTCGATCGCCTCGGCCGTCGCCCCGCAGAACAGTGCGTGCAGAGCACTCCAGTGATCGCAGTGGGCTCGCAACCGTACATCACCGGATCCGTCTGCGATCGAACGGCACTCGTCGAGGTGGACCGCCGCTCCGTCGCGGTCTCCCTGGATGAGGGCCGTCCACGCGGTCACCCACAGCACGTTGCCGCGCTCGCTGCTCGAGCGCGGAAGTCGTTGCAGGAGTCGTTCGAGCCGGGCCCGCCCGGTGGACAGGTAGCCACCCGCGATCCAGTGATAGCGCAGCGCGACGGCGAGCGCCGCCCCCGTGGCGAGTTCGTCGTCGTCCCGGATCGATCGGTCGAGCGCTGCCATGAAATCCGCGTGGTCGGCGCGCATCGACGACAGCAGGGCGGATTGCCTCGGCCCGTACCAACTCTCGGCGCAGCGACGGGCACGGTCGAGATAGTGCTCGCAATGCCGCCGGTACAGCTGTTCCCGTTCCCCGCGGGCGTCGAGCAGTTCGTGTCCGTACTCGCGCACGGTCACCAGTTGCGAGTACCTCAACACCGACGACGAACGATCGACACCCACAAGCGATTTCGCGATCAACCTGTCGAGCAGGTCGATGACCTGTTCGCTCGGCAGATCGTCGTCGGCGCAGACGGTCTCCGCGGCTTCGAGGTCGAAACTGCCGGTGAACACCGACAACCGTGCCCACAGCGTCCGCTCGGCATCGGAGCACAGTTCGTAGCTCCAGTCGATCAGGGCGCGCAAGGTCTGCTGCCGCGGCACCGCCACGCGACTGCCCCCGGTGAGCAGTGCGAAACGACGATCGAGCCGGTCGACGAGTTGTGCCGGAGACAACGAACGCAGCCGGGTGGCCGCGAGTTCGAGAGCGAGCGGCACACCGTCGAGCGCGATGCACAGGTGCGCAACGGCATCGGCATTGTCGTCGGTCACCTCGAAGCCCGGGACCACCTGCCGGGCCCGTTCGACGAGCAGACCCACCGCTTCGAACCGCTCGAGATCGGCCGCCCGGTTCCCCGTCGATCCGTCCGGTGTCGTCAGAGGTGGAAGCACGTACTCCGCCTCCCCCGCCACCGCGAGCGGCTCACGACTGGTCGCGAGGATCCGCACCTCCGGTGCATCACCGAGAACGGCAGCGACGAAGTCGGCCACGGTCGCGATCAGGTGTTCGCAGTTGTCGACCACGATCAGCATGTGCTCGTCGCGGAGACGGTCGATGATCTTGTCCATCACGGGTCTGGTGGACTGGTCGGTCACGCCCAGAGCGGCCGCTGCAGCCGAGGGAACGGACTCCGGATCCCGCACCACCGCCAGATCGATCCAGCGGAACGAATCGCGGAACGCGCGCGAGGTTCGCACCGCCAGCTCCTCGGCCACCCGGGTCTTCCCCACTCCACCCGGACCGAGGATCGTCAGCAGCCGGGTCCGCTGGAGGCACGACCGGGCCTCGTCGATCTCGCGACGGCGACCGATGAAGGTCGTCACCGAACGGGTGGGCCCCGGGGTGCGGGGTGGTGCAGCTTCCGGCAGGGCAGATTCCATCGTCACGCTTCTCAGAGATAGTGGGCCCAACATACCCGGGTGGTCGTGTGACGGCCAACACAGGTACTCGATGGGGTAATTCGCCCCGCGTTCTCGTGTGTGATCCACGTCATCGTCGATGCAGACCTTCGGTTCATCCGCCGGAGCGACATCACCGATACCGAGGAGCCAGGACAGATGACCACTTCCTCCACCACCCCCGACACCGACGTCGTCGTCGTAGGAGCCGGATTCGCCGGCCTGTACGCGCTGCACAAACTGCGCGACCGGATGAACATGTCCGTGCGGGTCTTCGAGGCCGGCGACGATGTGGGTGGCACCTGGTACTGGAACCGCTATCCCGGCGCCCGCTGCGACATCGAGTCGATCCACTACTCGTACTCGTTCGACGAGGACCTGCAGCAGGAGTGGCAGTGGAGCGAGAAGTTCGCCGGGCAACCGGAGATCCTCCGCTACCTGAACCACGTGGCCGACCGCTTCGACCTGCGGAAGACGATCACATTCGGCACGCGGGTGATCGGCGTGCACTGGGACGACGAGAACTCGTGGTGGACCGTCCGCACCGACACCGGTGAGACCGTGACGGCCCGGTGGTTCATCTCCGGCGCCGGCAACCTCTCGGTCCCCAAGAAGCCCGAGTTCGGAGGCATCGACAACTTCCGTGGGCAGGTGCTGCTGACCGGCAACTGGCCGCACGAGCCCGTCGACTTCACCGGCAGGCGGGTCGCGGTCATCGGCACCGGCGCCAGTGGGATCCAGGCGATCCCGCTGATCGCGCAACAGGCCGCGGAACTGGTGGTCTTCCAGCGCACGCCCCAGTTCGCCACCCCGCTCGGGAACGGTCCGCTCGACCCGCAGGTGCTGGACGAGGCCAAGAAGATCTACCCCGAACTGAGAGAGGCCGCACGCAACCACTTCCTGGGTGTTCCGTTCGACCAGGTGCAGCCGTCGGCGCTCGCCGTCGATGCCGAGGAGCGTCGGCGGGTGTTCGACGAACGCTGGAACGCGGGCGGGTTCCGCCTGTTCATCGACAGCTTCCAGGACATCCTCTTCGACAGGCAGGCCAACGACACCGCCGCCGAGTACATCCGCGAGCGGATCCGCGAGCGGATCCGCGAGCGGGTCCAGGACCCCGCCAAGGCCGACACGCTCGCACCCCGGGGATACGCCTACGCCACGAAACGTCCCCCGCTCGAGACGAACTACTACGAGGCATACAACCGCGACAACGTGCACCTCGTCGACGTGAAGAGCACTCCGATCAGCGAGATCACCGAAACCGGTGTGCGCGTCGGCGACCGCACCTACGAGGTCGACACCATCGTGCTCGCGACCGGCTTCGACGCGATGACCGGACCGCTCATGGCCATGGACATCCGCGGCCGCAACGGTGTGCGCCTGGCCGACAGGTGGGCACACGGGCCGCGCACCTATCTCGGCATCATGATCGACGAGTTCCCCAACCTCTTCACGATCACCGGACCGCAGTCGCCCTCGGTGCTCTACAACATGCCGCTGGCGATCGAGGACCACGTCGACTTCGCGACCGACGCGATCGCGTATCTGCGCGCACACGATCTCCACGTCATCGAACCCACCCCGGAAGCCGAAGCCGACTGGGTGCGCACCACCACCGAGATCGCCGAGCAGACGCTGCTGCCGCAGACCGACTCGTGGTACATGGGCGCGAACATCCCCGGCAAACCGCGTGCCTGCATGGTCTACCTCGGGGGTGCCCCCACCTACCGGCAGGTCTGCGCCGAGGTCGTCGACGGCGGTTACGTCGGCTTCGACCTCGCCCCGGCACGAGCCACCGTCCCGGCCGCCTCGTAGCGCACCGATCTCCCCCACCTTTCGGAAGGAAACCACCCATGGCACTCGACGACCACGCCGCCGGCCTCATCGCAGGACTTCGGCAGCAGGGATTCACGTCGTTCTCGCAGATGACGGTCGATCAGGTCCGCGCGACGATCGCGACCTTCACCGATCTCCAACTTCCACCGCAGGACGTCGAGCGTGTGGACGAGACCCACTACGAGAGCGACGGCACCCGTCTCCCCCTACGGATCTACACCCCCGGGACGGACACCGGGCCGCGTCCGGTGGTGCTCTACTTCCACGGCGGCGGGTTCGTCGCGGGCGACCTCACCGTCGTGGACGAACCGGCGCGGGCGATCGCCCGCGCGACCGGGGCCACCGTCGTGACCGCGGGATACCGTCTGGCGCCGGAACATCCGTTCCCCGCAGCGGCCGACGACGCGTGGGCTGCGTTGCAGTGGGTCACCGCGCACATCGCCGAGTGCGGCGGCGACCCGCACAACCTCGTGGTGATGGGCGACAGTGCCGGTGGCAACCTCGCAGCCGGAGTCGCGCTGCGGGCCCGCGACGAAGGCGCACCGGTGCTGCGCGGACAGGTGCTGATCTACCCGGCGCTGGACCGCGCTGCCGACCTGCCCTCGCGCCGCGAGTTCGCCGAGGGGTACATCGTCACCGCCGCCGACATGGACTGGTTCCTCGACCGGTACTTCGCCTCACCCGAGGACGCAGAGACACCGTATGCGCTTCCCGCACGCGCGCCCCGTGTGGACGGTCTGCCACCGACCCTGGTGCTCACCACCGAGAACGAGGTGCTCCGCGACGAAGGTGAGCTCTACGGACGACGGCTACGAGAGGCCGGAGTGGACGTGACGATCCGCAGGTTCGACGGGCTCGTGCACGGCGCGTTCTGGATGTCGGGCGCGGTGCCGCGCAGCGGCGAGATGCGCGACGAGGTGGCCGGGTTCGTCACCCGCACCACCTCGGGCGTCCCCGCGCGGTAGGAACTCGATCCGCTACTCCGCGGGAGGGGCCGAGCGACGATCCGACGTCGCCGGCCCTTCTCCGCGTTCCTCGTCGTCCCGCGCCGCGCGAGCGGCCTCGCGCATCTCGATCGCGTCGGTGATCAGTTCACCGATCTCGCGGGTGACGTCCCGGACCGCCCCGGTGATGATCCCCGCGATCGCGCCGACGTGGGTGGCCGCCGACTCGGTGACCTCCTGGATCGTGTCCTTGTTACGCTCGAATCTTCCCACCATGTTCGACCCCCTCGATCGTGTCGTCCGCGAGGGTACCCGCATCGCCGACGAGGTGGTCCGCGCCGCGACGACGGTCGATGATCACCTGCGACTCGGGTTCGGAACGCACCCATCCCGGCGGGAGAGCGAACTTGAAGATCTTCTTCCACACCGACGTCACCTGGGCGGTGAGGCCACCGGTGTTGTACGGAAGTCCGTGCTTCTCGCACAGTTCCCTGACCTTCGGGGCGACCCCCGGATAACGGTGCGCCGGCATGTCGGGGAACAGGTGGTGCTCGATCTGGTGCGACAGGTTGCCCGACATGATGTGGAACAACGGGGAGCCGGTGATGTTCGCGCTGCCCAGCATCTGCCGGACGTACCACTCGCCCCGGGTCTCGTCGGCGGTCTCCTCCTCGGTGAAGGACTGCACGCCGGACGGGAAGTGGCCGCAGAAGATGATCGAGTACGCCCACACGTTGCGCACCAGATTGGCGGTCGCGTTACCGAGCAGGGTCGGGACGAACATCGGTCCGCTCAGCAGCGGGAAGGCGATGTAGTCCTTGATCACCTGGCGACCGGCCTTGCGCCACCAGCCCTTCGCGATCGGGATCACGTCGCGCCAGGAGCGTTTCCCGGCGACGATCCGGTCGACCTCCGCGTCGTGCATCATCACGCCCCATTCGAACAGGAACATGAGAGCGGTCGCGTAGACCGGATTGCCGAGATAGTAGGGATGCCACTTCTGGGCAGGGTCCATACGCAGGATCCCGTATCCGATGTCGCGATCCTGGCCGAGGATGTTGGTGTAGGTGTGGTGCACGTAGTTGTGCGAGTGCCGCCACTGGTCCGACGGGCACACCGTGTCCCACTCGAAGACACGGGAATTCAGTGACGGTTCGCGCATCCAGTCGTACTGACCGTGCATCACGTTGTGCCCGATCTCCATGTTGTCGAGGATCTTCGACACGCTCAGTGCTGCGACCCCGGCGACCCATGCGGGCGGGAGGAATCCGACGAAGAGCAGACCGCGACCGGCGATCTCGAATCCGCGCTGCGCCCTGATGATCCGGTAGAGGTACTCGCGATCCTCGTCACCGAGGGATGCGAGCGTCTGCTCCCGCAGTGCGTCGAGTTCGCGACCGATCTCCTCGACGCTGTCGTGGTCGAGGACGAGCGGTTCGTTCTCGGCCGCAGAACTGCGGCCGGACAGGAAGGGCAGGAAGGGGACGGTGGGTAGGGACAATCCGAACATGATGTCCTCCAAGGTTTTCGGTGGTGTCGTCCGATGGCCGGTTCAGAGTTCGACGGCGACGTCGCCGACCGGGGCGTTGACACAGATCTGGATGCGGCGACCGGGTTCCGAATCGACGTCGCCGGTACGCACGTCGCGCGTGCAGCCCGACAGCCGGACTGCGGTGCAGCTGTGGCAGATGCCCATGCGGCATCCGTGTTCGGGCGTGAGCCCTGCCGCTTCGGCCTGCTCGAGCAGCGTCGACCCGGTGTTCTCGGCAACGACGCTGGATTCGGCGAACGAGATCTCGCCGCCGGCATCGTCCGTCGACACGACCGGTGGTGCGAGGACGAATTCCTCGGTGTTCACCATGGTCTCGGCACCCCGCTCGGCGTAGACCTCGCGGATGCGCGCGACCATCTCCGCCGGACCGCACACGAAGGTGGGTGTGTCGGCATACCAGGGCGCGACGGCCGCGAGGTGGTTACGGTCGAACCGCCCCTGCAGCAGCCCGTCGTCGGAGCGGGTGTGGGCGTGGACGATCTCGATGTTGGGGCGGTCGGCGAGCGCCTCGAGTTCGGCGCGACGCGGAACGTGCCCGGGCGTACGGGTGTAGTAGAGCAGCACTGCGGACCCGTCGTACCCCTCGGCGACGAGACCGGACAGCATCGACAGCACGGGCGTCAGCCCGGAGCCCGCGGCGACGAACAGCAGGCGTCGAGGGCGTGGGCTCGGCAGCACGAACTCGCCTGCGGGAGAACCGAGTTCGACGACATCTCCGACCTGCGCACGGTCGTGGAGGTGGCGCGAGACGGTGCCCTCGGAATGCCTGCCGATGGTGAACCGCAGGTCGGGCCTGCGCTTCGACTCCGCGTCGACGAGTGTCGACGAGTAGCAGCGCGTGTGCCGCACGCCGTCGACGCGGACCGACACGGTCACGTACTGCCCGGGAAGGGGTCGGCACGGCTGTGCGGGCCGCACCGTGACCGTGAGCGAGTCGGTGGCACTTCGGTCCACATCTGTAATCCGGGCGTAGTTCGCCGACGTGACGAGAAGTGGGTCGGCGAGTTCCAGGTAGCGGTCCGGGTGATGCGGATAGGACAGCATCCCGAGTGCTCCTACCAGGAGTTTCCGCAACGAACCCGAGCGCGGGACGGGTGTTGGACGGTCGCGCACGATCATGTCTGTCCGCCTTTCGGTAGACCTCTGCGTGCTCAGTGAACGAATGTGCACTGAAATCAGTGTGACAGTCGGACACACCTGTCTGTCAACCCCGATGTGACCGCAGACACAGATGACCGGACACCGCCCGGAACGTCGTGCCTAGACTCGGGGGGTGTCCACCGCTTCCGTACCCCCGCCGACCACCCGCGCCGAACGCAAGGAACGCACACGTCAGGCGCTTCTCGACGCCGCCCTCGAACTGTCCGCCGACCGGGGACTCGGCGGGGTGAGCCTGCGGGAGGTGGCCCGCAGCGCGGGCATCGTGCCGACCGCGTTCTACCGGCACTTCTCGTCCATGGACGAGCTCGGTGTCACTCTCGCCGCCGACACGATGCGGGTGCTGCGGCGCCTGCTGCGCGACGCGCGGCGAACACCCGGCCCGGCAGGGGCGCGGCAATCGCTCGACGTGCTGGTCCAGCAGGTACGGGCACACAAAGCGGCCTTCCGGTTCCTGGCACGCGAACGCCACGGCGGCGTTCCCGAGGTCGCCGCCGCGATCTCCGTCGAACTGCGCCTGCTGACCAGCGAGCTCGCCGCCGACCTGGGCCGCTCCCCGGGACTCGAAGACTGGGATTTCGACGATCTCGAGATGGCCGCCGACCTGCTGGTGACCGCGATGCTCGATTTCGTCCTCGACCTGCTCGCCGTCGAACGTCCCGGCAGCGCGCAGGAATCGGAGGTGGTCACGCGCGCGGAGAAACAGATGCGTCTGATCCTGCTGGGCGCGGCGGCGTGGCGGCCGCGACGGACGTCCGGCGACCGGTGACGGGTCGGGGTGACGCCGGTTCGTCGAGGTGGACAGGAAATCCTGTCGCAGACCCTCCCCTTCCGTAACGTGGTTCCTATGGCATCGACCGAACCCGCCACCTACGACGACCTGACCTTCGACGTGCGTGTGGCGGGTCCGAGGGACGGCACACCCGTCGTGCTCCTGCACGGCTTCCCCGAGACATCACGCAGCTGGACGCCGGTGGCGCGCCTGCTCGTCGAGCGCGGTTTCCGCGTGATCGCCCCCGACCAGCGCGGATACTCCCCCGGTGCCCGGCCGACCGGCGTCGAGCACTACGGGGTGCCGGCACTCGCCGGCGACGTCCTCGGCCTGCTCGACGAGTTCGAGCTCGATCGCGTCCACCTCGTCGGGCACGACTGGGGCGCCGCTGTGGCGTGGTACTTCGCCGCCCACAATCCCGACCGCGTCTCGGCGTTGACCGCGGTCTCGGTCCCCCACCTCGCTGCCTACGGCTGGGCGTTGCGGGAGGACGCCGACCAGCGCGAACGCTCCTCCTACATCGGGCTCTTCCGCGAGGAGGGCAAGGCGGAGGACCTCCTCCTCGCCGACGACGCGCGGCGCCTGCGGGCGATGTTCACCTCCGCCGTCGACCACGACTCGGTCGACCACTACGTCGCCGCCATGTCCGCGCCGGGCGCTCTCACCGCCGCCCTGAACTGGTATCGCGCCATGACGCGGGATCTCGATTCGACTCCCCCGGTCCGCGTCCCGACGACCTACATCTGGAGCACCGCCGACATCGCGATCGGCCGCGCCGGCGCCGAACGGTGCGGCGAGTTCGTAGACGCCGAGTACGACTTCGTGGTCCTGCCCGACGTCTCGCACTGGATTCCGGAGGAGGCCCCGGACGAGATCGCGAACGCGATCACGCGGCGGCGGAACGGCTGAGAGCCCGCCCACCGCGGCTTCCGTCAGCCCACGACCGGGGCGAGCAGCACCTCGAGTTCGGCGACGACCGCATCGAGCGGAGCCGGACTGCGCTGCGCCTGGGCCACCACCAGTGCGCCCTCCAGAGCTGCGATGACCAGGTTCGCCAACGACCGCGCACGCTCCGCGCCGACGCCGTCGGCCACCAGGGACCGCGTGACGACGTCGACGAAGGTGTCGAAGGCCTCCGCTGCTCGTGCGCGCGCCCGCGGTTCGGTCCCGAGACCTGCGGCCACCACCGGGCATCCCGCGACGTAGTCGGTGGCCACGAGACCCTCGCGCCACAGGTCGACGACGGCGCGCACCGTCTCCACCACGCCGAGACCGTCGACCTTCGCCGTCAGCGACCGCTCGATCCGGGTTGCGGCCTGGTCCGTGGCCTCTTCGACGAGTTGGGCCTTGCCGCCGGGAAAGTGGTGGTAGATGGAGCCGCGCGGCGCCCCGCTGTGCTCGAGCACGTCCCGGAACGATGTGGCCGCGACACCTCGTTCGCTCATCAGCGCGATCGCGCTGGCGATCATCGCAGCGCGCGGTCCGTCCCGCCGTTCTGCAGCGCTCACCCGTTCCTCCGGCAGTGGTGGTTGTCACCCATATTCTATGTATGTAGTCGTACAGATCCGACGCTGGGCGACACCATTTTCGAGGAGACCCTGCCATGACCGACGTCTCGGTGACCACTCATGTCTTCGACGCTGCCGTCGACCTGTTCGAGGTCCGGGACGATCGCACCGAAGGGCACACGCACCCCGCCTACGCGAACATGGTCGGTCCGTTCGGTGGCATCACCGCCGCGACTCTCCTCCGAGCGGTCGAACGACACCCGGATGTCCTCGGCATGCCGCTGTCCCTGACGGTCAATTACGCCGGACCCATCGCCGACGGCCCGTTCGACCTCGCGGTGCGCCCGGTGCGGACGAACCGCACCACCCAGCACTGGTCGATCGAACTGTCGCAGGGCGGCGAGGTCGCCACCACCGCGACGGCCGTCTTCGGTCTCCGTCGCCCCACCTGGTCGTCGACCGAACTGCAGGCACCGGCCGCCCCGGCACCCGACTCGCTCGAGCCGACCCCGCTGCCGGACTACATCGCGTGGGCACGCAACTACGAGATGCGATACGCCGCGGGAGCCGTTCCCGAGGAGGGCAGCGCGGAGGTCGCCGACTCCACGTCGACGCTGTGGGTCCGCGACGTCCCGTCGCGTCCGCTCGACTTCGCCTCGCTCACCGCGATGTGCGACATCTTCTACCCCCGCGCCTTCCTCCGGCTGGGTCGGGTGCTGCCGGCCGGCACGGTCTCGATGACCGTCTACTTCCACGCGGACCCGGAGACCGTTGCCGCACAATCCGACAGCCCGGTGCTCGCGACCGCACGTGCGAATCGCTTCGAACAGGGCTTCTTCGACCAGAGCGCACAGCTGTGGGGACGCGACGGCGTCCTCCTCGCGACCTCGCACCAGATCGTCTACTTCAAGGCGTGACCGGAGGGGCCGGTGATCGATCGACCCGAGCCGTCGGCGTTCGGCGCCGTTCCCGGTCACCGGCACACCTGTAGCCTCGGAAACATCCACCCACCGGATTGCGAGGTCCACTGTGACGATGCCGAGGCTCCTCCGACGGACGGGTGTCATCGCCTGCGCCGCAATCGTGTTCACGACCGTGGGCACGGTCGCCTGCGCCGACACGGAGGACACGGCCCCGGCCTCGGACTATGCGTCGTACGTCGCCCTGGGAGACTCGTTCACCTCCGGACCCGGCATCCCGCCGCAGACCGAAGGCGATCCGTGCGGGCGGTCGGCGAGCAACTACCCCACCCTCGTCGCGACCGATCTCGGCATCGAGGACTTCGTCGACGCGTCGTGCGGTGCCGCCACCTCCCTCGACTTCGCGATGCCGCAGACCACCTTCCGGGGCGCGACGGTGCCACCGCAGTACGACGCGCTGCGCCCCGACACCGAACTCGTCACAGTGGGTATCGGCGGCAACGACATCGGTCTCGTCCAGCTGGCGCTGGGATGCGTCAATCTCGCCGCACCGCCCCAGGGCACCTCGTGCGCGATCACGAACGCCCCTGACGGCACCGACCGCATCGATGCCGCCATCGACACCTTCGCTCCCGTCTACACCACGGTGATCGACGAGATCCGCCGCCGTTCCCCGGAGGCACGCATCGTGCTCGTCGGCTACCCCACCGGGATCCGCGACGGCGGGTGCTTCCCCGAACAACGGATCTGGCCCGACGACGCGACCTACCTACAGGAGAAGATCGACCGGTTGAACACCGTCATGCGCGAGCAGGCCGAGGCCGCGGACGTGGACTACGTCGACCTGCGCGATTCGACCCGCGACCACGACGCGTGCGCCGACCCGGAGACCCGGTGGATGGCCGGCCTGCAGCCGACCGCCGGATCGATCCCGCTGCATCCGAACGCGGCCGGGCACCGCAACGCCGCCGACCAGGTGCTCGCCACGATCACCGACTGAGCCGGTTCACGCCGTCGCGGACGCCTCGGGAGCCCGCACGGCGAGCAGCGCCACCAGGCCCGCGCCGAGCACGATCAGCAATCCCACGATGCCCGCGCGGTCGGTGCCGAACCACCACGCGAAGAACCCGAACAGCGTCGGCGCCAGGAACGACACCGCGCGTCCCGTCGTCGCGTAGAGACCGAACATCTGTCCTTCCCGGCCCGGCGGGGTCAGTCGCGCCAGGAAGGTGCGCGCCGACGACTGGGCGGGACCGACGAACAGGCACAGCACCAGACCGAAGATCCAGAACATCGTGGGACCCGAGACCACGAGCAGGACGATGCCGGTCGCGATCATGGCGACCAACGAGCCCACGATGACCGCCTTGGGTCCGACCCGGTCGTCGACGCGTCCGGCCACCAATGCGCCCACCGCGGACACGACGTTCGCGGCGACACCGAAGATCAGCACGTCGCCCGCTCCGATCCCGTAGACCGTGACGGCGAGGACCGCGCCGAAGGTGAAGACACCGGCGAGACCGTCCCGGAACAACGCCGACGCCCCGAGATACCAGATGGTGCGACGATCCGCCCGCCACAACTCCGTCAGGTCGCGCCACAGCACGCGGTACGACTCGACGAAACCGGCGCGGCGGGCGACGTCGCCACGCGCGACCGGCTTCTCCGGGACGGCGAGGAGCACGGGCACGGCGAACACCGCGAACCACACGGCCGCGAACAACGCCACGAGCCGGATGTTGGTGCCGTCCTCGGTGGGCACCCCGAGGAAACCGCGGGTGTCGCCGTCACCGGCGATGAACCCGGTGTAGCACAGCAGCAGAAGCACGATGCCGCCGAAATAGCCCATCGCCCAACCGAAACCCGAGACCCGGCCGATGTCGTCCGGCGTCGACACCTGACGCAGCATCGAGTTGTACGGCACCTGCGCGAGCTCGGCCATCACGGACGCCACACCGAGCAGGACCAGGCCGAGCCACAGATAGTGGTAGTCGTCGCGCACGAAGTACATCGCCGCCATCGCCGCGACGGTGACCGCGGTGAGAATGCCCAGCGACCACTTCCGTCGCCCGGCCGCGTCGTACCGCTGACCCGACACCGGGGCGGTCACGGCGATGACGAACCCGGCGATGCCGAGCGACCATCCGAGCCAGGTGCTCGCCGAGATCCCACCCGGCAGGTCGTCGCCGACCGCGTCGGTGAGATAGACGGAGAACACGAACGTCAGGATCACGGCGTTGAACGCCGCGGAACCCCAGTCCCACAGACCCCACGAGACGACCTGACGACGTGTCGTGGCCTCCCCGGCCCCGCTCGCCGTGTCCGTGAACGCATTCATGCCCCGGAGCCTAGGCTTCCGGAGTCCCCGCAGCACCGAACGACTCGGCCTCGAGCCGGGGGCGGGCCCGGTCACCACTCCAGCGCCTGCCGCTACGCTGACCCACTGTGACTCTGCCGAATCCCCATCCCGATGCCCGTGCCGTCGTCACCGGAGCGTCCTCCGGCATCGGCGAGGCCCTCGCAACCGAACTCGCCGCCCGCGGCCACTCGCTGATCCTGGTCGCCCGTCGCGGCGAGGTGATGGAGGCGCTCGCCGAGACCCTGCGCGCGCAGCACGGCGTGACCGTCGAGGTTCGCGCGTGCGATCTGTCCGACCGCGACGCACGGACACCGCTCGTCGACGAACTCGGACGTCGGCGCATCAGCATCCTGTGCAACAACGCCGGTATCGCCACCTTCGGCGCGGTCGCCGAGCTCGACGCGGCCTACGAGCGGGCACAGGTCGAGCTCAACGCCGTCGCCGTGCACGACCTCACCCTCGCAGTGCTGCCGCAGATGGTCGAGCGGAACTCCGGCGCGATCCTCATGGTGGGTTCGGCCGCCGGCAACATGCCGATCCCGAACAACGCCACCTACGCCGCGACGAAGGCGTTCGTCAACACCTTCTCCGAGTCGCTGCGCGGCGAACTCAAGGGCACCGGCGTGCACGTCACGCTGCTCGCCCCCGGCCCGGTGCGCACCGAGGAACCCGACCCCGCCGAGGCGTCGATCGTCGACAAGCTGGTCCCGGACTTCCTGTGGATCTCGAGCGAGCACACCGCGAAGGTCTCGCTCGACGCGCTCGCCGCGAACCGGATGCGCATCGTGCCCGGTGTGATCAGCAAGGCCATGTCGGCCGCCGGTCAGTTCTCGCCGCGGTCGATCTCGGCCCCGATCGCCGGCGCGTTCTACAAGAAGCTCGGCGGCAACTGACACGCAGCACCATTTCACCGCCTTCGGCGGCAGCAACACTTCACCGCCTTCGGCGGCGTCCCGTGCCGAAGAGGCTCCGGCCGATCTCCCGGCCGGCCGCGGACGCCGCCGAACGGATGAAGCTGCGCACAGCCGCACTGCCGAGCACCTGCTCTACGACCGATGCCCCGGCATCGTCCGGTGCCTGCGACGACACGTCCGGGACCGGTTCGACGTCGGTCGCCCCGACCACCGACGCGGTGAGCTTCTCGTAGGCCGATTCCCGGTCGATGGTGCGGCCGTATTTGCCGTAGAGCGGGTTCGCCTGCGCCGACGCACGCATCGCGCACTCCCCCACCGTGCCCATCAGCGAATGCGGCGGTCGCAGCCGCGTCCAGGCGACGGGAGTGGGCGCACCCAGTTCGGACAGGACCGTCACGATCGCCTCACCGGTTCCCAGGCCGGTCAGTGCGTCGGCGAGGTCGTAGGCGTCGGTCTTCGGGAAGGTGCGCACGACCTTCGACAGTGCGGCTTCGTCCTCGGGTGTGAAGGCGCGCAGCGCGTGCTGGATCCGCGCTCCGAGCTGAGACAGCACGCTCCGGGGCATATCCGTGGGCGACTGCGTGCAGAAGACCACGCCGACGCCCTTGGACCGGATGAGCTTCACTGTCTGTTCGATCTGCTGCAGGAACGCCTTCGATGCATCGGTGAAGAGCAGATGCGCCTCGTCGAAGAAGAACACGAGCCGCGGCTTGTCGACGTCGCCGACCTCCGGTAACGACTGGAACAGGTCGGCGAGCAACCACATCAGGAACGTCGAGAACAGCGTCGGCCGGGTGGCCTCGGCGCCGAACTCGAACAGGTTGATCGTGCCCTGACCGTCGATCACCCGCAGCAGGTCCTCGACCTCCAGTTCGGGTTCGCCGAAGAATCCCTCCCCGCCCGCGTTCTCGAGGTTGACGACCGCACGGAGGATGACGCCCGCGGTCGCGGGCGACACGGCACCGAGATCGTCGAGTGCGTCGCGCCCTTCGTCGCTCGTCAGGTGCCGGATCACCTGCCGCAGGTCGGCGAGATCGAGCAGCGGCAGGCCGTTGCGATCGGCCCAGTGGAAGATCAGGCCTAGGGTGGACTCTTGAGTGGCGTTGAGCCCCAGCACCTTCGACAGCAGGATCGGCCCGAACGAGGTGACGGTGGCGCGGACGGGGATACCGACCCCCTCGGTGCCGAGCGAGTAGAAGGCCACGGGATGTCCCGTGGGCGTCCAGTCCTCGTCACCGGTGTCGGCCGCGCGGGTGAGCACCGCATCGTCCGGCTCGCCGGCGGCCGACAGACCCGACAGGTCGGACTTCACGTCGGCCATCACCACCGGCACCCCCGCCGCCGACAGTTGTTCGGCCATGACCTGCAGCGTCTTGGTCTTGCCCGTGCCGGTCGCACCGGCGACCAGCGCGTGACGATTGAGCGTGGCGAGCGGGATGCGCACCGGCGCGTCGGGATCGGCGACGCCGTCGAGCACCACCGTGCCCAGTTCCAGCGCCTCGCCGATCACCTCGTACCCGGCCGCGATGGTCGCGGCGGTGATCTCCGGCTTGTCGGTCATGCTCGCCCCCTCCGGCCTCGACCTCGCCCACCGCGACGGTACCGGGCCGCCGAACCCACGGAAGGACCATTCTTATCGGGTGCCAGAATTGTCGCATTACAGTGATTCCCCTCACAACAGCAGCGGGGAGGTTTCCCGCTCAGCGAACCGCGTTGACCTGCACTTTCTCCGCGAGAATCCGTGCCGTCGACGACGCAAGGATCGTTCGCAAAAACAACGACGTGTGCTAGCAACGAACTACGCGACATATTCCACGAACACAGGAGAAACACATTGACGCCCAAGATCGCCATTCTCGGAGCAGGTCCCAGTGGACTCGCACAGCTGCGCGCTTTCGAAGCAGCCCGAAAGGCCGGTCTGGAGCAGATCCCCGACATCGTCTGCTACGAGAAGCAGCCCGACTGGGGAGGAATGTGGAACTACACCTGGCGCACGGGACTCGACGAGCACGGTGAGCCCGTCCACGGGAGCATGTACCGCTACCTGTGGTCCAACGGCCCGAAGGAATGCCTCGAGTTCGCCGACTACTCTTTCGAGGAGCACTTCGGGCGCCCCATCCCGTCGTACCCGCCGCGCGCCGTCCTGCTCGACTACATCATGGGTCGCGTCGAGAAGAGCGACGTGCGCAAGTACATCCGGTTCAACACCGCGGTGCGGTGGGTCGAGTGGTCCGACGAGACGCAGAAGTTCACCGTGACGGTGATGGACCACGACCGGGGTGCGCTGGAGTCCGACGAGTTCGACTACGTCGTCGTCGCCACCGGACACTTCTCCACCCCGCACGTCCCCCACTTCGACGGCCTCGACCGGTTCCCGGGACGCGTGCTGCACGCCCATGACTTCCGCGACGCCCGCGAGTTCACCGGCAAGCGACTGCTGCTCGTCGGCAGCAGCTACTCGGCCGAGGACATCGGAACGCAGTGCATCAAGTACGGCGCCGAACAGGTCACCTTCAGCTACCGCAGCGCACCGATGGGTCACGACTGGCCCGAGCAGTTCTCCGAGGTGCCGTTGCTCACCCACGTCGACGGCAAGGTCGCCCACTTCCGCGACGGCAGCACCCGCGAGGTCGACGCCATCGTGCTGTGCACGGGATACAAGCACCACTACCCGTTCCTGCCCGACGAACTCGCACTGCGCACCAGCAACCGGCTCTACCCGCGCGACATCTACAAGGGCATCTTCTTCCAGCGCAACCCGAAGCTGATGTACCTCGGCGCGCAGGACCAGTACTTCACGTTCAACATGTTCGACGCGCAGGCCTGGTACGCACGCGACTTCATGCTCGGCCGCGTCGACCTGCCCGACTTCGACATGCGCGAGCAGGACATCGACCACTGGCGGGCACGCGAGGAGAAGCTGTCGTCGCCGGTGGAGGACATCGACTTCCAGGCCGCCTACATCCGCGATCTCGTCGACCGCACCGACTACCCCGAGTTCCACGTCGAACGCCAGGGCGAGGTGTTCAAGCAGTGGAAGCAGGACAAGAAGCGCGACATCATGGGCTACCGCAACAACAGCTACCCCTCGACGCTCACCGGCACCGTCGCTCCGCCGCTGCCGGCACCGTGGATGGAGATCCTCGACGACTCCCCCGAGTCCTTCCTTCGACACGATTTCACCGCGCCTGAAGTGACCGCAGAGGGGCGGTTCACCGCCCCGGAAGTGACCTCGGAGGGGCGGACCCTCGACCGTCAGCACACCCCGGCGGCACGTCGTCCCGCCCGTCCGGCCGCGTCGCGCACCGTCTCCGTGAAGGCGTGACGGTGCCCGTTTCGTCCCGGACCGTCGACGCCGCGCCTCGTGGGTGCGGCTCCGGTCGATAGTCTGTCTGTCGTGCAGGACAAACTCGTATGGATCGACTGTGAGATGACGGGGCTGCGTCTCGGCAGCGACAAACTGATCGAGATCGCGGCTCTGGTCACCGACAGTGATCTCAACGTGCTCGGCGAGGGCGTGGACATCGTGATCCACGCCGATGACGACGCCCTCGCCGACATGCCGGAGGTCGTGCAGCAGATGCACGAGCGATCCGGCCTGACCGAAGAGGTGCGCCGCTCGACGGTCAGCCTCGCCGAAGCGGAGAAGCAGGTCCTCGCGTACATCCGCGAGCACGTCCCCGAGGCGGGTACGGCCCCGCTGGCCGGCAACTCCATCGCGACCGACCGCGCGTTCATCACCCGCGACATGCCCGAGCTCGACAACTATCTGCACTACCGGATGGTGGACGTCAGCTCGATCAAGGAGCTGTGCCGGCGCTGGTATCCGCGCATCTACTTCGGTCAGCCGGAGAAGGGGCTGTCGCACCGGGCGCTCGCGGACATCAAGGAGTCGATCCGCGAACTGCGCTATTACCGGCGCACGGCGTTCGTGGCGCCTCCCGGCCCCACGCCTGCCGACCTCGCGGCCGTCGTGAAGGACCTGGGACCGGCCTGACCAGCCGATTCGTCTTTTTCGACTTCGTCAGGCTAGTATCTGTACCGCAGGCGCAAGCGACCGAGAGGTTGCCGGCGGATGCGATGGTGAGTGTAGTTCAGTTGGTAGAGCACCAGGTTGTGATCCTGGCTGTCGCGGGTTCGAGTCCCGTCACTCACCCCGAAGAGAGCCCCCGATCGGATTTCCGATCGGGGGTTTTCTCGTTCCTGTCGGATCCTCACGCCCGGCGGTTCCTCACGCGCAGGGCTCCTCGCGCGCCGAACCGGGGTTCGCCGCTGCTGCAGCGCGCGCACGGCCCGGTTCGGGGCGCGAAGGCCGGTCTATTCGACCGAGCGCGTCACGAAGGCGTCGACGTCGGCCCGGGAGCGCTCCACCGTCGTGTAGTGCCCGGCCATGTAGACGCGGTAGTCGACGTCCGCCCCTGCGGCCTTCATGTCGGCGGCGAGCGCCGCGGACAGCGGCAACGGGACCATCACGTCGTGGATTCCGTGGGCGAGGAAGACCGGCCGGTCGTAGCCGTCCGTCGGGGCGGCGAGATAGTCGGCCAGCAGCGCCGGCATCTGGCCCTCGGCCAGCGGGCGCGCGAGCAGGTCCCCGACCGGGATGTCGCGCACCGACTCCTCGAGATCGTCGTAGCAGAGCTCTTCGGCCCGATCGACGACCTCGCGGCCGACCGGGGTCAGGTAGCCCTCGACGTCGGCCTCGGGGTAGGCGTCGCGCAACCCGGCGAAGATGTATCCGCTGAAGCTGACCAGCCCCCACAGGCCCGGATCGGGGAAGCCCGGGACACCGATCGTGAAGGCCCGCTCGAGGTTCGCCGGGGCGCCCGTGGCGACCGTTCCGCGGAAGTCGAGTTCGGGAGCGCGGGAGGTCGCGATCGCGGCAGTGTGCAGCGCTGCGTGCCCTCCCTGCGACTGCCCCATCACGATCCAGCGCTCCGACAGCGGTGCCCCGCCGTCGCGGGCGGCCCGGACGATGTCGACGATGCTGTTCGCGGCGCTGGGGCCGTCGAGATAGCGGTGGAGCCCCTCGGAGCCCAGACCCGGGAAATCGGCGGAGACGACGGCGTACCCGGAATCGAGCCAGTGCTGCAGATAGGTCCGCTCGAGATCGGAACGCGGCGTGCGGGTCGTGAGTGCGCAGTCGTCGCCCACGCCGGTCGTGCCGTGTGCCCACGCGATGACGGGCCAGCCACCCTCGGGGGCGTCGCCCTCGGGCAGGAACAACGCGCCCGTGGCGAGGGTCGGCTCACCGGACCGCCACTCGGTGGAGTATTCGAGCTTGGTGGCCGTGGCAGCACCGGGCACCGACAGTTCGTCGGGCAGCGGCTGTTGCGAGACCACCGAACCCGGCGCCGGCGCGGACGGCCCCACCGGCGAAGCCGCAGCCCCGGTCGGTGTCAGGGCCGCGAGCAGCACGGCACCGCAGCAGGCAGCACGCAACCATCTCCCCCGAACGGCCATCGATCCCCCTTCACCCGTCACGCCGCAGCGTTGCCGGCCTTCCACGTCGACCACGGGATGTTCCAGTCACCGAGTCCGTCCGTTCCGGGGAGAGTACCGCCCACGGTGTTGCGGACCACGACGATGTCGCCGCGCTTGGTGTTGTCGAAGATCCACTTGGCGTTGGCGGGGCTGAGGTTCAGGCAGCCGTGGCTGACGTTGCGCACACCCTGGTCGCCGAGCGACCACGGTGCGGAGTGGAAGAAGATGCCGCTGTAGGACATCCGCGTCGCCCATTCCACCGGGGTGCGGTAACCCTGCGCCGAGTCGGCGGGAACCCCGTAGGTGGACGAGTCCATGATCATGTTCTCGAACCGGTCGCCGATGATGTAGACGCCGTTGGGCGTGGGCGAGGAGTCCTTGCCGAAGGAGGTCGGCATCGTGATCACGTCGACCCCGTTGCGGTTGACGGTGACCTGCTTGGTCACGTCGTCCGCGGTGATGACCACCGCGTCGCCGATGGTGAAGGACGAGTGGACGTCGGACTGGCCGAAGAGGCCGTCGCCGAGATCCTTGCCGTAGACGTTCACGTCGACGGTGATGGCGGTGCCGGGCACCCAGTAGTTCTCCGGCCGCCACCGCACCTCGCGGTTGTTGACCCAGTAGAAGGCGCCCTCGACGGGCGGGTTCGTGGTGACGGTGATGGCCGCCTCGGCCGCGAGCCGATCCGGAATGTTCTCGTCGAACTGCACGGCGATCGGCTGACCGATGCCCACGATCGAACCCTCACCGGGCAGCACGTAGGGCTGGGTGAGGTTGGCCGGCGACGAGGTCGTGAACGACGCCGTCGACGTGGTCGCGCCGCCGAGTCCGTACGCGACGGTCTCGAGCGTGTAGGAGCGGTTGTACCCGAGCGGTTCGGTGTTCACCCAGGTGAGTCCGTCGGCGGCGAGTTCGCCCTGCACCGGTTCGCCCGCCGGGTTGAGCAGGGTCACCGAGTCGAGCTTGCCGTTGACGACCGAGACCGTCACCGGATCGATCGGCGAGAAGCCGACCGAGGCGTCGGCCACACTCGACGACACCGTCGGCTTGATCAGCGCGGCCACGGGATTGGAATCGATCGGCACCTCCTCGGCGCCCGTTCCCGAACCTCCGGCGCATCCCGTGACGAACGCAACAACGCCGACGACGACCACTCCGAGGATTCCCCGTACCCGACGACCCCGGGGGTTCCCCGCACTCGACTCCGTCACTTCCATACTCCGATCCCGCCTCCCCCAAGGCACCGAAAACGCACGTCACAACACCGAACACGATGATGCCAGCCCCTCTTGCGGCCGACCCGACGCGACTCCCCCGTACGTCGGTAACGTTCGAATGACAATCGCTCCGACCGTCCGATCCGTTACATCCACAACCTTACAGAAAACATTCTGACCAGGCGATTTGGCGCGTCGCGCGACGGTGTGTAATGTTCTCTTCGTTGCTGGGACGGCATCCCGGGAACAGATCGTCAAGCGCCATTAGCTCAATTGGCAGAGCAGCTGACTCTTAATCAGCGGGTTCGGGGTTCGAGTCCCTGATGGCGCACAACACGAAGGCCGGACACCCAGTGTCCGGCCTTCGTTCTGGCGGTGACCCCGTCCTCCGCATCGTCGGGACGACGACCGGGAGACACATCGCCACGCGCCATTAGCTCAATTGGCAGAGCAGCTGACTCTTAATCAGCGGGTTCGGGGTTCGAGTCCCTGATGGCGCACAACACGAAGGCCGGACACCGGAAACGGTGTCCGGCCTTCGTCGTTCGCGACGGTCCCGGAACGAGGAACACCCACGCCGGGTCGGCGTGGGTGTCCTGTGAAGCGGTGGAGCGGACGGGTCAGCGCAGGATCCTGCGCAGCACCAGCAACCCGACGACCGTGCCGGCCGCGATCGCTGCGTACTTCTTCACCTGCGGCTGGTTCACCTTCGCGATGAGGGTCTGCTTCGTGCTCTCCATGAGATTCTTCGGGTTGGCGCGGACACTCAGTTCGTCGAGTGTGCTCGCGAGCTGATTGCGGGCCTTCTCGATCTCCCGCTCGATGTCCTCGGTGTCCCTAGCCACGTGTCCTCCAGAAGGTCGCTGCAGTGTGCTGCGACCACGGTAATGGACGCGCACCGGGAATGGCTGCACGGTCCACTACTGTCGCCTTCATGACCGAGAACAGCAGACTCGCCCCCGGCGATCCCGCACCTGATTTCACCCTTCCCGATGCCGACGGCAACGAGGTGTCGCTGTCGGACTATCGCGGACGCAAGGTCATCGTGTACTTCTACCCCGCCGCGAGCACCCCGGGATGCACGAAGCAGGCGTGCGATTTCCGCGACAGTCTCGCCGAGCTGAACGAGGCGGGTCTCGATGTGATCGGCATCTCGCCCGACAAGCCGGCCAAGCTCGCGAAGTTCCGCGACGCCGAGCAGCTCACCTTCCCGCTGCTGTCGGATCCCGAGAAGACCACCCTCCAGGCGTGGGGTGCCTTCGGCGAGAAGAAGATGTACGGCAAGACCGTCACCGGCGTCATCCGCTCGACCTTCCTCGTCGACGAGGACGGGAAGGTCGAGGTCGCGCAGTACAACGTCCGCGCGACCGGGCACGTGGCGAAGCTGCGCCGCGACCTGTCCGTCTGACGCCCGGCGGCTCGGCCGGCAGCGTTACCGCGGCGCCAGCGAGGTCAGCAGCAACGCCTCGGCCACGGCGAGATTCTCGATCTCGGTGGGATCGACACTCTCGTTCGGCGCGTGGATGACACAGCGCGGTTCCTCGACGCCGATCAGGGCGATCTCGGCCC
Organism: Rhodococcus sp. BUPNP1; assembly: GCF_002215235.1. NCBI lineage: Bacteria > Bacillati > Actinomycetota > Actinomycetes > Mycobacteriales > Nocardiaceae > Rhodococcus > Rhodococcus sp. BUPNP1. The sequence continues at coordinate 223,952 of NZ_NERM01000005.1, forward strand.
GCGGCACGGCGCGTTGCAGCGCGGTGCACAGCGGGATCGAGCCGCCCTGACCGGCCGTCCCGACCTCCCGGCCGTAGGCGGTCTCGAGCGCGGCGCGCAGCGCGGCGTAACCGGGACCGTCCGTCGCCGCCCGGAAGGGCTCGCCGAGGACGTCGCGGTCGATGCGCAGGCGCGCGCCCCACGGCACGTGCGTCTCGAGGTGGGCGACGAGCGCGTCCTGGGCGGTGCGGGCGTCGATGCCGGGCGGCACGCGCAGGTTCAGGCGCGCGGACGCGCGCGGCACGACCGCCGCGGCCGATCCGACCACGGGCGGGGCGTCGATACCGAGGACGGTCAGTGCCGGTCGCGCCCACACCGCGTCGGCGACGGTGCCGGAGGTGGGCAGCGAGACACCGTCGAGCACACCCGCGTCGGTGCGGAAACGGTCCTCGGGATACGGGACACCGTCCCAGGTGGCGGTGCAGTCCAGTCCATCGACGACGGTGTTGCCGTGCTCGTCGCGCAGGGTGCCGAGCAGATGGATCAGCGCGGCCAGCGCGTCGGGTGCCGCTCCCCCGTACATCCCGGAGTGGATCTCGCCCTTCAGCGTCTCGATGTGGACGTCGACGTTCGCGATGCCCCGCAGCGTCGTGGTGAGGGTGGGCCGGCCGACCTCGGCATTGCCGCTGTCGCCGATGACGATGAGATCGGCGTCGAACAGCTCGGGTCGTTCGGCGACGAGGTGGTCGAGGCCGGCGCCACCCATCTCCTCCGAACCCTCGATGACGATGCGGACACCGACGGGCAGCGGGCCGTCCACACGCAGCGCGCGCAGCGCGAGCAGGTGCATGACGACGTTGCCCTTGCAGTCGGCGGCGCCGCGGCCGTACCAGCGACCGTCCCGTTCGGTGAGCATGAAGGGTTCGCTGTGCCAGAGCGATTCGTCGCCGGGCGGCTGAACGTCGTAGTGGCTGTAGAGCAGAACCGTCGGGGCGCCCTCGGGGGCGGGTGTGTGACCCAGCACCGCGAGGGAGCCGTCGGCGGTCTCGATCGTCTCGACGTTCTCGATTCCCGCCTCGGCGAAGGCATCCCGCACCCAGTTCGCCGCACCGACGCATTCCTCCACCGGGAACTGGCGCGGATCCGCGACGGAACGGAACGCGACGAGCCGCGCGAGGTCGTCGCGCGCGGCGGGCATCGCCTCCCGGATCCGCTCACGGATGCGCTGCGTCGCGTCGGTGTCTGTCGCTGTCATGATCCGTCCTCCGCACGTCGGATGAATACGTCGATTCGGTCCGGCAGTCGTTCGAGACCGAAACGGTGGTCCTGCTCGTGCCATACTGCCCCGGCCGCGATCGGCCCGGTCGCTGCCCCCGCACTGTTCTGCAGCGAACCGCACGGTGACCTGTGGCTGCCCGGTTTGTGACACTCGGACTCACAACAAGTATTCGGGAAAGGACGGACGTCCGGCTAGCCTGGGCGCGTGGAGTCAGCAACGAACGGCCGCCGCGCCCCGCGCCGGATCGATCCGGCGCTCGAGGTTCAGGCCGAGCCCCAGGAGCTCGTGCCGCGTCGGCGGCCCACCCAGGAGCGGAGCCGCCGCAAGTTCGACGCCCTGTTGGCCGCCTCGCGTGAACTGCTCACCGAGGTCGGCTTCGAGTCGTTCACCTGTGAGGAGGTCGCGTCCCGCGCCGACGTCCCCATCGGCACGCTCTACCAGTTCTTCGCCAACAAATACGTGATCGTGTGCGAGCTCAACCGTCAGGACCTCGTCGGCGTCCAGAGCGAACTCGCCCAGTTCAACGGCAAGATCCCGTCCGTCGACTGGTTGCGCTTCCTCAACAGCTTCGTCGACCACCTCGCCGGACTGTGGACCACCGATCCGTCACGCCGCGAGGTGTGGCTCGCGATGCAGTCCACCCCGTCCACCCGGGCCACCGGTGCCATCCACGAACGCGAGTTCGCCGAGCAGGTCGCGCGGATGCTCGCGCCGCTCACCCCGGACACCCCGCGGCCGCGCCGCAAGCTCATGGCCGAGGTGCTCGTCCACATCGTGTACTCGATGCTCAACTTCTCGGTACAGGACGACCAGACCCACGCCGACGCCGTCGTCGAGCTCAAGCGCATCATGGTCGCCTATCTGCAGATCGCCGAACAGGACTCACGCGCCCAGGCCAAGCGACGCAAGCGCCGCGAGGAACGTGAGGAATCCGCACGCGAACAGGCCGACCGGCAGGACACCGAAACGGATCAGGCCGAGGAAGCTCGCGCTCCCTCGGCCTGAGTCCCCACATCTACGTACGCCGGTCGTCCTCGTCGAGGACGACGAACGCGCCGGCCATGTCACCGTCGTGGGTCAACGACACATGGATCCGGACGCCGGTCAGCTTCTCGGCGACCTGCCGGTGCAACCGGATGCTCGGGCGACCCCACGCGTCCGAGACCACTTCGATCTGCTGATGGATCGTCTCCGGTAACACCGGTGGACTGCCGAACAGCGACGCCGACCACGCCTTGATCACCGCCTCCTTCGCCGCCCACCGGGCGGCGAAGTGACGGGCGGGATCGGAGCTGCGGGTGTTCGCGTCGCGACGCTCACCCGGTGTGAAGTTCGCCAGCATCGTCGTTCCCGTCCGACTCAGCTGCTCCGCGAACTCCGGCACCGACACGAGGTCGAACCCGACACCCGCAACTCCCATCCCGAGACCCGCGCCTACTTGCAGCCGGGCAGACCGGAGCGGTACACGTCGTCCTCACCGAGGCGGGCCTCCGGCGAGAGCAGCACGTCCGCCTCGAGCTGACGCGAGGCCGGTGCCGGCACGCTGTCGCCGCCGAGGCGACGATCCGCGGGCCGCTGGTAGAGCGACGCTCCACCGGTCATCGCGTCCACCAGGCGACGCTTGCCGGCCACGGTGCGCTCGGCAGCCTTGGCCAGGTAGGCCTCCCGGCGCTCGGCCGGGATCGCCTCGACGAACGCCTGCGGGTGGACCACCGCGATCAGACCCGACACGTGCCCGAAACCGAGGCTCGTGAGCAGACCCGCCTTGAGCGGAAGCTGCTCGCCGAACCGGATCGGGGTACGCGGCCACACGAGGTGCTCGAACTCCGCCATCTTCTCGTCGACACAGTCGAGGCTGCGGTTCGGCGGAACCACACCCTGCGCGAGGACCTGGCACAGGCCGATCAGCTGGAAGGCGGCGGCGCCGCCCTTGGCGTGACCGGTCAGCGACTTCTGCGAGACCACGAACATCGGGTTGCCCTCGCTGCGGCCCAGCGCGGCGGCCAGACGCTCGTGCAGCTCGGCCTCGTTCGGGTCGTTCGCAGCGGTCGAGGTGTCGTGCTTGGAGATCACCGCGATGTCGTCGGCCGTGAGACCGAGCTTGCGCAGTTCCTTCGCCAGACCCGACTCGCGTCCACCGCGACCCGCACCGAGCGCACCGATGCCGGGCGCCGGGATCGAGGTGTGCACACCGTCGGCGAACGATCCGGCCCAGGCGACCACACCGAGCACCGGCAGGCCCATCTCGAGCGCGACATCGCCGCGGGCGAGCAGGATCGTGCCGCCACCGGCCGACTCGACGAAGCCACCGCGACGACGGTCGTTGGCGCGGGAGAAGCGACGATCGCTGATGCCCTTGGCCTGCATGTCCTCCGACTTGGCGGTCGCGGACATGTCACCGAAGCCGACGATGCCCTCGATACCGAGATCGTCGAAGCCACCGGCGACGACCAGATCGGCCTTGCCGAGCTTGATCTTGTCCACGCCCTCCTCGACGGAGACCGCAGCCGTGGCGCAGGCCGCGACCGGGTGCACCATCGCGCCGTAGCCACCGACGTACGACTGGACGACGTGCGCGGCGATGACGTTCGGCAGGGCCTCCTGCAGGATGTCGTTCGCCCGCGACTCGCCGAGCAGCGTGTCGATGTACAGCGACCGCATCGAGGACATGCCACCCATGCCGGTGCCCTGCGTGTTGGCGACCATCGACGGGTGCACCCAGCGGAGCAGCTCGGACGGGGTGAAGCCACCGGTGAGGAAGGCGTCGACCGTGCTGACGATGTTCCACAGACCCACCCGGTCCACCGAGTCCGCCATGTCGGCGGGGATGCCCCACTTGGTGACGTCGAAGCCGGTCGGGATCTGGCCGCCGACCGTGCGGGTCAGCTTCGCCTTGCGCGGCACGCGGATCTCGGTGCCGGCCTTGCGGGTGACCGTCCAGTCGCCCGACTCGGCGTCGACCGACGCGACCGTGTTCTCCGGATCGGAGTCGACGAACGCGCGGGCCTCGGCCTCGGAACCGACGACGAAGGACAGGTCCTTGTCGAGGAAGACCGAGGTGAGCAACGGAGCCGTGTTGTCGATCATCGCGCCGTCGTCGCCGTAGCGGCGGATGCCGCAACGCTCGACCACCGCGTCGTGGTAGCGGTCGGCGATCTCCGCCTCGGGCACCAGTTCACCGGTCTCGGTGTCGTAGAAGCCCGGCTTGGGATCGTTCTCCCAGCCGATCAGGCCCGTGACCCAGGCGAGCTCGAGCACACCGGCGGCCGACAGTTCCTCGTCGACCTCCATCTCGAAGCGGGTGCGAGCGGAGCCGTAGGGGCCGAGCTCACCGGCACCGACGATGACGACCGTGTCGGCGAGGTCGGCGGTGACCGGGCCCCACTCGGGGGTCGGCAGCGCCTCGGCGCGCGGAGGCTCGGGCAGCGCCGCGATGGTCGCGGTGTCGTCCTCGTCCGCCTCGACGGCGTCGGCCGCGTCCTGTGCCTGCTTCGCGAGCGCCGGCAGGTCGACGTCCACCTCGGACAGTCCGCCGGTGAGGTCCGCGACGAGCGGAGCCTCGGCGGCGAGACGCGTGGCCTCCGGTCCGACCAGCTTCAGCAGCTCGCCGGCCATCTCGTCGGTCGACCAGGTGCGGACACCAGCAGCCTCGACGGCCTCGACCAGCGGGTCGTTGCCGCCCATCAGACCCGTGCCACGCACCCAGCCGATGAGAGCGTGGGCGAGGGTGACGCGCTCGGCCCAGGTGCGCTCGGCGCTCCAGCGGTTGATGATCGCGTCGAGTGCGGCCTTGGCCTCACCGTAGGCACCGTCGCCACCGAACTTGCCGCGGTTCGGCGAACCGGGCAGCACGACGTGCAGGTGGGTGTCGACGTCGCGGTCGTACCCGATCTGCGACAGTCCGGCGATCAGTCGCTCGACCGACCACAGCAGCACCCGCATCTCCATCTCGGCGCGCGCACCGGCGTCGGCGAGCGAGCCCGCCACGCGCGGCGCGGCGAACGGGAAGAGCAGCGTCGGGGTGAGCGCGTCCTTGATCAGCTTCTTGGCGCCACCGGCGACCTCGACGGTCTCGGTGCCGATCCACTCGATCAGGGCGTCGACGTCGCTGTAGGACGCCATGTTCGCGGGAACCACCCACAGTGCGGCACCGGCGCGAGCGTTGCGTGCGTACAGCTCCTTGTAGAAGCCCAGACGGCTGTCGTTCAGCGAGGAGGTGGTGACGACGACCGTCGCACCGCCGGCGAGCAGCTTCGCGGCGACGGCTGCGCCGATACCACCCTTGCTGGCACCGGTGACCACGGCGACCTCGTCCGCGTACTCGGCACCCTCGGTGACGACGGCGGTCTCGGCGATCGCGGCGTAGGTCTGCGCGAGCTCCGTACGACCGGCCTCGATGGCCTTGCGGCCCCAGAACTCGGCGTGCGCAGCCACGGTCCGACCCGCACCGGTGAAGCGCTCGACGTCGAAGCCGTTCGAATCCCCCGTCGCTCCGCTCGCCCCTTCCCCGAGCCAGACACGGGCCAGGTCCTCACGGGCGGTGGCCCAGCGGTCGTCGATCAGGACGGCCTTGCGCTCGTCGAATGCCGGAGCGACCAGACGCGGCCAGTCGGAGCCGAGCTCCGCGGAGACCAGGTCGACGAGTTCGTCGTCGGCCTTGTCGGCCAGACCCGAGACCTGCTCGGTGTGGCCGAGCTGCTCGAGCACGAGGCGGGCGGCGCCGGCGAGCACCCCGTCGCGACCGGTGATCTGCTCGGCGAACTCGCCGAGGGCAGCGGCGTCGACCGTCGCTCCCCCGCCGCCACCGGCGGACGGCATCGACACGGCGATTCCGCGACGCGAGGCCACCGACTGCACGGCGGCGTCGATCAGCTTGTCGACCGAAGCGGCGTCCGCGAGGGCACCGTCGGTCAGGCCGCCCAGGTCACCACCGCGGACGGACGAACCGTCGCGGCTACCGAGAGCAGCTTCGGCGGTGACGTGCGACGCCCAGCCCTCACCGAGACCCCACACCTTGGTGACGCGGTCGGCGATGTAGGCGGGACGCTTGCCCGACGGACCGAACACCTTGCGCAGATGGTCGTTGATCGAGTCCGACAGCACCGGGCCGAAGGGGCGGTAGGTGCGGGCGAGACGGTCGACCGTGCCGGCGAGGGCACCCATGTCGGCGTCGGCGGCACCGTCGATCGCGCCGAGCGAGAGCTCGGAACCGAGGTCGACGAGGAGCTGATTGCGGCGCGAGGACACGCCGTCGCACAGCGCCTCGATGGTGTCGGCGGGGCCGATCTGGTCCGGGCGCAGCTTCGTCCACAGGGCGATGAGCACCTTGGTGGCGTCGGCGGCCTTGAACGCGATGTCGTCCGGGGTCGGTCCACCGGCCGGCGCAGCGGGAGCCGCGGCAGGCGCCGGGGCCGCAGCAGCGGCGGGAGCAGCCTCGGCGGCCGGTGCGGCCGGCTCGTCGTCCTCGACCGGAGCGGGATCGGTGTCGGTCGAGTACACGATCGACGCCTCACGCTCGATGTTGAGCACCTCGACGGGCTGACCGAAACGGCCGGGCAGCTTCAGCGTCTGCGACGCGAGGTTCGCGACGGTGGGCGCGCCACCGAGGCCGACCTCGACGAACCGCTCGACACCGAGACCACCGTCGGCCTCGTCGGCGAACAGCAGGTCCTGCGTCTCGATCCAGCGCACCGGCGACGCGAACTGCCAGGCCAGCAGCTCGGCGAGCACCACGCGGGTGAGCTCGACCGGCTTGGCCGACCAGCTGTCGAAGTCCGCGAGGACATCGGCGAGCGGCTGCGACGGCACCAGGTCGGCGATCTCCTGGATGAACTCGCGACCCAGGTTGAACGGCCTGGGTACGAGGTTCGGGATGTACCGGCCGATGAGGATGTTCGGGTCGATCTCCTGCGGCAGCAGGGCGAGCAGGCGCTCGCGGAAGTCGTCGACACCGCCGCGCAGCACGGTCGAGTGGAACGGCACGTCGATGCCCGGAACCAGGATGAACGCGCGCTTGCCACCGAACTCGGCGACCTTGCGCTCGATCACGGACTCGAGGGCTTCGAGGCCGGCGACCGTACCGGCGATCGCGTACTGCGATCCGCGCAGGTTGAGGTTGACGATCTCCAGGAATTCCCCGGTCTCCTCGGCGACACCGGCGACGAAGGCCTGCAGGTCCGCATCGTCCACACCGAACTGCGACGGCCGGATCGCGGCCATGCGGTAGTTCGAGCGGCCGTGCTCGTCGCGCGGCACGAGGGCGTGCATCGCGGAGCCGCGCTGGAAGACCACCTCGAGGACGGCCTCGAGCGGCAGCACACCGGCGACCGCGGCGAGCGCGTTGTACTCACCCACCGAGTGACCGGCCAGGAAGGCGTCGTCGACGAACGCGCCCGCCTCCTTGAGCTCGGCGATCTGCGCGACACCGAGGGTCGCCATCGCGACCTGCGTGAACTGGGTCAGGTGCAGCACGCCGTCGGGGTGCTTGTGAGTGACACCGCGGGCCTTGAGAACCGTCGGGTTGTCGCGGACCACGGCCAGGATCGAGAAGCCGAGCGCCTCGCGGGTGTGCTTGTCGGCGCGCTCCCAGATCTCGCGGGCGGCCTTCGAGCGGGCACGGGCGTCGAGGCCCATGCCGGGACGCTGGATGCCCTGACCCGGGAAGGCGTAGACGGTCTTCGGCGCGGCGATACGGCCGGTCGCGACCATCACCAGATCACCGTCGACGCGGCAGCCGACCTCGACGACCTCGGCTCCACCGTCGGTTGCGATGCGGTCGACGCGCACGTCGATCTTCGCGCCCGGACGGACCATGCCCAGGAAGCGGGTGGTCCACGCCGTCAGGCGACGGACCGGCAGCTTCGCGTCCTGCTCGATCGCGGTGACGACCTGCTGGGCCGCGGCCGACAGCCACATGCCGTGGACGATCGGGCTTCCGAGACCGGCGAGCAGCGCGGCATTGTCGGAGGTGTGGATCGGGTTGTGGTCGCCGGAGACCTTCGCGAAGGCGCTCATGTCGGTCGGCGCGACGATCACGGCGTCACGGCGGCGACGACGCGGGGTGTCGGTGACGGCCTCGGTGAGAGCGCCACCGGCGCGGACCGGATCGGCGAGATCGGCGGTGCCGGTGCGGCCGCGGATCGCGAACCGCTCGGCCAGGGTGGCGACCACGCGGTCGCCCGAGCCGTCACCGCTGTCGGCGGTGATGACCACGTCGACCTCGACGACGCGACCCAGGTCGGTGTCGGAGACACCGGTGACCTCGGCCTTGACGCCCAGGAAGGCCGGATCGGTGGGCAGACCGTTCTTGACGTCGATCGCGTGGTCCAGGTGAACCAGGTCGAGCATGCCCTCGATGACCGAGAGATCGGTCTCGGTGCGGGCGGCGCCGAGCGCGGCGAAGACGGCCGGCCAGCAGGCACCGACGAGCACATCGGGCACACCGTTGCCGCTCGGCGTCAGGGTCGCGGGCAGACCCGAACCGGTGACACCGGCGTGGTCGGCGATCTTCTCCGGGAGCCAGCCCAGTGTGATACGGGCAGCGCCCTTCTTGACCTCGGGCAGTTCCTGACCGGCGGCGACACCGAGCAGAGCGGACATCGACGCATCGGCGTCGGCCTCGGTGACGACGGGCGCGCCACCGGAGACGACCGAGGCGGGCACGGTCAGGCGGATCTCGACGGCCTTGTCGCGCACCAGCGGAACCCGCAGGCCGACGTGCTCGTCGTCGAGGATCGTCAGGGTCGCACCCGTCGGGGCGTGCGAGGCAGCGGTCTCCGACTCGACGGTCCACTCGTCCAGATCACCGAGACGGTGGATCGGGTTGCGGGTCTGGCGACCCGCCCACGAGACGTCGGGCGAGGACAGCACGGCGTCGAGCAGACCCGGCGCGATGTCGCGGTGGCGACGCGCGGGAAGCTCGACGGGCTCCGCTCCCTCGGCGACGAGCTCGTCGGCCGTGGCCTTCTCGAAGCGGTCGAGGAGTTCACCGACCGGCTCGTCGACGCGGGTGATGCCGGCGACGGCGACGGTGCCGGGGATGACGCAGACCTGGTCGGCGGAGTACCGCGGATCGTGGGCCTGCCACAGCGAATCCGAACGCCACCAGCGACGCACGTCCTGGTCGACGACCGGAACGAAGTTCACGGGCTTGCCGGGCGTGCGGCACAGCGACACGAAGAACGGCACGTCGGCGGGGTGCAGCACGACGTCGCCCGCGTCGGGGTACTGCGCGAGCAGCGACTTGATCGCGGCGTACGGGCGCTCGAGCACCGCGTCGTCGTCGAACAGCGTCGGGATCGGGCCCCGGCAGACGGGGTGCAGACGGGCTTCGGCGCGCTGCAGCATGTCGCGGAAACGCTCACGCCACGACACGTCCAGCCACGGGCTGGTGTGCGCCTCGGCGAGGACGTCCGCGAGATCGGTGCCGCAATCGAACTCGGCACCGTTGTCCGCGCCGACGGCCAACTCGAGGTAGCGCTCGAGCCACTGCAGGTAGGTCATGGTGTCGAGGTCACCGAAGTACGGCTTCGCCGTTCCGTTCAGGGCCTCGATGATCTCGTCGCGGCGTGCTGCCACGGCGTCGGCGTCACCGGCGACCTCGTCGAGCAGGCGACCCGTGCGCGATGCGGCGTTGTCGATCTCGTGGATGTCGGCACCGAGCTGGCTGCGGCCGGAGGCCATACCACCGGTTGCGGTGCCGGCGGCGACCCAGTCGGGGGTGCCGGGAGTGTCGGCGAGAAGCTGCTTGACCTCGGGAGCCGTCGTGGCCTCGAGGGTCGCCATCGCGGCGGTGCCGACGAGGATGCCGTCGAGCGGCATGGCCGGGAAGCCGTAGACGGTCGACCAGCGACCGGTCAGGTACTCGGCCGCCTTCTCCGGCGTACCGATGCCACCACCGACGCACAGCACCAGGTTCGGGCGCGTACGCAGCTCGGCGTAGGTGTCGAGGAGCAGGTCGTCGAGGTCCTCCCACGAGTGGTGACCACCGGCGCGGCCGCCCTCGATGTGGGCGATGACCGGGTAGTCCGGGACCTCGTTGGCGATGCGGATCACCGAACGGATCTGCGCGACCGTGCCCGGCTTGAAGGCGACGTGCTCGATGCCTGCCTCACGCAGGTCGGAGATGATCTGCACGGCCTCGTCGAGCTCCGGGATACCGGCGGTGACGACGACACCGTCGAAGGGCGCACCCGCCGCGCGGGCCTTGGGCACGAGGCGCTTGCCGCCGACGTGCAGCTTCCACAGGTAGGGGTCCAGGAACATCGAGTTGAACTGGACGGCGCGACCCGGCTCCAGCAGCTCGGTGAGCTCGGCGACGTGGTCGGCGAAGATCTGCTCGGTGACCTGGCCGCCACCGGCGAGCTCGGCCCAGTGTCCGGCGTTCGCGGCCGCGGCGACGATCTTCGGATCGACGGTCGTGGGGGTCATGCCCGCGAGCAGGATCGGCGAGCGGCCCGTCAGGCGGGTGAAGGCCGTCTCGACGGCGATGCGGCCGTCGGGCAGCGCGACCGGCTTCGGAGCGAACTCCGACCAGGCACGCGGAACCTCGGGCTCGGCGCCCGGGGTGAGGAGGTTGCGCTGACCGCCGCGGGTCGCGGCGGCGATGATGCCGACGCCCTGACCACGCAGGCCCGAGCTGGTCATGCGGGTGAGGAGCTCGCCCGGACCGAGGTCGAGGATCCACGAGGCGCCGGACGCGACGGCGGAGTCGACCTGCTCGACCCAGTCGATCGGGGAGACGAGGATGGCCTGCGCCAGGCTGCGCGCGAGCTCGGCGTCGAGCTCGCAACGGGCGGCCCAGTCGGCGACCTGGTCCACGGCGTCCGCGAAGGCGGGGTGATGGAAGCCGACCTCGGCCGCGACGGGCTCGAAGGTCGGGGAGAACACGGCGCCACCGCGCTTCTTGGCCTCGCGCTCGCGGGTCTCCGCGGCGGAGATCTGCTCGCAGCGCTGCTGCACGCGCTCGAGGGCGGCGGGCGGGCCCGACAGCACGACACGACGACGGGCGTTACGGATGGCGACGACGGCGCTGCGCTCGGGATCCTGGCCCTCGAAGACCTCCGCGACGATCGCGCGCAGGCGCTCGGGGTCGACGTTGGCGACGGCGAGCATCGGGTACTTGCCGGCGCCGGAGATCAGGCCGCGGCGGCGACCGACGAGGGTCGCGGCGGCACCGATGAGCTGAGCGATGGCGAGGATCTCGGCGTCCTTGCGGCCGGCGGCGGCGACGGACTCGACGGCGAGGACGCCCTGCGAGTGGCCGATGACCGCGCTCGGCGCGACGGAGTCGACGTCGAGGCCCTGGTTCGCGAGCGCGCGCAGCGCGGCGACCTGGGTGAGGAAGACGCCGGGAAGCGACACGGCGGCAGAGGTGAGAGCTGCCTCGGAGGGGCCGGCGGGCGCGTCGTCCTCGTCGGCGAGTTCGGCCTCGAGGATCCACGCGACGGGGTCGAAGCCCGTCGGGCGGACCACGACGAGGTCGCTCGCGACCGGGGCGAGGTGCGCGGTGGCGCGGTTGACCAGGTCGGTGAGGACCGGTTCGAGTCCGTTGTCGCGGCTGAGCTCCTCGAGCGAGGTGAGCCAGGGGGCACCCTGGCCGCCGAATGCGAGCGCGTAGGGCTCACCCGCGAGGAGCTTGTCGACCAGGGCACGGGCCGGAGCGGCTGCCGTGGACCGATCGGTGGTGCGTCGTGATGCCTTCGAGTTCCGTCCGTTGTCGCCTGGTGTGGTCTCGTCGATCGTCACGCGTGTGGTTCCTCTCCTGAACACCCCGGCGTCGAGGCTTCGTATGTCAGCGCTGCGCGCCGGTGTGCTGCTGGACTAGTGGTCCGCTGTTCGGGCACGCCCAGGTTCGCACAAAATCATGAGGGGTTCCTCATGTTTTGTTTCGCGCAGTTTGCCCAGCACCTCCCCCACCAGTGATTTCCCTCACATGCCCGCTCGAAAGTAACTGGTCGGTAACCCGAATCACTCCTGGCTGCGCCGATGCGTGGACGTCCATGAACCCGAGGAATCCCTCACGTTTTTCGTTATCAAATCGTTACCTATTGACGGGCGTCGCGGATCGTGCATCGCAAGATCGAAAAAGTGTCGGTGCCCCGCGATAGCTTTTCGAGCGAATCGAACAAATATTCGATAGGGGGCACGGTGGGGAGAAGGGTGAAGTACACGCGGGAGGTTCTCGAGGAGGCGGTCGCGAAGGCGACCAGCGTCGCGGGCGTGTTGAGGCAATTCGGATTACGGGAAGACGGCGGCAACCATGCCAACATCAGCCGACGAATCAAGCTCTACGGAATCGACACGTCCCACTTCCGGGGTATGGCCCACCAGAAGGGGATACCGCCTCGGAACCGCCTGCACTGGTCGGAGGTGCTCACGGTCTCACCGGCCGGCTCCAACCGCAGAGAAGCTGCCCGCCTCAGACGAGCGCTCATCGAATTCGGGCGGTCGCACAGGTGCGAGAACTGCGGCACCGGTCCGGAATGGCAGAAATCGCCGCTCGCACTGCACGTCGACCACATCGACGGCAATCCGAACGATTCCCGTCCGGAGAACCTCCGCTTCCTGTGCCCCAACTGCCACAGCCAGACACCCACCTGGGGCAGGAGGATCCGACACAACCGACCGATCCGAGCTCTCGACGCGGCTCCAGCCGAGTCGAGCATCGAGGTGGAAGCGGGGGCACGGTGACGCGACCGGTCAAGTACACGAAGGAGATGCTCGAAGAGGCAGTTCGCAGCTGCGTCAACTTCGCCGACGTCATGCGGTACTTCGGTCTCAAACCCAACGGAGGACATCACACGCATCTGACCCGCAGGATCAGGGCACTCGGTATCGATACGTCCCACTTCACCGGCCGCCCTCCCGTTCAGGGTGGACCTGTGGTGAAGCGGCACTGGACCACGATCCTGGTCGAGACACCGGCAGGCTCGCCACGAACCAAACCTCATCTGCTGCGTCGGGCTCTCGTCGAGTCCGGTCGCCCACACGAATGCGAAGGTTGCGGCACGGAGCCATATTGGTACGGCCGGCCGTTGGTCTTCCACGTCGACCACATCGACGGAAATCCCAACGATTCGAGACCCGACAACGTCCGGTTTCTGTGCCCCAACTGCCACACCCAGACACCGACCTGGGCCGGGCGGCGCCGCTTCACCTTCCGTAGGGAAGAGCCGTCCTCGTGACGTATTGTGTCCGTGACGCGCGAGTGGCGGAACGGCAGACGCGCTGCGCTTAGGACGCAGTGTCCATAGGACGTGGGGGTTCGAGTCCCCCCTCGCGCACCACGTGACCTCACCCACGGTGCACCGACCGGTCTTGGCAGGTCGGTGCACCGTTCGGGTACCGTCGAGGGCGTGTCCGAGCATCGCCCTCCCCGCCGGTTGGCCCTGATCATCCTGGTTCTGGTGGCCGCGGCCGGATGCCTCGGCCTCGGTTACTGGCAGTGGGTCCGGTTCGAAGCGGTCGGCGGCACCTACCAGAATCTCGGCTACGCCCTCCAGTGGCCCGCCTTCGCCTTCTTCTGCGTCTACGCATACCGGCGCTTCGTCCGCCTCGAGGCCGAGGAGCAGGAAGCCGAGAGCACCGGCGGACGACGCCCGTCCGAGCCGGACGAGCCCACCGAGATCCCCGAGGATCTTCTTCCCACCCGTCCGCGCACGCTCGCCGAGGCACGCGAGCAGGAGGCCGCGGATCCCGACGCACAACAGATCAACGAGTACAACGAGTACCTCGCGCAACTCGCGCGCAGGTCCGATAGGAGCGCTCAGTGAGCACGACCCCCGAGCAGGCGTCCGGCCAGGCCACCACGCCGCGCGTCGTCAGTGACGCCGACCGGAAGAAGATCCGGTCCGCTCTGCTGCGTTACCGCGTGCTCGCCTACGCGACCGGTATCTGGCTGCTGATCCTCACCGGTGAGATGGTCGCCAAGTACATCATCGGTGTCGAGAACGTGCCGGCCTGGATCGCGATCGTGCACGGCTGGGTGTACGCGGTGTACCTGGTCCTCACCTTCGACCTGTCGATCAAGGTGCGCTGGCCGATCGCCCGGACGGTGTGGACGCTCCTGGCGGGCACCATCCCGTTCCTGTCCTTCTTCGTCGAGCACAAGCGCACCCAGCAGGTGAAGGCCGACTTCGGCGTCTGAGCCGGCCACCTCCTCGAACACGAATCGGGCGGATCCTTCGACAGGATCCGCCCGATGTCGTCTGTAGACCACGCGCGCTCAGCGTCGCGGCAGGCGCACCACCTGGACGAAGAACTCGTCGATCTGGCGCACCGCGCGGATGAACTGGTCGAGGTCGACCGGCTTCGTCACGTACGCGTTGGCGTGCAGCTTGTAGCTGCGGAGGATGTCCTCTTCCGCTGCCGAGGTGGTGAGGACCACGACGGGGATGTCGGTGAGGTCGGTATCGGACTTGACCTGTTCGAGGACCTGCCGTCCGTCGTACTTGGGCAGGTTCAGGTCGAGGAGGATCAGGTCGGGCCGAGGGGCGTTCTCGTACTCCCCGCGCCGGTAGAGGAAGTCGAGTGCTTCCTCGCCGTCGCGGACCACGTGAAGGGTGTTTCCGATCTTGTTGTCCTCGAACGCTTCGCGCGTCATCAATTCGTCGCCGGGGTCGTCCTCGACGAGGAGGACGTCGATCGGCCGCCCGGAAACGCTCATGCAGATGCCCCTTTCAGAGCGACTTCGGTTGCAGACATGTCGTCGCCTGCCTTGGGAATCGTAAAGCAGAACCGACTGCCCTCCCGATACTGCGGGTCGAGCCAGATCTCTCCACCGTGGTATTCGACGATCTTGCGGCAGATCGCGAGGCCGATGCCGGTGCCGGTGTACACGTCCCGGCCGTGCAGTCTCTGGAAGATCACGAAGACCTTGTCGGCGAACTCCTCGGCGATACCGATGCCGTTGTCCTGCACGGAGAATCGCCAGAACTCGTCGTCCCCGTCGACGATCTCCTCGCAGTCGACACGGATCTCCACGGGCCGGTCTTCTTGGCGGAACTTGATCGCGTTTCCGATCAGGTTCTGCCACAACATGATCATCAGTGTGGGATCGCCCACGATCGTCGGCAGCGACTCGGGCCGGGCGATCTTCGCCCCGGATTCCTCGACCGCCTGGGAGATGTTCGTCAGGGCCGCGTCGAGGGTCACGTCCAGTTCGGTGCGGACGTGCGCGTCGCTGACGCGTCCGACGCGGGAGAAGGTCAGCAGGTCGTTGATGAGCACCTGCATCCGCTTGGCACCGTCGACCGCGAAGGCGATGTACTGGGTGCCGCGTTCGTCGAGCTTGTCGCCGTAGCGCTTCTCGAGCAGCTGGCAGAACGACGCGACCTTGCGGAGCGGCTCCTGCAGGTCGTGCGAGGCGACGTAGGCGAACTGTTCGAGTTCGGAGTTCGAGCGCCGCAGTTCCGTCGCCTGGTTCTCGAGTTGCTCCTCGCGGTCGTGCGCGACCTGCAGTTCGCGCACGATGCGCTCACGCATGTCCTCGACGTCGCGGCCCAGCGCATAGATGTCGGCGGGGCCCTGCGGCTCGATCTCGCGCTCGAAGTTCTGCCCCGCGACGACGCTGCGCGAGCCCTGCCGCAGGCGTTGGATCGGACGGACCACGATCATCTGGAGCAGGACTGCCAGGCCCACACCGGTGAGGAGGAAGACCACGACCATGCCGGCGAGGATGCGATCGCGCGTGATCCGCGTGTCCTCGAGCGTGGCGATGCCGTCCTCTCGGGCCTGCGTGAGGTCGGCGTTCTGGACGGCGAACGCGGCCCGGATCCGGTCGAAGGCGTCCCGTCCCGCTGCGACGACGGCGGGGTCGACGAACTGCGGCTGCCCCGGCACGACCGTGGAGATGAGCGGCTGGGCGTACACGCGCCGCCATTCCGCCGCGTGTGCCTCGATCGCGTCGAGGTCCGCCATGAGATCCTCCTCGTCGCCGACGAGGGCGCGCAACTCGGCGGCCGCGGCCTCCTCCTCGCGCCGCCCCTCCTCGTAGGGCATGAGGAAATCGGGATCGGCGGCGAGGATGTAGCCCCGCGCGCCCGTCTCCTGATTGATCAGTGCCGATTGCAACCGGTACGCCTCGACGCGGGCGGGCTGGATGCGGTCGCGCACGTAATTGGAGTACTCCGTCGTCTCCCGGAGGAAGTGACTGCCGACCACGGTGCCGACGACCACCAACACACCCATCACGCCGAGTACGAGCAGGAACCATGCCTGGACCGTCATCCTGCGAGACGGAGGGCGACGCACGTCCCCCGCCTCCGCCGTTGCGTCGCTGTTCGTCATGCGGTGATGATCACTTCCTGTTCCATTGCACGTGGACGACTGCCACGTCGTCGGACAGCCCTCCCCTACTGTCCGCGAGTTTCTCGGCACCGTCGATCAGCGAGTCGGTGAACTCGGCAGCCGGCAGATGGGCGCGTTCGCGCGCGAGCTCGAGGAGTCCTTCCTCACCGAGTCGTTCCGGGCCGTCGCCCCGATGACCCTCGAACAATCCGTCGGTGAACAACACGATCGCGCCGTCCTCGGGCAGATCCAACTCGTGGACGGGCCAGGTGGCCACTCCCGGCACCAGGCCGAGAGCCGGACCACCGGGCGCTTCGACCCAGTCGATGGTTCCGCCGTGGCGGAGCAACAGCCCGGGATGACCGGCCCGCATGACCTCGACGGTGCTGCGGTCGGCACACATCGTGAGGTTCGTCATCGACGCGAAGAAGCGGCTCTCGGTGCGCTCCGCGACGAGGATCTCCTCGAGCTGGTGCAAGCGGCGGGGACCGTCGACCCCGCTGAGCACGAGCGTGCGCCACGCGATGCGCAGGCCCACGCCGAGGGCTGCCTCGTCGGGACCGTGACCGGAGACGTCGCCGATGAGGACGTGGACGGTGCCGTCGCCGGTCTGCACGACGTCGTAGAAGTCGCCGCCGAGAAGAGCCGACGACCGGCCGGGTCGGTAACGGGCGACGACGTCGAAGTCCTGCCCGTCGCGCAGGAGCGGCGACGGGAGCAGGCCGCGTTCGAGTCGGGCGTTCTCCTGCGCGTGAAGCTGACTCGCCTGGAGTTCCGCCGCCGCGATCTCGGTCTGCTTTCGCTGGATGGCGTAGCGGACGGCGCGGCCGAACAGATCGGGTTCGACGCGTCCCTTGACGAGATAGTCCTGGGCGCCCACGGACAGCGCGGCGAGGCCGGTCTGTTCCTCCGCGAGGCCGGTGAGGACGACGATGGGGACGGAATCGGTGATCTCCTGGATACGGGCGACGGCTTCGAGGCCGCTCGCATCGGGCAGGTGGAGGTCGAGAAGTACGCAATCGGGAGCCGATGTGGCGAGTTCGTCGCGGGCCTGCGCAAGTGTCTGCACCCACACGACGGTCATCTCGGGGGCACTGTCGACGACGAGTTCCTCCACGATGAGCGCGTCACCCGGATCGTCCTCGATGAGGAGCAACGACGGTGGTTCGACCGACTCGCTCTGCGCTCGGTGCATGTCCACTCGGCGCCCCTCCCTCCCTGCTCGAAAGGGAACATTACAGACTCGACGACAGCATAATCACAGGGTGGTCACGGCGGGTCGCGGCCACGGCCGACGGACCGATGTGTGCATCTATCGGCACGATCTTGCATGATGGCAAGGTGAACGATCCCATGACCGCGCATCCGCATATGACTCTTTCCACGACCCGCAACGGCTCCGTGGCCGTGCTGTCCGCCAACGGCGAAGTCGACATGACGAGTGCCCCGCTCCTCGAGCAGGAAGCCCTCGCGCTCCTCGACTCCGACATCTCCGGACTGATCGTCGACCTCAGCGGGGTTGATTTCCTCGCTTCGATGGGTATCGCTCTGTTGGTCGAGTTGTCCAAGCGAGCCGCCGACAGCACCGGTTTCGCCGTCGTGGCACACGGCAGTGCCACGGCACGCCCGCTCGAACTCCTCGGCCTCGGAGAGGTCCTGGCGATCCATCCGAAGCTCGACGACGCGCTCGTCGGCCTCGGTGCCTCGCCGGAAGGCGTCTCCGAGTAGACCGCCGTACCCGACGAACCGAGGAGCCATGTCGTCTGCGCCCGAGGAGTCAGCTTTGCTCTTTCCCGACGAGATCCGTTCGTCGGGTGTGCACGCCGACCCGACCGAGATTGCAGGCCTGCGGGTCGTCACGAGGCGGTGGCTGGCGAAGCTTCCCCTCAGCGAGGACCAACGACAGGACATACTGCTCGCGAGCTACGAAGCGCTCGCGAATGCCGTCGAGCACGCCTATGCGCCGGACGATGCGCACGGGACGCTCGACTACGAGGCGACGTATCTGCCCGACGAGGGTGAGGTGGTCGTGCGGGTCGTCGACCACGGCTCCTGGCACGACGCCGTCGACAGCGATGCCCGACGTTCACGCGGTCACGGGCTGACGCTGATCCGCAATCTGGCCAGCGACGTCCAGGTCTCGGCCGGCCCGAAGGGCACGGTGGTCGAGATGCGCTGGATCCTCGACGAGACGGACGGGGCAGAGGACGACAGGGCGGAGGACGAACTCTCGTCCCACGACGCGAGCTGATCTGCGCGGTAGGCACGCGTCGCGAGTTCCCGATCGAAGCGGCCGCGGGAGGAGCACGATGCTCCTCCCGCGGCCGCTTTCGTCATACCTGCAGGGCGCCCACGTCCGGCTTCGCGGCACCGAACTTCAGTGCCAGTTCGCGGCGTGCCGCACGGTCGCCGAGGTGTTCGAGCAACCGGCGCCCGGGAGCCGATCTCTTCAGGACCTGCGATTTGACGATGTTCGTCGCGACGACGGGGACGACCGCCCAGGGCGGGGTGACCGGTAGCCCCAGATCGTGGAGTCCCTGCTCCCCGAGGAAGAAGCGCAGCATGCTGAGCAGCCGCAGTCGTTCGTAGGCACCCCGGACCCGGGAGAAGCGTCCGTAGTCGAGCGTGCGCTGACCGTCGACGAGCGCGCGGGACAGATCGGCGCCCGCGGGTGTGACGTCGTCCTGCACGAGCACCACATGGTAGTTGAAGCGGTGCTGCTCGCGTTCGGAGTCGAACAACCATTCCTCGTCCACGCCCATGAGCCAGCCGACGTACTTCCACAGGTGCATCACGGCGCGGGATTCGTCGCGGCTCACGGTGTAGCCGAGTGCGCGAACACCCAGGAGCAGGGTGCCGTTGAACAGTCCGAGGGTCGCGGCCTGGTCGGTCTGGTTGATCGGCAGTCCCCAGTGCTCGATGTCCCATCGGCCGTTGTTCTCGAACCGGTCGTTGACGAGTGCGTGCATGGCGCGTACGTGCACGGTGAGCTTGAAGCCGTCCCCGTTCCGGCGCATGCCGCCGGGCTCACCGACGGCGGTGCCCCACTTCTGGGTCTCGCCGAGACGGCGCATGGCGGTGGATCCGGTGAGTCCGCCGGTCTCGACGAGGAGGTCCGGCGGCCCGCCGAAGCGGTAGCCACCGATGAGCGACAGTTGGAGCAGCACGTCGTTGCGGGTGCGGCCCATGCGACGGAATGCCCGTGCACCCTTCTCGAGCAGGTCCCGGTCCACCCAGTCGGGGACGGTGTCGACGACGGCGAAGAACTCGCGCAGCGCAGCGGGTGCATCGGGTACCGCGTCGATCCCGTGTTCCAGTGCCCGGTGGAACTGCTTCATGGTGACGCGTTCCGGGTCGTCCCGGTCGCGGCGCATACCGCGGACGAGCGCGGCCCCCACCTCGTCGCGGGCGAACATCCTCCGGCCGATGCGGTCGAGCAGGTGCTGATCCACCTCGTGGATCCGGGCGAACTTCTTCAGCGGTCTCCCGATGCGCTCGTTGCGGGGCCGATTGCCCTCGTACCGCGTGGGGTACGGGCGCGTGCTCTCGTCCCGTAGCAACTCCTGTGTCACCATGAGGCGATGTTCACACGAGCTGTTACTCGCGTTCAATTCGCGTTTCCGGTACGGCGATGAGCCCGAGCGACCGGCGCCGGCGGCGCGCGCCGCAACAGGAACGTTCCCGCGCGATGGTCGAACGGATCATCACCGCAGGTCGCACGGTTCTGCTGGAAAACGGCTATGAAGGTGCCTCGACGAACCGGATCGCGCGCGTGGCGGGGATCAGTCCGGGCTCGCTGTACCAGTACTTCCCCGACAAGGACGCCATCGTCGCGGAGGTGGTGGACCGCTGGACGGACGGGATGCATGCTCGCATTTCGCGCGTGTTCGCGGACGCTCTCGAAGGCCCGCCCACCCCCGTATCGGTGCGCGACACGATGGGCGAACTGCTCGACGCGCTCGCCGAGAATCCGCGCCTGCTCCAGGTGCTCATCGAGGAACTACCGCGCTCGTCCGACAGCCGGCTCGCCGCCTTCGAACGACGGATCGACGACCTGCTCAACATGTGGCTGCGTTTCCATCTCCGCGGGCGCGGCGACCGTCCGGTGGAGGCGATCGCGTGGATTCTCGTGCGTACGGTCGAGAACGTGGCCGTCTCGTACGTTCTCGACCGTCCCCCGGTGCATCGGGACGTCGTGGCCGACGAGCTCACCGCCATGGTCACGGCGTATCTGCGGGACATGTCGCTGCCCTGAAAGGGGACATGTCGCTGCCCTGAAAAGGGGCATGTCACTGCCCTGACGGGGCGAATCCGGTGTTCCTCGCTATCGTGGCGGGAACCCTGTGACCCTGACAGGGGGTCCCGGCCGGACATTTCGGGTTCGAACGGTCCGTGCGGGACGGTGAGTGAGGAGGCGACGATGGCGCGTTGGAATCCACGGGTGGTACTGGACTGGTTGCGTGCGGGATATCCCGAGGGGATCCCGGCGAAGGATCACTTCGCGTTGCTCGCCGTGCTCAAGCGTCGTCTCACCGACGAGGAACTCCTCGAGGCGATCGAGACGGCAGCGGCGACCGCGTCCGAGCACCCGGAGCGGCAGGTCGACCACGACACCCTGCGGAAGATCGTGGCAGGGGTGATCCACGAGGAACCGGACCCGCAGGACGTCGAGCGCGTCCGTGAACAGCTGGTCGCTGCGGGCTGGCCCGTCGTGGGCGGTGAACTCTCCCGCGGCGACGAGCCGACCGGACCCGCCGAACCGGCTACGCAATCGACGGCCGAGACGGCTGCGGCGCCGGCACCCGACGCTGATGCTGCATCGGATACCGGCGCCGAGGAGCCCGTGCGCGAGGAGCGTGGGACGCAGGCCGGCGCGCGTTAGCGGCTCGCGGCGAGCCGCGAATCAGGCGCTTGCGGCGAGCGCAGCGAGGGCGGGCACGAGCTGGGCGAGTGCCCGTCCTCGATGCGACTGTGCGTCCTTCTCCTCCGCGGACAGTTCCGCGGCGGTGCGTTCCTCGCCTTCGGGGCGGAAGACCGGGTCGTAGCCGAAACCGTTCTCGCCGCGCGGCTCGCGCACGATGCTGCCGCGCCATTCGCCGCGCACGACGGTCGTGACGAATCCGTCGTCCGACGGCACCACGAGCGCGCACGCCGACACGAAGGCCGCGCCGCGACGCTCGTCCGGCACATCCTGCATCTGGCCGAGCAGCAGTGCGGTGTTCGCCTCGTCGTCGCCGTGGCGTCCACTCCAGCGGGCCGAGAGCACGCCGGGCATGCCGCGCAGGGCGTCGACCTCGAGACCGGAGTCGTCGGCGACGCAGGGCATCCCTGTGGCGGCTGCGCCGTCGCGGGCCTTGGCTCCGGCGTTCGCCTCGAAGGTCTCCCCCGTCTCGGGTGCCTCCGGGTAGGGCGGGACGGTGTCGAGACCTACGAGTTCGATGCCCTCGATCCCGGCGCGGTCGAGCACGCGCTGCAGTTCGCGCAGCTTCTTCGCGTTGCGACTTGCGACCAGCACCCGCACGTCAGACTCCGAACTTCTTCTTGACGATCTCCGCCTCGACCGGCTCGGGCAGGGTGCCCGGGTACGGCTCGGCGAGCACCTCGCGCTGGATCCGGCACAGTTCCTCGATGCCGGCGAGCGAGGAGTCGAGCATCGCGTCGAGCGTGGAACGCGGGAAAGTCGCGCCTTCGCCGGTGCCCTGGACCTCGACGAGGGTGCCTGTCTCGGTGGCGACGACGTTCATGTCGACCTCGGCGCGCACGTCCTCCTCGTAGGGCAGGTCGAGACGGACACGTCCGTCGACCACGCCGACGCTGACGGCGGCGATCTGGCACGAGACGGGCTGCGGGTCGGCGAGGCTGCCCGCGGCACGCAGGTAGGTCACCGCGTCGCACAGTGCGACATAGGCGCCGGTGATCGCCGCGGTGCGGGTGCCTCCGTCGGCCTGCAGCACGTCGCAGTCGATCGCGATGGTGTTCTCGCCGAGCGCGGCGAGGTCGATGCATGCGCGCAGCGACCGGCCGACGAGCCGGCTGATCTCCTGGGTGCGGCCGCCGAGCTTGCCCTTGACCGATTCGCGTCCGCTGCGGGTGTGGGTGGCGGCGGGAAGCATCGCGTACTCGGCGGTCAGCCAGCCGAGACCGGAGCCCCTACGCCACCGCGGGACGCCTTCCTCGACGCTGGCGGTGCACATCACGCGGGTCTGTCCGAATTCGACGAGCACGGAGCCCGCCGGGTGGTTGGTGAAACCCCGGGTGATGCGAATGTTCCGGAGTTCGTCGTCCGCTCTGCCGTCTTCTCGTGTCGTCACTCGTCCGAGCCTAGGCGATCCGGGGACGGGCCTTTCAGATGCGGTACACGTCTCCGGCGGTGACCGCGTGGACCGGTCCGGAGTACTCGGCCTTGGCCTCGGCGATGACGTCCTCGCGGGAGGTCCACGGCGGGATGTGGGTCAGGAGGAGTTCGCCGACACCCGCGAGGGCTGCGACGCGACCGGCCTCGGTACCCGACAGGTGCACGCCCTCGGGGCGTTCCCCCGGCGCGTGGGTCCACGACGCCTCGGCGAGCAGCACGTCGGCGCCGCGGGCGAGTTCGACGACCGAATCGCACATCCCGGTGTCGCCGGTGTAGACGAGGGTGCGGCCGGAGTCGCTGGTGATGCGGAAGCCGTAGGCCTCCGGCGGGTGGTGGACGCGGCCGGGGCAGATGGTCAGGCTCCCGAACCGGATCTGCTCGCCGTCGCCGAGCATCCGGACGTCGAGGGTGTCGCTGACGTCGTCGACCTCGCCGGGGATCTCCGCGGACGCCACGCCGATGCGGTGGGCGGTGCCGGCGGGACCGTAGGTGAGGACGCGACCTTGCGGCGGCGACGGGGAATAGCGGCGCCAGACCAGCAGACCGGGCAGGTCGAGGCAGTGATCGGCGTGCAGATGCGACAGCAGGATCGACACTTCGCCGGGGTCGGCGTGGCGCTGGAGCGCACCGAGGACGCCGGGACCGAAGTCGATGACCAGGGGTGGGGTGTCCGGTGCCGTCAGCAGATAGCCGGAGGCTGCGGAATCAGGCCCGGCCACACTGCCCGAGCACCCCAGAACGGTCATGCGCATATCAGCCATGCTGCCATGCCGAAGGTCCCTCGATGAAGCCAACGCGCGTATTGCGGCGCAGACTCACAGTGGCCGGGAAGGTGTGACGCGCGGATCGTTCTGCCTCTTCGCGCGGCCGATCGGTGGGTTGTCGACGTGGGTGGTCAGCGTGGCATGACGGAGGTGGTGGTGCGGCGGGCGCGACGCGCGTCCGCGGACAGCGCCCATGCCGCGAGGACGCCGCCGACCGCACCGAAGAAGTGCCCTTCCCAGGAGATCCACGGTTCGCTCGGCAGCACGCCCCACAGCATGCCGCCGTAGAGGAACAGCACCACGACTCCCAGCAGGATCTGCCCGGCCTTGCGGGTGAACACCCCGCGCACGATCAGGTAGGTGAGCCACCCGAAGATCAGGCTCGACGCTCCGATGTGGGTCTCACCCGAGCCGGCGATCAACCACGTCCCCACCCCGGCGACGACCCAGATGATCGCTGTCGCGGCCAGGCCGCGCCCGATGCCGGAGAGCAGCACCAGGAAGCCGAGGACGAGTGCGGGCACGGTGTTGGCGGTGAGGTGGGCCCAGTCGGCGTGCAGGATCGGCGCGAACAACACGCCCCACAGCCCGTCGGCGGTGCGTGGTTCGACACCGGCCGCGTCGAGATCGGCGGGGAGCACCGCATCGACGGCCTCGATGCCGTAGAGCATCGCGACGAACCCGCCGATCCACAGACCGGCACGTTGCCAGATCGGCCGGATGCGGGTGTCGGCGCCGGTACCGCCGGGAATGGTCATGGCACCATTCTGCCGTCACGTACCGGTCAGCGGCCGAAGACCGAGGGCAGCACGTCGCGGTAGGCGGGGATGTCGGCCACCGAGGTCGCGGACAGGATGGCGTCGACGATCGCGCGTTCGACCACCACCGCCGCGGCCTCGCACACCGCGGCGAGGATCGGCAGTTCGGCGGCGAAGGCCGGGATCGACGGGGCATCGCCCAGTGCGTCGGAGACGTCGGCGGTGCCGGTCGAGAGCGCGAAGATCGTGTCGCCGTCGAGCGGGGAGTGCGCGGGACGTATCGCGCGGCCGAGACCGTCGTGCCCGGTGACCGCGACGCGACGGCACGCGGCCTTCGACAGCGGTGCGTCGGTGGCGACCACACCGATCGTGGTGTTGAGGACGGTGCCCTTGTCGCCGAGCGCGCGGGCCGCGGCCAGATCCGACGCGGAGGGCGACGACAGTCCGAGTTCCTCGGCGCGCGCGGCGTCGACACCCCAGGGCAGGCCGGTCACGGGGTCGAACACCGAGCCGACGGGGTTCGCCACCATCAGCGCCGCCACGGTCACCCCGGCCGCGGGGCCGTCCGTGATCCGCACGCTCGCCGATCCGATGCCGCCCTTGAGCGCCCCGGCGCGGGCACCGGTGCCCGCACCGACACTGCCGCGCGCGAAGTGTGTGGAACTGGCGGTGGCCGCGGCGGTGCAACCGGAATCGGCGGTCGGGCGCGCGGACCACTGCCCCACCGGCAGGTCGAAGATGACGGCGCCGGGGACGATCGGGACGACCGCGCCGGGCGCGCCCATCGGGATCCCCTTGCCGTTCTTCTCGAGATAGCGCATCACGCCGTCGGCGGCAGCCAGCCCGTATGCACTGCCTCCGGTGAGGAGCACCGCGTCGACGCGCTGCACGGAGTGGCTCGGATCGAGCAGGTCGGTCTCCCGGGTGCCCGGTCCCCCGCCGCGCACGTCCACCGAGGCGACGGCGGACGGGTCGGCGAGCACGACGGTGCATCCCGTGGCGGCGCCCGTACCGGGAACCTCGGGGGTGCCGACGGTGACCTCGGGATCGAGGTGCTGCCAGTGACCGACACTCAGACCCGCCACGTCGAGCAGCGAATCGGTCGGTCTCGGCACGATCACGGCTGCAGCGCCTGGACGAGGGAGTCCTGCATCCACGTCAGCCAGTGGTAGACGTCGAGATGCGGGGCACGCGGATCGTCGTCGTCGAGGACGTCGGGGGTGTCGGCGTCGATGCCGAGGGTGGTACCGAGCGCGAGCCGCACGTCGTTGAGTCCGTACAGCCAGGCCTCGGCCTGTTCGGGATTGAGCACCACCTTGCCGCCGCCCTCCGGCACGGTGCGCAGGATGACCGCGCCGGCGGCGAGCTTGGCGTCGATGATGCTCGGTTCGTGCAGGCTCCGCATCGCACCGTTGAGGTCGGCTGCGTCGTCGCCGACATCGGCGACGGCATCGGCGTCGGGGCGGTGGAACTCGGGTAGGAGGCGTCGCAGCGCCGGGATCTCGGGCGGGGTGGCGTTACCGGTGCGCAGGCCGGTCAGCGCCGCGAGGTCGTCCTGCGGGGCCTGTCCGGCGCGTTCCTCGAGCATGCCCAGCACGGAGGACACGAGCGACCGCAGCACCGACGCTTCGTGGGCGTCCATCTCCGACCGGAGCTTGGGGCCGCTGAGCGAGTTCTTCCTGGTCCACTGCCGCACGTCGGTCGGGCCCTCCTGTGGGGATCATTCGTCGCGTTGCATCGTCGCCCACAGTCCGGCGGCGTGCAGACGCTGCACGTCGTGTTCCATCTTGTCACGCGAACCACTCGACACGACGGCCTTGCCCTCGTTGTGGACCTTGAGCATGAGCTCGGTGGCCTTGGCCTTGCTGTACCCGAACAGCTTCTGGAAGATGAACGTCACGTAGTGCATGAGATTGACGGGGTCGTCCCAGACCACGGTCACCCATGGCCTGTCGACCGCTTCGATCTCCTCGACGATTTCGGCCTCGGCCGGAACGGCCTGTCCCGCCATGGCCCGAACGGCCTGGGCCGCCGTCGATCGGACGTCGAGCGGAGTGGTCGTACTACACGGCGCCATGTTCCCAGGGTACGACTTCGGAGCATCGCGAAAAACCCGCCTCGGAGGGCGTGGCTCTACAGTGATCGGGTGCCCGAAGCCATTCACCGTGCCGGTCGTCCCGGTACCGCATTGTTCACGGACAAGTACGAGTTGACCATGCTCGAGGCTGCCCTGGCGGACGGCACGGGCGACCGCCCGTGCGTCTTCGAGGTCTTCGCCCGGCGCCTTCCCCCGGGCAGGCGGTACGGCGTCGTCGCAGGCACCGCACGGTTGATCGAGGCACTCGGATCGTTCCGGTTCGACGAGGCCGAACTCGAACTGGCCGCCGGTTTCCTGGCTCCGCGGACCGTCGAGTGGCTGCGCGACTTCCGGTTCTCCGGCGACATCGACGGCTACCGCGAGGGCGACTTCTACTTCCCGGGTTCGCCGATCCTGTCGGTGAGCGGCACCTTCGCCGAGTGCGTGCTGCTCGAGACGCTGACGCTGTCGATCTTCAACCACGACAGTGCGATCGCCTCGGCCGCGGCGCGGATGGTGAGTGTGGCCGACGGCCGCGCGCTCATCGAAATGGGTTCACGGCGCACCCACGAGGAAGCGGCGGTCGCCGCGGCGCGCGCCGCCTATCTCGCGGGCTTCGACTCGACATCCAATCTGCAGGCCGCGCAACGGTACGGCATCCCCGCGGCGGGTACCGCCGCGCACGCGTTCACCCTGCTGCACACCACGACGGCCGGCCGCGACGAGGCGTCCGCCTTCCGTAGCCAGGTCGAGAGCCTCGGCGTGGGCACGACCCTGCTGGTGGACACCTACGACATCACCGAGGGCGTGAACACGGCGATCGCGGTGGCCGGCCCCGAACTCGGTGGCGTGCGGATCGATTCGGGCGATCTCGGTGTGCTTGCCCGCCAGGTGCGCGAACAGCTCGACGGACTCGGCGCGACCCGCACGAAGATCGTGATGTCCGGTGATCTCGACGAATACGGGATCGCGGGTCTGCGCGCCGAGCCGGTCGACGGCTACGGGGTGGGCACGTCGCTGGTCACCGGGTCGGGGGCGCCGACGGCGGGCATGGTCTTCAAGCTCGTGGAGGTCGACGGCATCCCGGTCGAGAAGCGCAGTGCGTCGAAGGAGTCCCGAGGGGGCGCGAAGCGGGCCGTCCGGTACGCGCGGAGGACGGGCACGTTCGTCGAGGAGGTCGTGTACCCGGCCCGCGCCGAGCAGGTCCCGCCGGGCGAGGGTTCGCAGGTCCACGAACTGATGATCCCGCTGGTCCGCGGCGGCGAGGCGGTCGGCGATCTGCCTACCCTGGAGGAGAGCCGGGAGTACCTCCGGCAGGGCATGGTGCGTCTGCCGTGGGAGGGCCTGACGCTCTCGGCCGGGGATCCCGCCATCCCCACCCGCTTCGTCCGTGAGGGGTGAGTGCCATGCGCGCACTGCTGGTGGTCGACGTCCAGAACGACTTCTGCGAGGGCGGTTCGCTCGCCGTGGAGGGCGGCTCGCGGGTGGCGTCCGACATCACCCGGTTCCTGCAGGCGCGCGGTGACGAGTACGCGCACATCGTCGCGACCCGCGACCACCACGTCGATCCCGGGGACCATTTCTCTCCCGAACCCGATTTCGTCGACTCGTGGCCGCCGCACTGCCGGGCAGGGACGCCGGGCGCGGACTTCCACCCGGAGCTGACCACGGACCGGTTCGAGGCCGTCTTCTCCAAGGGTGCCGACGACGCCGCCTATTCGGGCTTCGAAGGAACCGACGACGAGGGCACGACGTTGGCGTCGTGGCTGCGCGACCGCGGCGTGACGGACGTCGACATCGTCGGGATCGCCACCGACCACTGCGTGCGGGCCACCGCGCTCGACGCGATCGAGGAGGGTTTCGGCGCCCAGGTGCTGCTGCCCTACACCGCGGGGGTGTCGGAGACGACGATCCGCCCCGCCCTCGAGCGGATGCGCGAGGCCGGTGTCGAGCTGGTCACCGACCTTCCCGGCGTCACCGATATCACCGAAGTCACAGGTAGCGGGGCCGCAGGCCGAAGGTGACGGTGGGGACCGATACCCTGTGCCGGTGCCGGATCTCCCCGAAGTCCCAGAATTGCTGCGAACCGCGGTGCACGCGCTGGGCGGTAAGGAGCGGCGCAACCAGCTGACGATGGCCTCGGCCGTCGCGCACAGCATCGACACCGGCGAACACCTCGCCGTGCAGGCCGGCACGGGTACCGGCAAGTCGTTGGCCTATCTCGTGCCGAGCATCCGGTACGCGGTGAAGACGGGCCGCACCGTGGTGGTCTCCACCGCGACCATCGCCTTGCAGCGGCAGCTCGTCGAACGCGACCTGCCACGACTCGCCGACGCCCTCGCCGGTTCGCTCGGCCGGCGCCCGCGTTTCGCGATCCTCAAGGGTCGCGGAAACTACCTGTGCCTGAACAAGATCCATACCGGTCTCGCCGAGGAGACGCCCGACGCCGAGTTGTTCGACGCGTTCGCCCTCTCGCGCATCGGCCGCGAGGTGCGGCGGGTGACGGAGTGGTCGTCCACCACCGAGACCGGCGACCGCGACGACCTGTCCCCCGGCGTCTCCGATCAGGCCTGGCGTCAGCTGTCCGTCACCGCGCGCGAATGCCTCGGCAAGTCGCGGTGCCCGGTGGGAGAAGACTGCTTCGCCGAGATCGCGCGCGCCGAGGCCGCGCAGGTCGACGTGGTCGTCACCAACCACGCGCTGCTCGCCATCGATGCGATCACCGGCATCTCGATCCTGCCCGAGCACGATGTCGTGGTCGTCGACGAGGCCCACGAACTCGTCGATCGGATCACGAACGTCGCCACCGCCGAGTTGTCGCCGGGCACGGTGTCGGCGGCCGCGCGGCGCTGCGTCAAGCTCGTCGAGGACGAGGAGATCGACCGGCTCGACGGTGCCGCCGAGAACTGGGAGTCGTTCCTCGAAGAACTACCGGCGGGTCGCTGGGACGAGCTGCCCGAGGGCGCCGCGGCCGCGCTGGCCTCGATCCGCGATGCCGCCTGGGCCGTGCACACGGCGATCGGACCGGCCAAGCCCGGCACCGATCCCGAGGTCGCCGCGGCCCGCAGTCAGGCGCTCGCGGAGATCGACGAGGTGCACGACTGCGCGGTCCGGGTGCTGACGACCTTCGAGCAGCGAGACCCTTCGCAGCGACCCGACGTCGTGTGGCTCGCCGCCGACGAGTTCCGCGGCAACGTGCGCCGCACCGTGCGGGTCGCGCCGCTGTCGGTCGGTGGGTTGTTGCGCAGCCGGTTGTTCGGTGAGTCCACCGTCATCCTCACCTCCGCGACCCTCACGGTCGGCGGGTCGTTCGACGGACTCGCGGTCAACTGGGGTCTGCCGCCGCAGTCGCCGGCCCGCAGCGACACCACCTCCGCCTCCGGTGCCGAACCTCCGTCCGACAAGGGCGATCTCGCGTGGAACGGGATCGATGTGGGGTCGCCCTTCGATCACGCGAAGGCGGGCATCCTCTACATCGCGAAGCATCTGACGCCACCCGGCCGCGACGGTCTGCCGCCCTCGCATCTCGACGAGATCGCCGAACTCGTCACCGCCGCCGAAGGGCGCACCCTCGGGTTGTTCTCCTCGATGCGCGCCGCGAAGGCCGCCACCGAGGCACTGCGCGAGCGTCTCGACACACCGATCCTGTGCCAGGGCGACGACGCGACCGGCGCGCTGGTCGAGAAGTTCGCAGCCGACGAGGCGACGAGCCTGTTCGGCACCCTGTCGCTGTGGCAGGGTGTCGACGTTCCGGGCCCGTCGCTGTCGCTGGTGATCATCGACCGCATTCCGTTCCCCCGCCCCGACGATCCGCTGCTGGTCGCCCGGCAACGCGCCGTGGAGGCTCGCGGCGGCAACGGGTTCATGGCGGTCGCCGCCAACCACGCCGCGCTGCTGCTGGCGCAGGGTGTCGGGCGTCTGCTGCGCAGCACCGACGACCGGGGCGTGGTGGCGGTGCTCGACTCGCGTCTGGCGACCGCGCGGTACGGCGGTTATCTGCGTGCGTCGCTGCCGCCGTTCTGGGAGACGGCCGATCCGGCGGTGGTCCGCCGGGCACTCACGCGTCTGCGCGGCCGAGCACCCGGCGGGTCCTGATCTCCTACGGGAGCGCGACCATGCCGAGTTCGGCGGGTGAGGCGAGCAGCCCGTGCCTGGGCAGTACCCTCACCGTGTAGCCGACGGCGCCGGCGAGCGGCAGCGGCACGGTCGCGGTGAACTCCTCCCCCAGAGGGTCGGTACCGATGTGCTCCATCGCCACGGTGACGGGGTCGCCGATCGTGTCGTCGGAGCCCACGCGCCCGACCACGGCCTGCACCTCGACGTCCTCCGGGGTCAGGTCGCCGAGCTGGACGTGCGCGGTCAGCCCCAGCGGCAGGCCGATCTGCGGCACGTCCGGGATCGGCGTCGAATCGACCTGCGCGACACGCACTCCCGGCCACGACGCCTCGATGCGGTGCCGGTAGTCGGCCAGCGCCCGCGCGCCCGCGTAGTCGTCGGCGGTCACCTTCGCGGCCGCCGCGGCCGCGGGGATGTAGTAGTCGACGGCGTAGTCGCGCACCATGCGCGAGGCGAGCACCTTCGGGCCGAGATTCTCGAGCGTGTGGCGCACCATCTCGATCCAGCGGGCCGGCGCCCCGTCGGAGTCACGGTCGTAGAAGCGCGGCAGCACCGAACGTTCGAGCAACTCGTACAACGCGGCGGCCTCGAGATCGTCGCGACGGGTGTCGTCGACACCGTCGGCGGTGGGGATGGCCCAGCCGTTCTCGCCGTCGAACATCTCGTCCCACCATCCGTCGCGGATGGACAGGTTGAGACCGCCGTTGAGAGCCGACTTCATGCCCGACGTGCCGCACGCCTCGAGCGGGCGCAGCGGGTTGTTCAGCCACACATCGCAACCCCAGTACAGATAGCGGGCCATCGACATGTCGTAGTTGGGCAGGAAGACGATGCGGTGCCGCACGTCGTACTCGTCGGCGAACCGCACGACCTGCTGGATGAGCGCCTTGCCGCCGTCGTCGGCGGGGTGGCTCTTGCCGGCGACGACGAGCTGCACGGGCCGTTCGTCGTCGAGCAGCAGCGCGCGCAGCCGTTCGGGGTCGCGCAGCATCAGGGTGAGGCGCTTGTAGGTGGGCACGCGCCGCGCGAACCCGACGGTGAGCACGTTCGGATCGAAGACCGACTCGATCCAGCCGAGTTCGGCTTCGGTGGCGCCGCGTTCGAGCCACGCCTCGCGCAGCCGGCGACGCACCTCGGCGACGAGCTGCGCGCGCAACGTGTTGCGGGTCGACCACAGTTCCTTGCGGTCGATGGTCTGGAGCAGTTCCCAGCCGCGGGCCTCCTCGACCCGGTCGGGTCCGGCGAGGCGGTTGGCGAGCGCGATCCATTCGCGCGCGGCCCAGGTGGGGGCGTGGACACCGTTGGTGACCGAGCCGATGGGCACCTCGGCGGCGTCGAATCCGGGCCACAGTCCTTCGAACATGCCGCGGCTGACCTCGCCGTGCAGCTTCGACACGCCGTTGCAGCGCTGGCCGAGGCGCAGACCGAGATGGGCCATGTTGAACACGTTCGGGTTGCTCTCGCGTCCGAGCGCGAGGATGCGGTCGACGGTGAGGCCGGGCAGCAGTGCCGACTCGTTCTCGCCGTTGGTGCCCGAGAAGTAGTGGCGCACGAGATCGATCGGGAAGCGGTCGATACCCGCGGGCACGGGGGTGTGGGTGGTGAAGACCGTGCCGGCCCGCACGGCGGCGAGCGCTTCGTCGAAGTCGAGTCCGGCGCCGGTGACGAGTTCGCGGATGCGTTCGGCGCCGAGGAAACCCGCGTGTCCCTCGTTCATGTGGAAGACGTCGGGGTCGGGCAGACCGTGGATGCGCGTGTAGGCGCGCACCGCGCGGACACCGCCGACGCCGGCGAGGATCTCCTGCTTGATGCGGTGGTCCTGGTCGCCGCCGTAGAGGCGGTCGGTGACCCCGCACAGCTCCTCGTCGTTGGAGGGGATGTCGGAGTCGAGCAGCAGCAGCGGGACGCGCCCGACCTGGGCGATCCAGATCCGCGCGTCGAGTGTGCGTCCGCCCGGCACGGCGACCTGCACGAGCGCGGCGGTGCCGTCGGCCTCGGTGAGCAGTCGCAGCGGCAGGCCCTGCGGGTCGTAGGAGGGGTAGTGCTCCATCTGCCAGCCGTCGGCGCTGAGCGACTGCCGGAAGTAGCCGGACCGGTAGAGCAGGCCGACGCCGATGAGCGGCAGGCCGAGATCGGAGGCGGCCTTGAGGTGGTCGCCGGCGAGGATTCCGAGGCCGCCGGAGTAGTTCGGCAGCACCTCGGTGACACCGAACTCCATGGAGAAATAGGCGATGCCGGCGGGCAGTGTCGTGCCGCGCTCCTGCTGTTCCTGGAACCAGCGGGGGCGGGTGAGGTAGTGCTCGAGGTCGGCGGCGGCGGCGTCGAGGCGGGCGAGGAAGTCGCCGTCCTCGGCGAGCGCGTCGAGGCGGGCCGGCGGCACCTCGCCGAGCAGCCGGACGGGGTCGTTGCTGCACCGGCGCCACAGGTCCGGGTCGACCGATTCGAACAGGTCCTGGGTCTGCGGGTGCCAGGACCATCGGAGGTTGGCCGTCAGAGCTCCCAGCGCAGCCAGCCGCTCGGGAAGATGGGCTCGTACGGTGAACCGGCGCAGTGCTTTCACGGGGAGCACACTACCGACCGACCGCGCTTCGTGACGGCCGGGCGGCGGATCTCACGTGCCCGGATCCACGCCGGTCGCGGACGGGATCGCCCGGCACACGGAGAGGCCCCGCGGCGTGCACACCGCGGGGCCTTCTCTCCTGTGGCCGACCCCCCGTCGGCCGGTGGACTCAGAGTCCGCCGAGGAGCAGGTGCAGCAGGTCTCCGACGACTCCGATCAGACCGGCAACCAGACCCATGTGTTCTTCCCTTCGTCGTGCCCCCGAGGAGGCTGTTGTTGTCTTGCAGAACAAACAGTAGGGAGCGGGGTGTTGCCGTCCGGTCAATTGAAGTGAACGGTGAGTTACAGATAATTTCGGTGCTGCAGAGGGGATTCTTCGCGGGTCCCGCTGCATGCACAGCCGCGCGGCGCGACCTCCATTACGGTGGTTCGAGACACGGTCGTTGCCCCCATCGGCCCTGCTCGTCCACCCGGACCCGCACGGAACGGAGCTAGCGTGACAGGTCGGCTCGCCATCGACGACGTACAACCCTCCATCGACGGAGGGCGTTATCCGACGAAGGCGGTCGTCGGGGAGGTGGTGCCGGTCTCCGCTGTCGTGTGGCGTGAGGGCCACGACGCGATCGCCGCGACACTCGCCGTCCGAGGACCGGCCGACGATCCCGAATCCGCGGGCAGGCTGGTGCGGATCCCGATGGTCCCGGGCACCGAACCCGACACCTTCCACGCCACCTTCTCCCCCACGAGCGTCGGCGCGTGGACCTACCGGGTCGAGGCGTGGAGCGACCCGGTCGCGACCTGGCGCCACGCGGTCACCGCGAAGACCGACGCCGGGCAGGACGCCACCGAACTCGCGAACGATCTCGAGGTCGGCGCACGGATCTTCGAGAAGGCCGCGAAGGGCGCACCGCGCGGCAACCGTCCCGCTCTGCTCGCGGTCGCTGCGTCCCTGCGGTCCGACCGTCCGCTGGCCGAGCGCGTCGCTCCGGCCTTCTCCCCCGACGTCACCGAGATCCTCCGCGCCCATCCCCTCCGCGAGCTGGTCACCCGCGGAAAGGCGTTCACGGCGTTCGCCGATCGCCGCCGCGCGCTGTTCGGTTCCTGGTACGAGTTCTTCCCCCGGTCCACCGGCGGCTGGCACGAGGACGGAACCCCGCGGCACGGCACCTTCGCCACGGCCGCCGCCGATCTGCCGCGCATCGCGGCGATGGGATTCGACGTCGTCTACCTCCCCCCGATCCACCCGATCGGCAAGGTCAACCGCAAGGGACCGAACAACACCCTCGTCGCCGGCCCGGACGACGTCGGGTCGCCCTGGGCGATCGGTTCCGACGAGGGCGGTCACGACGCCATCCATCCCGAACTCGGCACCGAGCAGGACTTCCGCGATTTCGTCGCCCGAGCGAAGGAACTCGAGCTCGAGGTCGCCCTCGATCTCGCCCTGCAGTGCGCCCCCGACCACCCGTGGGCCCGGGAGCATCCGGAATGGTTCACCGTGCTGCCCGACGGCACGATCGCGTACGCGGAGAACCCGCCCAAGAAGTACCAGGACATCTATCCGATCAACTTCGACGACGACCCCGAGGGCATCTACGCCGAGGTCCTGCGCGTGGTCCGGCACTGGATCCGGTTGGGCGTCGACATCTTCCGCGTCGACAATCCGCACACCAAGCCCCCGAACTTCTGGGAGCAGCTCATCGCCGAGATCAAGCGCACCGATCCCGACGTGCTGTTCCTGTCGGAGGCCTTCACCCGGCCCGCCCGCATGTACGGGCTCGCGCGACGCGGATTCACGCAGTCCTACACGTATTTCACGTGGCGGGTCGCGAAATGGGAGCTCACCGAGTTCGGTACCGAGCTCGCCGCGAAGGCCGACGAGGCCAGGCCGAACCTGTTCGTCAACACCCCCGACATCCTGCACGAGACGCTGCAGCACGGCGGGCCCGGCATGTTCGCGCTGCGTGCGGCGCTCGCCGCCACCCTGGCTCCCTCGTGGGGCGTGTACTCGGGATACGAACTGTTCGAGCACCTCGCGGTGCGGCCGGGCAGCGAGGAGTACCTCGACTCGGAGAAGTACCAGTTGCGGCCGCGCCGATACGACGAGGCCCGCCGGCGCGGCGAGTCGCTCGAACCGTGGCTGACCACCCTCAACCGCATCCGGCGCGCGCATCCGGCCTTGCAGCAGCTGCGCAACATCACCTTCCACCACGTCGACAACGACGCGCTGATCGCCTATTCGAAGTTCGATCCGTCCACCGGAGACTGCGTGCTCACGGTGATCAACCTCAACCCCTACGGGGCCGAACAGGGCACGGTCTGGCTCGACATGCCGGCGATCGGACACGACTGGCACGACCACTTCCCCGTTTACGACGAGGTGAGTGGGGAACAGTACTCGTGGGGACAGGCCAACTACGTGCGCCTCGAGCCGTGGCGGGCGGTGGCACACATCCTGGTCCTGCCCCCGATCGGCATCCCCACCCGCACAACGCTCGCCTACAGGAGGCAGTCGTGACCGTGCCGCCCCAGACGCCGGGCGCCGATGTTCCGCGCCGGCGCCACAGCCCGCGACCGGAGGACCTCGACCTGCTCGCCGCCGGCGAGCACCACGATCCGCACGCGGTGCTCGGGGCCCATCCGCATCCGGAGGGGACGGTCATCCGGGCACTGCGCCCCGGGGCCGAGAAGGTCGCCGCCCGCATCGGGGGTCGCGACCATCCGCTCGAACCCGTGGGCGAGGACGTCTTCAGCGCCCTGATCCCGGTCTTCGATCTCGCCGACTACCGGCTCGTGGTGACCTATCCGTTCGATCACGTCGAGGTCGTCGCGGACGGCTACCGCTTCATGCCGACGCTGGGCGAACTCGACCGTCACCTGCTGAGCGAAGGCCGGCACGAACGGCTGTGGGAGGTGCTCGGCGCCCATCCGCGGACCTACGAGACCCCGGACGGCCCGGTGACGGGCACGTCCTTCGCCGTGTGGGCGCCGGGCGCACGCGGGGTCACCGTCACCGGCGACTTCGACGGCTGGGGCGGACGCACCGCCCCGATGCGGGTGCTCGGCTCGAGCGGCGTCTGGGAGGTCTTCGTTCCCGGCATCGAACCGGGCGCGCTGTACAAGTACCGGGTGCACGGCCGCGACGGATCCGTCCGCGACAAGGCCGATCCGATGGCGTTCGCCACCGAGGTGCCGCCCGCAACCGCGTCGAAGGTCACCGAGAGCCGCTACACCTGGAACGACGACGACTGGGTCGCGACCCGCGAGAAGGCGCAGCCCTGGCAGGAACCGATGGCGGTCTACGAGGTGCACCTCGGTTCGTGGCGCCCGGGCCTGAACTACGTCGAACTCGCCGATCAGCTGGCCGAGTACATCCTCGAGACCGGATTCACGCACGTCGAGCTGCTGCCGGTCGCCGAGCATCCCTTCGGCGGGTCGTGGGGCTACCAGGTCACCTCCTACTACGCCCCCACCTCCCGGTTCGGCACACCCGACGAGTTCCGCGCGTTCGTCGACCGTCTCCACGCCGCCGGGATCGGCGTGATCATGGACTGGGTGCCCGCCCACTTCCCCAAGGACGAGTGGGCGCTCGCGCGCTTCGATGGCAGCCCCCAGTACGAACATCCCGATCCGCGCCGCGGTGAACAGCTGGACTGGGGCACCTACGTCTTCGACTACGGCCGCCCCGAGGTGCGGAACTTCCTCGTCGCCAACGCCCTGTACTGGATCGAGGAGTTCCACATCGACGGTCTGCGCGTCGACGCCGTGGCCTCGATGTTGTATCTCGACTACTCGCGCCCCGAGGGCGGCTGGACGCCGAACATCTACGGCGGGCGTGAGAACCTCGAGGCCGTCGCGTTCCTGCAGGAACTCAACGCCACCGTCCACAAGCACTATCCGGGGATCGTGACGGTCGCGGAGGAATCGACCTCCTGGCCGGGCGTGACCCGCTCGACGAACGTCGGCGGGCTCGGGTTCAGCATGAAGTGGAACATGGGCTGGATGCACGACACCCTCGGCTATCTCGGCCGCGATCCCGTGCACCGCACCTATCACCACCACGAGATCACGTTCTCGCTCGTGTACGCGTGGAGCGAGAACTTCGTGCTCCCCATCAGCCACGACGAGGTCGTCCACGGCAAGGGCACGCTGTGGACGCGACTGCCGGGCGACGACGCCACACGCGCCGCCGGCCTGCGCTCGATGCTCGCCTACATGTGGGCCCATCCCGGCAAGCAGTTGCTGTTCATGGGCCAGGAGTTCGGGCAGGTCGCCGAGTGGTCCGAAGAACGCGGCCTCGACTGGTGGCAGCTCGACGAACCGCTCCACGCCGGTATCCACCGGCTGGTGTGCGATCTCAACGGCATCTACCGCTCGCACCCGGCGCTCTACACGCTCGACACCACGCCCGGCGGATACTCGTGGATCGACGCCAACGATGCGCACAACAACGTCCTGTCGTTCCTGCGCTACGGCAGCGACGGCTCGGTGGTCGCGTGCCTGCACAACTTTTCGGGCACCACCTACGCCGACTATCGTGTCGGATTGCCCGAACCGGGCACGTGGGAGGAAGTCCTCAACACGGACGCGACCGCCTACCAGGGCAACGGAGCGGGCAACTTCGGCGCCGTGGAGGCGGACGAACATTCGTGGCACGGGCGTCCCGCCTCGGCTCGGGTGACCTTGCCTGCGCACGGCGCCATCTGGTTGTCGTTGC
The DNA here is from genome assembly GCF_002215235.1 of Rhodococcus sp. BUPNP1. Lineage (NCBI taxonomy): Bacteria > Bacillati > Actinomycetota > Actinomycetes > Mycobacteriales > Nocardiaceae > Rhodococcus > Rhodococcus sp. BUPNP1. Next base: position 261,842 of record NZ_NERM01000005.1, read on the forward strand.
GGAGGTGACGCTGCCCGACGACAGGAGCACAACGACATGCGACGGACGCACCGGTTCGCGCGACTGGTGGTGCCCGCACTGACCGTCGTCCTGCTGGCGGGATGCGCCCAGCGGATCGAAGGAACGGCGGTGTCGATCTACGACAACCCCTTCACCGTGGCGGGGCTGCCCGTCACCTCCGGGGCGTCGGGTCCACGCAGCGGGGTGCCCGATGCGGACATCGAGATCGAGAACACCGACGGCGGTCCCGTCGACGTCCTGGCCGGCAACGCGATCGCCGACATCGAGGAGTATTGGCGTCAGGAGTTCGCGTCGGTCGCCCGGGGCACCTTCCGCCCGGTCGAGACGATCGTGTCGTGGGATCCGTCCGAGCGCCGGGGTCCGCGTTTCTGCGGCAAACCCACCTACGACTTCATCAACGCGGCCTACTGCAGCGGGGGTGACGAGATCGGATGGGACCGCACCTACCTCATGCCGCAGCTCATCGACAGCTTCGGGCCGATGGCCGCGGTGACGGTCCTCGCCCACGAGTACGGGCACGCCGTCCAGCACACGGCGGGGCTGGTCGCCGAGGACGATCCCGGCATCGTGTTCGAGCAGCAGGCCGACTGTTTCGCCGGTGCCTTCATGCGGCACGTCGCGGAGGGCCGCTCGACGCACTTCCAGCTCGACACCTCCGACGGGCTGAACAACGTGCTCGCGTCGATGGTGCTCTTCCGCGACGCCGATCCGAACGATCCCGACTCGATCCACGGTTCGGCCTTCGAACGCGTGACGGCCGTGCAGATCGGGTTCACCGACGGGGCCGGCTCGTGTGCGCGCATCGATTCCGCCGAGATCGAGTCGCGCCGCGCCGACCTGCCGCAGTACTACGACTCCGCCGACGACGGCGAGCTACCGGTCACCGGCGAGTCGGTCGAGGCGATCTTCGAGTCGTTCCACCAGGTCTTCGACCTCGACGCCCTGCCGCAACTCGATCTGTCGGGCGCCGACCTCGGGTGCTCGGACGCCCGGGCCACCTCACCGGTGTCGTACTGCCCCGCGACGAACACCGTGGGCGTCGACATGGAGGCACTGAGTGAGCGCGGTACGGCCGCCCCGCCGGGAAGCGGATTCGATCCCGGTGTCCGCGGCGACTACAACGCCTACGTGCTCGTCGCCTCCCGCTACGCCCTCGCGGTGCAGAAGGAAGCCGGCCAGTCGCTCACCGAGCCGCGCACGGCCCTGCGGGCGGCCTGTCTGTCCGGGGTGATCAGTGCCGCGCTGAGCCCCGACAGCACCCTCGCCTCGAACGTCGACCCGAGCCAGGTGCTCGTGTGGCTGTCCCCCGGCGACCTCGACGAAGCGGTCTCGGGTCTGCTCACCGACGGACTGGCGGCGAGCGACGTCAACGGCAACACGGTGCCGAGCGGATTCGCCCGGGTGGATGCCTTCCGCACCGGCGTCCTCGGCGGCGAGGCCGCCTGCACCGGCCGTTACCGCTGAGACGACACCGGCCGCCCACCACGAGTGGTGAGCGGCCGGGCCGACGGATGCGTAGGGATCAGTAGAGGGCCATCGCGAGCTTGCGACGCGACGACACCACGACCGGATCCGCGGCGTCGAACAGTTCGAACAGTTCGAGGAGCCGGGTGCGTGCCGCGGTGCGTTCGCCCCGGCGCTGCGGCGCACGAACTCGATGAGACGACCGAAGGCCGCCTCCGGCTGCTGCGCGAACAGTTCGGCGTCGGCCGCCGTGAACTGGGCTTCGAGGTCGTTCGGAGCGGCATCGGCGCGCTCGATCGCATCCTCGGGGACCGTGCTCGCGCGGGCCAGGAAACGCACCTGACGCAGCGCGGCCTGCGCCTCGGTGTTGTTCGGCTCGGAGTTCAGGACGAGCTGGTAGGCCGCCTCGGCGCCCTCGAAGTCGCCGTTCTCGAGCGCCTGCTCGGCGGCCTCGAAACGCGGGTCGGCAGGCTGTTCCTCCGGTTCGGCGCCGGGAGGGCCGGACAGCTTGCCTGCGACGGCGTTCCGGATGGCGTCGAGCCACTGACGCAACGCGGGCTCGGGCTGCACGCCCTGGAAGTCGGCGAGCGGCTGGCCGGCCGCGATCGCGACGACCGTGGGCACCGACTGGACGCCGAAGGCCTGCGCGATCCGCGGGTTGGCGTCGACGTCGACCTTCGCGAGGACCCACGCGCCGTTCGCTTCGTTCGCGAGCTTCTCGAGAACGGGCGAGAGCTGCTTGCACGGCTCGCACCAGGTCGCCCACAGGTCGACGATCACGGGCACCTGCGTCGACCGCTGCAGCACCTCGGTTTCGAATGTCGCTTCGGTGACGTCCACGATCGGGGCGATGGCAGCGGGTGCGGCGCCGTCGCCCCCGGACGGAGGCGGAGGCGGCGGCGCGGAGGCCCTCTCCTTGAGCGGTGAGAGATCCACCGCGCCGGACATCGCCGCGGCGACGGCGGCAGAACGTGCTGGACGGGAACCGGGTCGAGTCACGTCCACCAGTTTGTCACGAGTGGTCCGAATCGTGCTGCGCGGACCGGGGGACGCAGCCGTGAGATCAGACGGTCGCGGTGACGTCCTCGCGGGTCGCCGGAGCGGACAGCTCTCCGAGGCGACCGGTACGCACGGCCCAGCGCTCGAAGACGATCGTGCCGAACGGGGGCACGCTCGACACGAGGGCGAGGAAGGTCGTCTTGAGATCCCACTTCAGCGACCACGCCGTGAGGAGCGCGATGAGCACGAACGGGATGAAACCGGCCACGCCGTGCACCATGCCCGGGATCGCGATGGCCTCTTCGTAGCCGAGCACCCACTTGAAGAACATGGCGATCAGGAGGGCGAGCCAGGTCACCGCCTCCCAGATCGCGATCAGCCGGAATCGTTTCGCGGGCGTGGACACGTCGAGGATGTTGGTCATGCGGCCATTGTGCCGAAAGGCCTACGACAAGCCGTAGTTCAGTGAGAGACATCACGGCCCCGGCATGCTTGCGCCGGGGCCGTGATCATGCTCTCGGGAAGAGGGTCAGTTCTTGGGCACCCGCACGATGAGCGCGTCGCCCTGGCCGCCACCACCGCACAGGGCGGCAGCGCCGACGCCACCGCCGCGGCGCTTCAGCTCGAGCGCCAGGTGCAGCACGATGCGCGCACCCGACATGCCGAGCGGGTGGCCGAGCGCGATCGCACCGCCGTTGACGTTCACCTTCGCCGGATCGATGCCCAGCTCACGGGCCGAGACGATGCCGACGGCGGCGAACGCCTCGTTGATCTCGACGAGGTCGAGGTCCTTCGGGTCGACGCCCTCGCGCTCGCAGGCCTTGGCGATCGCCCGGGCCGGCTGCGACTGCAGGGTCGAGTCCGGTCCGGCGACGACGCCGTGACGGCCGATCTCGGCGATCCAGCTCAGCCCGAGCTCGGTGGCCTTGGCCTTGCTCATCACGACGACCGCGGCGGCACCGTCGGAGATCTGCGAGGCCGACCCGGCGGTGACGGTGCCGTCCTTCGAGAAGGCCGGACGCAGCGAGCCGAGCGACTCGGCGGTGGTCTCCGGGCGGATGCCCTCGTCGGCGGCGAAGACGATCGGGTCGCCCTTGCGCTGCTTGATCGACACCGGCACGACCTCGTCCTCGAACAGGCCGTCCTTCCAGGCACGGGCAGCGTTCTGGTGCGAGGCGGCGGCGAAGGCGTCCTGCTCCTCGCGGGAGACGAAGCGGTCGCCGGAGTTGGCCGACTCGGTGAGGTTGCCCATCGCCTGGTCGGTGAAGATGTCGTGCAGGCCGTCGTAGGCCATGTGGTCGCGCAGGGTCACGTCGCCGTACTTGAAGCCGGCGCGGGACTTCTCGAGCATGTGCGGGGCCTGGCTCATCGACTCCTGGCCGCCGGCGACGACGACGTCGAACTCGCCCGCGCGGATCAGCTGGTCGGCCATCGCGATCGCGTTGATGCCCGACAGACACACCTTGTTGATCGTCAGCGCCGGCACATCCATCGGGATGCCGGCGGCGACGGCCGCCTGACGGGCCGGGATCTGGCCGGCGCCGGCGGTGAGCACCTGGCCCATGATGACGTATTCGACCTGTTCAGGAGCCACGCCGGCGCGCTCGAGTGCGCCCTTGATCGCCACGCCACCGAGATCCGATCCGGAGAAATCCTTGAGCGAACCCTGCAGGCGCCCCATGGGCGTCCGGGCTCCGGCGACGATGACAGAACTGCTCACGGGACATTCCTCCGAAAGATCGGCATGTGATCGGAAAACTCCACTCGGATATTCACCTGAATCCCGATAGGAGTGCACTCAACGGTACCGCTACCGTCTAGAGCATGACCGAGACCTCTCCCACATCCACTCCGGCGGCGTCCGTTCTCGCTTCCGGACTCGTCACCGCCATCGATCACGTCGGCATCGCGGTACCCGACCTCGATGCCGCTCTCACCTGGTACGCCGAGAACCTCGGCCTCGTGTCCACCCACGAGGAAGTCAACGAGGAGCAGGGCGTGCGCGAGGCGATGCTGGCCGTTCCGGGGACCCCCGAAGGGTCCACCATGATCCAGCTGCTCGCCCCGCTGAACGAGAACTCCACGATCGCGAAGTTCATCGACCGCAACGGACCGGGCCTGCAGCAGCTCGCCTACCGCGTCTCCGACATCGACGCCGTCTCCACGGCGCTGCGCGAGCGCGGCGTCCGGTTGCTGTACGACGCTCCCCGTCGCGGTACCGCCGATTCGCGCATCAACTTCCTGCATCCGAAGGACGCGGGCGGCGTCCTCGTCGAGCTCGTCGAGCCGGCGGCACATCCCGCTCACTGACGGCCGTTCCGGTGCGCTCCCGAAGACGGATGGGGCGGGAGCGCACCCGGGTCGTACCCGCAGGGACCGGGTAGATTGTCTCCATGGTCTTCGATCGTGATCGCGCACCCAGCCACCTGCCGTTCTCCATCGTGCGGAAGGGCTTCGACCGCGACGAGGTGACCAACTACTTCGCACGGTTCGAGGCCGAGCTGCGCGTGACCGCCACCGACCGCGACGCTGCTGCCGCGCAGGCCCGCGATCTGGCCCGTCAGCTCGAGAACGCCCGCAACGAGATCGACGAACTGCGCAAGGACGTCGACCGTCTGTCGGTGCCTCCCACCACCGCCGAGGGTATGAGCGACCGCATCTCGCGGATGCTGCGTCTCGCCTCCGACGAGGCCTCCGAGCTGCGTGCCCGCGCCGAGGCCGACGCCGCCGAGATGATCTCGCTGGCGGAGCAGGAGGGCATCCGCCTCCGGGGCGATTACGAGAAGAAGCTCGCCGAACTCGAGGACACCCGCATCGCCTTCGCGGCCGAGCACGAGCGGACGATGACCGCGGCCCGCGCCGAGGCCGAGCGGATCGTGGCCGCTGCCCGCGCCGAGGCCGAGCGACTCGACGCCGAGGCAGAGGCCAAGCGCGAGCAGGTGCAGCAGGACTTCGAGATCACGATGTCCGAGCGCCGCACGAAGTTGCTCGGCGCCCTCGACGAACTCGAACGGACGAGCAAGGCCGAGGCCGAACGTCGTGTCGAGGAGGCCACGCAGGAAGCCGAACGGCGGCTCACCCGCGCTACCGAACAGTCCGAGCGGAAGGTCGCCAACGCGCGCGACCTCACGGAGGAACTCCGCGTGCTGCGGGGACGCATCCTCGGCCAGCTCGACGCCGTTCGCGAGCAGCTCGACGACGTCCCCACGCTGCTCGCGGCGATCAACCGCGAAGGCGAACTGCTCGATCGGGAGATCTCCCTCGACGAGCCCCGCACGACCGTCCTCGGCACGGCGCGCGACAAGCAAGGCAGCGACAAGCAGGGCGGCGACAAGCAGGGTTCGGACGACGAGAGCCCGGAGGAGCCGGCATCCGTCAAGGCCGACGCGAAGGCGGACAAGACCGCGCCGCTGCCGCAGACCGACAAGACCACGCCCCTGCCGCAGGCCGACCGGACGGTGCGTATCCCGAAGAGCGATGCCCCCGGCTCGGCCTCCGGCCCGAACTCGGCCGGGCAGCCGAACACCGGCGGGCAGGGATCGCAGTCCACTCCGCGTACGCCGAACGCCTCGGCACCGCATCGCTCCCCCTCCGTCGGTGCCGGTGCGCAGGGTCGCTCCCCCGCCGTGGCCAGCAAGGTCCGCAACTGACGATCGGTAGCCGTCGGCTTGACCTTCGAGTCGGTCGAAGCTTCATGATGGGCCGGTGACCGACCCGGAGATGATGTCGATCGGCGTGTTCGCCGAACTCGTCGGACTGACCGCGAGCGCATTGCGGTTCTACGACGACGCCGACCTGTTGCGCCCCGCGCACGTCGATCCCTCGACGGGATACCGGTTCTACTGCCGGTCCCAGGTCCCGCGCGCCTGCCGGCTGCGGCAGTTGCGGGAGATCGGAATGCCGCTGCCCGCCATCGGCGAGTTCTTCGCCGCCGACGCGGACGAGGCAGTGCGACTGCTCGACGACCACGTTGCGGGGATGACCTCGGAGGCCGACAGGCTCCGACGGGCCGCCGAGACCCTCGGCGCGTCCCTACGTGCCGAATCACGCCGCGTGGTCTGCACGGTGCCGGGACCCGTCCTCGCCGGGGCCGTCGATCAGGTCTCCGCCTCCACCGGTCACGACCCCGACATCCCGGTGCTGAACGGCGTGCACATGGAAACCGGATCCGGCTGCGTGAGGTTGACCGCCACCGACCGGTACCGGCTCGCCACCCGGACGCTCGTGCCCACCGATCCGATCTGCCCGTCCTGGGCCGGCACACTCGCCGGCGACGATCTGCGGGTCGCGACCTCCCGGCTCCGGTGCAGCCCGTCGGTGATCGTCGAAGCGGATGAGCGGGCGGTCACCTTCCGCACCTCCGCCGGTGACGTCCTCCACTGCCGTCTGCTTCCCGAGCCGTTCCCCGACCACCGACTCCTCCTGGACTCGCTCCCCGCGGTGACGCAGCGGGTCGCCCTCGGCAAACGCCGCGTGGTGACAGTGCTCGAGCAGCGAGCACCGGAGACCGTCGGCCTACGGACCTCCCCCGACCGGCCGGTCCTGGTGTTCCCCGACGGGGACGAGGTGCCGCTCGACGGTACGGCCACCGGACCGGAGCTGACGATCTGGTTCGACCTGGTCACCGTGTATCCGGCATGGAGTCACGCGCTCGGCGACGACCTGATGCTCGACGTGCGCGGTCCCGATCTGCCGGTCACCGTCCGATCGGCCGACGACGGGGATCTCACCACGCTCGTCATGCCGCGCAGTGCCCCCTGACACAGCGCCCCCTGACACAGCGTTCTCCGATACAGCGCCCCCGCATTCGCCGAACACCTCGACAGGAGTCTCATGTCCACCTCCCCCTCGACACCCGATCCCACGATGGACGCGATCGGCGCAGCGGTCCTCCGCGGCCGCGACGGCGACACCGAGTCGGCCCGGCGTGACCTGCTGTCCCTGTGGGAGCGGATCGGTGCGGCGGGCGACGCGTTCCATCGCTGCACGCTCGCGCACTATCTCGCCGACCTGTACGACGATCCCGCCGAGTCCCTGGTCTGGGATGTCCGCGCCCTCGACGCTGCCGATGCCCTCACCGACGAGCGTGCCCGGGAACACCACGACGCCCTCCGGGTCGCGGGCTTCTATCCGAGCCTGCACCTGAACCTGGCCGACGACTTCCGACGCCTCGGATCGTTCCGAGTGGCCGCGGAACATCTCGACCGCGCGCAGGACCACCTGTCCGCGCTCCCCGACGATCCCTACGGCGACACCATCCGCACGGCCGTGCACGAGGTGCGACAGGCGATCGCCGACCGCGACACCACACCACGAGCGTCCGCACCGGGCACCGCCCGCTGAGGCGCGGAACGGACGCGCCGGTTCGACCGGCAGCGGCCGTCTATGCCCGGTTCCCGTAGGCGGCCATGAACATGTCGATCAGGCCGTCGATCGCGTGTTCGTCGACAGGCCGGGGTGTCAACAACCAGCGGTAGTAGAGGGTTCCGCACAGCACTTCCGCGGGATACTCCAGATCCGCGCCGGGGACGAGTTCACCGTTGCGCTGGGCTCGCAGGATCCGATCGTAGGTGCGCTGTTCGACCGTGGACAGGAACCGTTCGTACAACGTGACCCGGAGTTGTGGGTCCGCTTGGGCCTCGGCGATGACGGCTCGGTAGACGGGTCCGATCGGCGGCGTGGACAGGGCGTGGCACGAGCGCACGAACTGCTCGTGCAGGTCCGATCTGATGTCCCCGTCCGTGCGGTAATCCAGATCGCTGACCCACACGAGGCCGAGCGCGTCGAGCAGGAGCGCTGCGATGGACGGCCAGCGCCGGTAGATCGTGTGCTTCCCGACTCCGGCCCGTCGTGCGACCGCTTCGATGCTCAGCCCCGCGTAACCGACCTCGGCCGCGAGTTCGAGCGCCGCATGCAGCAGCTCTCGGGTGCGCGCAGCGCCGCGGCGCCGCGGGCCGGCGGGCGAATCGGTCATACCCGCCATTCTATCGACACGCTCCGTGCCGTTGACGGTCACCGAAATCGGGAGCATGATTCTCGCCATCGACACACACCGTACCGATAGTTCGACGCAGTATCTCGGGTGCAACCGACCCTCACCGACAGAGGAGACGCCGTGAAGACCATGACCTGCCGACAGCTGGGTGGCCCCTGCGACCTGGAGCTCAGCGGAGAGACCGCCGACGAGATCATCAAGGCACAGGATCGTCATCTGCGCGATGCCGCTCGAGGTGGCGACGCGACCCATCAGCCGGCACACGAACAGATGAAAGGACGCTGGCGGCACCCGATCAAAGCGATGGGGTGGTACCGCGACGTCAAGAAGGCGTTCGCCGACCTTCCCCGAGGCGACGGCCGAACGGCGACCGGACGCTAGGACCAGCGTCGCGTGGGGCGGCGGGTCCCGCGTCCCGACCAGCATCCGCTGTGCCAGTGCCGCCGGTCCTCCGCACCGCCGAGCGCATCGGTGGGCCACGCGACGACATGGGGTGTTCCCGGCGCGATCTCGTGATCGCATCCCGGGCACCGGTACGGCTTGGTGGCACGCGAACCCGGCACGGTGCGCACGGTGAAGCGTTCCCCTTCGGCCCCCGCGGGACCGTTCTCGGTGCGCACCGTCGCCCCGAAGTAGGTCGGGGATTCGTCGGCCGCCCCGCCGCGCTTGCGGCCGGTGCGGGATCTGTTGCGGCGCGGCACGATCAGAACAATCTGAACTCGGTGCTCTCGGTGCCCCGCAGCGCCTCGTAGTCGAGCACGAGGCAGCGGATGCCGCGGTCCGTGGCCAGCGTCCGTGCCTGCGGCTTGATCTGCTGAGCCGCGAACACGCCGCTGACGGGAGCGAGCAACGGATCCCGGTTGAGCAGTTCGAGATAACGGGTGAGCTGCTCCACGCCGTCGATCTCGCCGCGACGCTTCACCTCCACGGCGACGGTCGCTCCGTCGGCATCGCGGCACAACAGGTCCACAGGGCCGATCGCCGTGGGGTATTCGCGCCGGATGAGGGTGAAGCCCGTCCCGAGGGTCTCGACGTGCTCGGCGAGAAGTTCCTGCAGGTGCGCCTCGACACCGTCCTTGATCAGACCGGGGTCGACACCGAGTTCGTGGCTCGAATCGTGGTCGATCTCTTCGAGAGTGATGCGCAGCTGCTCGCCCGCCTTGTTGGTGACCACCCACAGGGCCTCGGCGTCCTCGACGGACTCCTCCTCGAGCCAGCAGGGTGGGCTCATCCAGTTCAGGGGCTTGTAGGCACGGTCGTCGGCGTGGACGCTCACCGAACCGTCGGATTTGACGAGGAGGAGACGTCGGGCCGTCGGCAGATGAGCCGTCAGGCGTCCGATGTAGTCCACACGGCAACGGGCAATCACAAGACGCACACAGCCACCCTAGAGGATCGACTCGACTAGTCTCGAACGACCATGCCCGCACGCAGTCACCGCACGGCCCCGCTCGGATCGGCGATCCTGGGAGAGCCTGCCGAACCGATCCGACGGCAACGCATCAGGATCCAGACCCTGTTGACGTTCTCGCTGATCGGTACGCATCTCGTCGGTGCCCTGATCGTGGCCGCTCTCATCAACGTCGTGATCCCGGGCCCGTCGGTACTGACCTCCGATTTCCTCATCGTGACCGCGATCCTCGCTCCGGTCTACGTGGTCTCGGCCGTCGTGGTCGGTTCGGTGCTCGGCACCCGGGCGACGCTCCGCAGGCTGCGGTGGGCGCTGGAGAACCGCCCGCCCACCCCGCAGGAACAGCGGATCGCGTTGCGGATGCCCTGGCGTACCACCCTCCAGCAGGGAGCGCTGTGGTTCATCGGGTTGATCCTGTTCACCGTCGGGTTCGGGGTCATCGACCCGCAGACGATCCCGAAGGTCGCGCTGACCATCACTCTGGCCGGCGTCACGGTATGCGGATTCGCGTACATGTTCACCGATTTCGCGCTGCGCCCCATCGCGGCGCGTGCGCTCGAGGTCGGGACGCCTCGTCGCCCGCGACTGGCCGGCACCACCGGACGGGTGATGCTCGCATGGGCCCTGGGCAGCGCCGTGCCCGTCGTCGGTCTGCTGTTCATCGCGGTGTTCAGCTTCATCCGTCCCGTCACGCCCACGCGACTGGCGATCACCATCCTCGCCATCGGCGGACTCGGTCTGCTCACCGGCTCGCTGCTGATGTTCCTCACCATCCGGTCGACGATCGCGCCGATCGAATCGGTGCGCGCCGGGATGCAACGCATCGCGTCGGGCGACTTCGACACCGCGGTCGTCGTCTACGACGGAACCGAATTGGGACAGTTGCAGACGGGATTCAACCGGATGGCCGAAGGCCTGCGCGAACGGGAGAAGCTGCGCGACGTATTCGGCCGCCATGTCGGACGGGAGGTCGCGGCCGCGGCGCTGGCCAATCCCGGTGTCCTCGGCGGTGAGGAACGGGACGTCGCAGTGTTGTTCGTCGACATCGTCGGGTCCACCGCGTTGGCCGCGAGTCGCCCGCCGACCGAGGTGGTGGCGCTGCTCAACCGTTTCTTCGCGGTCGTCGTCGAAGAAGTGCACGCGGCCGAAGGATTCGTCAACAAGTTCGAGGGCGATGCAGCGCTCGCGATCTTCGGGGCGCCGGTCGCCCTCGACAACGCCGCCGGCTCCGCGCTCGGCGCCGCGAGAAGGATGGCGCGACGCCTCGCCGACGAAGTGCCGGAGTGTCGCGCGGGTATCGGGGTCACGGCAGGTCGCGCGGTCGCCGGGAACATCGGCGCGCAGGAACGCTTCGAGTACACCGTGATCGGCGATCCGGTCAACGAAGCGGCGAGACTGTCCGATCTCGCGAAGACCGTTCCGGGTTACGTCGCGGCGTCGGCCCGCACCGTGCAGCTCGCTCCCGAGGACGAACGCGCACGGTGGGAGCTGGGTGAGGAAATCACCCTGCGCGGCCGCTCCGAGCCGACGCGCCTGGCGATTCCGCGCGCGGACTGACGGCCGGCCTCACTCCCCCGCCAGCACCGCGTCGAGGAACTTGCGAGTGCGTTCCTCACGGGGACTGGTGAAGATGCGCTCGGGCGGCCCCTCCTCCACGATGCGTCCCTGATCGAACATCAGCACTCGATCGGAGACGTCGCGGGCGAAGTGCATCTCGTGCGTCACGATGAGCATCGTGATGTCGGTCGTCTCGGCGATCGTCCGCAGCACGTCCAGCACGTCGGCGACGAGTTCGGGGTCGAGGGCCGAGGTGACCTCGTCGAGCAGCAGGATCTCCGGATCCATCGCGAGGGCACGGGCGATCGCGACCCGCTGCTGCTGACCACCCGACAGCTGCGTGGGATGGGCGGTCTCCTTGTCGGACAGACCGACCATCGCGAGCAACTCCCGCGCACGGTCGCGTGCCTCGGCCTTGCTGCGACCGAGGACGTGGACCGGAGCCTCGGTGAGGTTCTCCATCACGTTCATGTTGGGGAACAGGTTGAACTGCTGGAAGACCATCCCGATGCTGCGACGCATCGTCCTCAGGTAGCGCTCGGAGGCCGGGACGAGACGCGTCCCCTTGCGTTCGTGGCTCAGTGGTTCGCCCTTGACCCACACCACGCCGTCGTCGATCTTCTCGAGGGTCATGAGCAGGCGCAGGATGGTCGTCTTGCCCGAACCGCTCGGTCCGATCAACGTGACCCGTTCCCCCGGGGCGACGGTGAAATCCAAGTGGTCGAGGACCACATGATTACCGAATTGCTTGACCACGGAGTCGAAACGGATCATGGATCCGTCGGAGCTGGCCGCGGGCAGCGAGTCGCCGTCGGCACCGGCTTCCTTGTGCATCTCAATAGGCAAGGCGACGCTCCAATCGGCGGACGAGCAACGACGTCGGGTAGCTGGCGATGAGGAAGATCAGGCCGGCCAGCGTGAGCGGCTCGAGGTACTGAAAGTTGCGCGCACCGAACTGCTGGGCCGCGGTCACCATCTCCACGACGGAGATCGTGAACAGGAACGGGGTGTCCTTGAACAGCGACACCGCGTAGTTGCCCAGCGCGGGCACGACACGGCGCACGGCCTGCGGCAGGATCACCGCACGCCACGTACGCATCGGCGACAACGACAGGGCGCGGCACGCCTCCCATTGTCCCTTCGGCACCGCGTCGATGCCCGCCCGGTACACCTCGGCCATGTAGGTCGAGTAATGGATCCCCAGTACCGCGATGCCGATCTGCAGCGCACTGAACTGCGGGAGCAGGTAGTAGACGAACAGCAGCTGCACCACGAGCGGGGTGAGCCGGATGAACTGGACGACGGCGGACAGCGCCGTCGCGAGCACCTTCGGCAACGAGCGACGGGCGACGGCCACGACCAGCCCCAGCACCGCAGCGACCACGAATCCGAGGACCGTGGCCAGCAGGGTGATCCGAAATCCTTCGAGCAGTACCGGAAGCGCGTCGGCCGCGCGTTCCCAACTCCAGTCGACGGTCATGAGCGTGCCCCCAACGGCTGATCGAAGACCGGGGCGAGCCCGAAGATCTCACGCAGAGTGGGACCGGTCCCGAGTCGGCTCTTCGCCCGCACCTCGAGCGCATTCATCAGCAGCGTCAGCAGATAGCCGAGCACGAAGTACAGCACCAACCCCACGCCGAACGCGAAGATGGTGTCGCCGCTTCCTCTACGGAGCTGCTCGATCTGGAACGTGAGGTCCTGCAGGAGGATATAGCTCGCCAGTGCCGTTCCCTTGAGCAACTGGATGAGCAGATTCGTCAGCGGCGGGATCATCTCGGCCCAGGCCTGCGGGAAGATCACTCGTCGCATGCGCTGCCAGTAACCGAAATTCAGCGCCGTCGCCGCCTCCAGTTGCGGCTTGGGCACCGACGCGATCGCACCGCGCACCACCTCCGCTCCGTAGGCGCCGTAGTTGAGCGACAGGGCGAGGATCCCGCACACGATCGATTCGAGCCGGAACCCGAACAACGGAAGGACATAGAAGAACCAGAACAGCTGGACGAGAAGCGACGTGCCGCGGAAGAACTCGATGAACACCCGCGCACTGCCGCGCAGGGCGAGGTTCTTCGCGCCTGCCGCCAGTCCGAGGGCCACGGCGAGCAGGAACGCGAAGACCGCACTCCCCACGGTCAGTTCGACGGTGACGAGCAGACCGTCGAACAGTTGCGGGAAGGAGTTCCACAGCAGTTCGATCTTGGAACCGAAATCCATTACGACGCAGCCGAGATCAGGAAACGCCCTCGCAGAGCATCTCGGTCGTCAGCCCCGGATCGGGCATCTCCGCCTCCGTGAACCCGAACTCGCCGACGATCGACAGGTACTTCTGCGGGTCGGACGTGATCTTCGCGAGTTCCTCGTTGTAGGCGTCGCGCAGTTCGGTGTCCTCCTTGCGGAAGACCGTTCCGCCGGCGCCCACCTGAGGCACCCCGTCGATCTCCGCGACGAACGACTCGGTGACGTCGACGGGTGCACCCTCGTTGTTCTGCTTCATCCAGTTCAGGGAGATACCCGTCAGCGCGAAGACGTCGGCGCGTCCGTTGACGACGGCATCCATCCCGTCCTGGGGAGACGCCACCTGCATCGCGTCGATGCCGAGCGCAGAGGCGTAGTCGGCTTCGATCGCGCCGGTCATGACCGCCATCCGGACGCCGCTCTCGGCGATCGACTGCATGTCGGCGAGCTGTTCCGGATTGCCCTGCGGGACCATGAGCGCAGTGGTGTAGTTGAACTCCGGCTCGCTGAACAGTGCCTGTTCGCAACGCTGCGGCAGGATCGACATGCCGGCACTGACGACATCGAACCGTCCGGCCTGCAGGCCGGGAATGAGCGCACCGAAGTCGGTGGCCACACCTTCGACGTTGTCGATGCCGAGGTTCTTGAAGATCTCGCGGTGCAGAGCGACGGTGGCGCCGGTGAGTTCGCCGTCCTGCATGAAGCTGTAGGGCGCCTCACCGGCGAAACCGACGGTGACGGTGCCTTCCTGCTGGAGTCGTTCGAGGGTCGAACCCTCGCTGTCGGTGTCGACGCTCGTACATCCTGTGACGGCCGCGCCGATGAGTCCCAGTCCCGCGATCACCGCCGTGAACTTGCCGGCGGTACCCGTAGTCGATCGATTCGTCATCGTCTCGCCCCTCCTCGTCGTCGACGAGAACGCCCCCGACAGGCGCTCACACGCCGAACCCACACGAACCGTGCGATCGTGCATGAGCGGACGTTACCGGCATAAGTAGGCATAGCCTGGAACAGAGCGTGTTTGTTACGAGGTCGTGATCCGCTGGGCGCCGGCGATCGGAGCGGGCGTACCGTACCCGAAAAGCGTTCGGAGCGTAAGGACTTTCCCGTGAGGTGGGATCCCCCGACAGGTCCGGGGAGAACCCGGAGAACACGAAAGGGGACCCACAGTGTGGGTCCCCTTTCGGAACGGGTGTTCGGCGGTGTCCTACTCTCCCACACCCTGTCGAGTGCAGTACCATCGGCGCAGACAGGCTTAGCTTCCGGGTTCGGAATGGGACCGGGCGTTTCCCTGTCGCTATGGCCGCCGTAACT